>JAFQEB010000120.1 GCA_017399225.1 Clostridia bacterium | reverse complement strand
TACTTGATCTGCAAGTATTGTGTAAGCGTGGGTTGTTTCAAGATCGAGAGGAGGATTTCCTTGAAGCAACTGATATACAATACAGCACTCTATATGAGACTCAGCCGTGATGATGAACTGTCCGGTGAATCCGGCAGCATCAGCACGCAAAGAATGATGCTCCGCCAATACGCGCAAGAGCATGGTCTGAACGTGGTGGACGAGTACATCGACGACGGCTGGTCAGGTACCAACTTTGACCGTCCTGCTTTTCAGCGGATGATCGACGACATTGAGGATGGCAAGATCAACTGCGTCATCACAAAAGACCTGTCCCGACTCGGACGCAACTACGTCATGACCGGTCAGTACACGGACTTCTACTTCCCCAGCAAGGGTGTGCGCTACATTGCCATCAACGACAATGTGGACACCCTGAACGGCGAGAGTGAGCTGGCGCCGTTCCTGAACATCCTGAATGAGATGCACGCCCGCCAGACCAGCAAAAAGGTAAAGGCTGCGCTGCACACCAAGTTTACGAATGGATTGCACGGTGGTGCGTATGCGCCGCTTGGATACATGCGTGACCCGGAACAGAAAGGTCATCTGATCATTGACCCGGACACCCGCTGGATCGTGGAGAAGATCTTCGACCTGGCTGTCCATGGATCTGGCGCATCAAAGATCACTCGCATCCTTCTAAATGAGAAGGTTCCTTCACCGGGCTGGCTCAACTACCACCGGTATGGCACTTTTGCCCATATCTATGCCGGTCAGCCCGAAGACAAGGCCTATGTCTGGACGATAGCGCATGTCAAAAAACTTCTCAAAGATGAGGTGTACATCGGGCATAGCATCCACAACCGACAGAGCAATATCTCCTTCAAGAACAAGAAGAAGGTTCGAAAACCACGAGATGAATGGTTCAAGGTGGAGAACACCCATGAAGCCATTATCTCTGAAGAGGACTTCAGGCGTGTGCAGGAGATGATCGATACCCGTCGACGCTCACAGAAGAATGGGGAGCTGCAGCTCTTCGCTGGACTGATCAAGTGCGCGGACTGTGGCTGGTCTTTGGGGCATGGTCGTCGCAAAACGAAGAACGGCTATGATGGTTACTACCATTGCAGTAAAAATGGGCAGGGGCTCCACCAGTGCTCCATGCACTACATCCGTGATGATGTGCTGTGCGCCTATGTCCTGTCCCGATTGCAGTACTGGTCGCAACAAGCCCAGCAGAACGAGGAAAAGCTGCTGAAGCGCCTGATGGGCGCGACTGATCGTGAACGCAACGCAGCAAAGAAAAAGCAGGCCGCCGAGCTCCGCAAGGCCGAAAAGCGCAAGGCAGAGATCGACAGCCTGTTTATGAAGATGTATGAGGACTGGTCGGCAGGGCGCATTACGGAGTACAACTTCAACATGCTGTCCGAGAAATATCAGACGGAGCAGCAGGAGCTGGCTGCAAAGATTCAGCAGTTGCGTTCCCGCACGGAGGCAGACCAGCAGTCCGTGCAAGATGCAGAAAAGTGGATTGAGCTGATCCGCAGATACACCAATATCACGGAGCTGACCGCTGACCTGCTGAATGCGCTGATCGAGAAGGTTGTCGTCCATGAAGCCACCAAGGATGCCGATGGCAGCCGATTGCAGGAAGTAGAGATTTACTACCGCTTCATCGGCAAGATTGAATGATTGATACCTGTATCTTTAAGTATGGGAAACGGGCGTGTCCGATCCCAGCACGGCGAATCTGCTGGCCCTGGCGAAGCTCTTCGGGGTGGACGCGGCGGAGCTGCTCCGCGAAAGCAGCCATTGAACAGGAGAGATGAGCATTTTGAATGAGATTGCGCCCCGCATCCGTCACATTCCCGCCAGTGTCGACCCGCTCTCGGCGGACGTTTTCATCATCGAGGGGGACACACGGTACTATGTGTTCGACGTGGGCAGCAGCGATGTGGCTTATGAGGCTGTTTCCACGCTGGACAAGCCGGTGACGGTCATTCTCAGCCACTTCCACCGCGACCACTCGGACAACATGAGCCGCCTTGCTCCGGCAGAAACGCTGGCTGGTGCGCGTACGATGAAGTACATCACGGGCGGTACGCTGGTGACTGCGCCCCTGACCATCCGCGATGGGGTGAGCATCCAGGTGCAGCCCTGCGTGTCGCCTCATGCGCCGGGCTGTCTGATTGCCACGGTGGACGGCATGTATACCTTCATCGGAGATCTGACCTATGCCCGTCCCGGGAAGGGCCAGGGTGAGGCAAAGGGGATGCTGAATGTGCTGAAAGCACTGAAGACGCAGTATTTCCTGCCAAGTCATCGGGAGGGTTCACCGATAGTGGAAAAGGAAGCGCTGCTGCGGCAGATCCGCGAATACCATGACATATGAAATGCCGGACTGAAGCTGATCCAGTCCGGCGTATTTGCGTTCATGGGGATATTCACTGGAATTGCTCTGCGTGATCTCGCAGATATTTGAAGATCTCTCCTGCGATGGGGGCTGCAGTGCTGCCGCCGCCCTCGCCCTCTGCGATGTCCTCCACGATGACAGCCAGCGCAAAGGGCAGCGACTCGTCCGCAGCGTAGCCTACAAACCAGCCGTGGGTCACGTCGCGGCCCTTGCTGCTGGTTTCGGCAGAGCCGGTCTTGCCGCAGATGGTCATGCCGCTGACGGAGGCCCGGGAGCCGGTGCCGCCGGTCACCACGGCACGCATGTACTCCTGCAGGGTGGCGGCAGTTTCAGCGCTGACGGCCCGGCGGTACACCCGGGGGGTGAACTCATCCCGGTCGGCGCCGGTCAGGCTGCTGGTGACGCCGCGCAGCAGGGTCGGCTCCATGATGACGCCGTCATTGGCGATCCCGGCCGCTACCAGGCACATGTGCAGGGGAGACGCCACGATGGAGGACTGTCCGAAGCCGCTCATGGCCACCTCAAAATCGGAGCGGGCGCCGCCGGGGTACTGGCTGTTTTCCACCACGATATCCCGGAAAAGGAAGTTGTCGTTGAAGCCGAAGCTCTCGGCGGTTTTGCGGAGGCTGGCGTCCTTCATCGTCAGGGCCAGCTTGGCGTAGGTGATGTTGCAGGATTTGACGAAGGCGCTGCGCAGCGTCAGCTTGCCGTGGGAGGTGCGGCCAAAGTCATGGATGACCTGCCCGTTCATGTCCAGGCCGCCCAGGCAGTCGAAGCTCATTTCCGCAGCGCCGGGGATGCTTTCCAGCGCAGCGGCGGTGGTGATGATCTTGAACGTGCTTCCCGGGGGATAGAGGCTCTGGGTGACGCGGTTCCAGTAATAGGTGCTGCCGGCAGCGGAGGCACGGGCGGCCATGGGGTCAAAGCTTGGCAGGCTGACCATGGCCAGCACCTCGCCGGTTTTGTAGTTCATCACGATGGCCGCGCCGTACTTGCCGCTGGTTTTGCCGTTCTCGCTGAAATAGCGGGTGATGGCGGCTGAAAGGGCGCTGTCCACGGTGAGGGTCACGTTGTCGCCGATGCGCGGCTTGCCGGTGAAACGGAAATTCAGCAGCTCCGGCAGCGTGGTGTGGAAGCCGTACAGATAGCCGGTCTGAAAGGTCTCCACGCCGTTTGCGACATGCCCCTGGGGGTCGCCCAGCACATGGACCATGGCCCGGCGGACGCTTTCATCCTCGTGGTACAGGCGCGTACCGTCCTCGTTGGTGGCGGCCAGCAGAACGCCGCTGCGGTCATAGATGCTGCCTGCCAGCACGTTCTGCTTCTGCTCGCGGATGCGGGGGTTGCGGTTGTAGGCGAACCAGCGGCCGCCATAGGCGTTGATGCTGTACAGCCCGTAGAATGCCAGCAGCGCAAACAGCCCGAAGAGGATCAACGCCAGCAGCTTGAAGCGCAATCGTTGCTGTTTCATGCAATAACCTCCGGGTAGGTTTCGGGAAAATCAGCCGGTGTAGTTGGCCAGGCGCGTGTCCTCGGCGATGGCATCCTCGTTCAGGCTGGCCACGCCCTGCAGCAGGCCGATGAGGCACAGGCTGGAGGCAAGCGACGTGCCGCCGTAGGAAACAAAGGGCATCGTCACGCCGGTGAGGGGGATCAGCTTGAGCACGCCGCCGATGATCACAAAGGTCTGCAGGCCCAGCAGCACCGTGCAGCCCATGGCCAGCAGGCCGTGGAAGCGGGTGCGGGCCGCCATGGCGGTCGTTGCGCCGCGCCAGATGATCGCCACATACATCAGCAGCACGAACAGGCCGAAGATGAGCCCGAACTGCTCGCAGATGACGGCGAATATGAAGTCGGTATGGTAAACCGGTATGGTTCTGGGAGAACCGAGTCCCAGGCCGACGCCGAAGAGTCCGCCGCTGGCGATGGCCATCAGGCTCTGGATGATCTGATAGCCTGCGTCATTGTAGTCCTGCCAGGGGTCGAGCCAGACCTGTACGCGCCGCTTGACGTGGGCGAACATCTTGTAGCCCAGCACCGCTGCGCCTGCGCCGCCCATCAATCCCAGGCCCGTGACCCACAGGTTTCCGGAGGCGGCGTAGTATACCAGAAGCGTCGTGCCGAAGTAGAGAAGGGCCGTGCCCAGATCCTTTTGCAGCATGAGGACGCCCAGACAGCTGGCTGCGAAGATGAGCCAGGGGAAGAAGCGGCGGTCGGCCATGAAGCGGGCGATGATGATCACCAGGCAGAGCTTGACGATCTCGCTGGGCTGGACAGATATGCCGCCGACGTAGAACCAGTTTTTCGCGCCGTAGGTCTCCTGACCGATGACCAGCGGCAGTGCCAGCAGCAGCAGAGAAACCAGCATCATCGGCCAAACGAGGAAACGGAAGGAGCGCACCAGCCGCACCAGATAGATGCACACCACCATGGCGATCAGTCCGACGAAGTAGTAGGCGGCCTGCTGATAGGCATAGCTGGGGTTGGTGCAGTACAGCACCAGCACGCCCAGAGCGCACAGGAAGTTCGTCAGCGAAAGCAGCAGCTGGTCAGCCGGAAAGAGCCGCGGAAGCAGGTGCGTGGTGATGACGTTCAGCATGGGCACCGCCACGGCCAGCGCCAGCCCCTGCCAGTGCTCCAGGAAGGCGGCGCCGGCGCCGTACACATAGCAGTCCTTGACAAACAGGAGCAGGAAGGCCAGGAAGTAGAACAGCGTCACCGCCCGGGAAAGGGGACGGCCCAGATCTTTACGCTTCATCCTCGGGCCTCCTTTCCTGCGGCAGCTCTGCCGGGCTCCAGATGGGCTGGGGCTGCGGCGCATAGGGCTGGAAGGCCGGCGGGTTCATGCCGGGTGCAGGCTGGTCCGGCATCTGCGCGGGATAGGGCGGATAGCCGGGCATGGGCGGAAGATCCCCGTTGGCGGGGAACTGGGGCTGCCAGGGGAGCTCCGTGCTCTCTGGGAAGGCGGCCTCATCCTGCGGGGGCTGCCATGCGCCGCCCAGCTCCGCCACATCCAGCCCGGCGAATACGCCCAGCTGCAGCACCGCCTCGCCGATACACAGCACCGAGCCGTGCTGCATGGGGTAGCGGCGGGAATCCGCCCGGCTGTCCAGCGTGACGCCGTTGACGCTGACCGGGCAGCCCCGGCGGGGATAGATGTACAGGCCCTTGCCGTTGCGGAATGTGAAATCCAGATGCTGGGAGATCACGTCATCCACCGGAACCACCACGTCGCAGGTGCGTACAAAGCCCAGGACGCCCTCATAGGGTACTGCGAGGGTCGAGCCCTCCGGCAGCTCCGAGGAGCCCTTCAGCACCGTCAGGATGCCGATGGTGCCTGCGTCCGGCAGGGCCTTGATGCGGCGGTGGGTGTTGCGGCGATCCTTGCGCAGCCAGGAGAAGGTGCGCCAGACGATCATCGCACCCAGCAGCACAAACACATAGCGCATCAGCTTGGAAAGGATCTCAAAGTCGAGTGGGGCCATATGCTGTCCTTTCTTGCCGAAGGGCAGGAAAAATGGAGAAGCCTTCTCCGCGCAGTCTGCGGGAGAAGGCGGAAATGTCAGAGCATATCGCGCAGCTCAGCCAGGAGCCCGGACAGATCGCCGGGGACGACGGCAGGGTCGCGCTGGATGGAGATGACCAGGTTTTCGGGCTTGAAGATCGTCTGGGCGGCGTCCAGCAGCTCCTCGGCGGAAAGATCCGCCAGCTGGCTTGCCTGGGCGTCCAGATCGGCCCGGGAGACGTCGCCTGCCACCCAGGCCCAGCCTGCCAGTGTGTTCAGCTCGGATACGCTGTCCATCGCCAGCGCGTTCTGCACGGCGAAGCTGGTGCGGATCTGGTTGAGACGGATGGGCCGGACGTACATCGTCAGCCGGTGGAGATACATGAAGACCTTGCGCAGGCTCTCCTCCAGGTACTCCTGCCGCACGTCGTAGCGGATCACCAGGCGGTGGAACGCGCCCATCTCCTGGATGAAGGATTCGATCTCGGCCACCAGCGCATCCTCCTCGCGCAGGGCCTGGAAGAGCAGGCTGTCGTCACAGCCGCCGGTGATGGCGTCCAGCACCTGGGCGCAAAGGGGGATCACGTTCTCCTCGTCGATATCAAAGGCGAGGTGCACGCTGGCCTGGCCGCCCTCCTCGTCCCGGATGAGATCGGAGGCGGCGTCCCGCAGCGTGAAGCCCAGCGGCACGGGCTGCTCAAAGGGCGGTTCGTCCGTGTAGTTGCGCAGGTCGGAGAAGGTCTCGACTGCTGCCAGCTCCATTCCCTCGGAAAAATTGCCGGTGATGACCAGGCAGGCATTCTGCGGCTGGAAGATCAACCGCTGCCAGTTGAGGATCGTGCCCTCGTCCAGCGCTTCGACGCTTTCCGGCGTGCCCATCTGAGGGAACACGCCGCCGGGGGATTCCCGCCAGGCACGGTCGATCGCGGTGCCGAAGTCCTCCTCAGCCTGCTCGATCTGCCGCAGCACCACCTGCTTTTCAGCGGCGATCTCCTCCGGCGTCCACGGGGTGCCGGCGAAGAAGCGCAGGAAAAGTTCCAGCGCGCCGTCGAAGAATCGGGGCAGCGTCGTCATGCGGAACACGATGGCCTCTGCCGTCGTCATGCCGTCCATCTCAGCGCCGAAGCGGTTCAGCGTGCGCTGCAGGGCGTCGTGGCTCAGTCCGCCCAGCCCGCGGAAGCACAGATGCTCCAGCAGGTGGCTCACGCCCTGGGTGTCCTCGGTTTCATACAGCGGCCCGCCCTTGAGGTACAGCCCGAATTCAATGCCGTGCAGATGGGGCTGGGGCCAGCACAGCAGTGTCATACCGTTATTCAGCTGATGTTCATGGATGGCGGACATGCGGTTCACCTCTCCTGTATTGTTCCTTCTATTATACAGGATAAAGCCGGATGTTGCAAGGGGTGCCGGAGGAAAGAAAAAGGACGCCCGATCCCGGTGAAGGGAGGCGTCCTTGGTAAGTTAGTGCTTGCAGAAGCCCAGCAGCATCTCCTGCAGCGCCTGCATAGTCGGGGCCTTCTGGTCGGCAAGGGCGAATTCCTCCTCGCTGCCGTAGCCGAAGCAGGCGGCAATGGTGGTCAGGCCGTTGTCGTGCCCTGCCCGGATATCGCCCAGCCGGTCGCCGACCATCACGGCGCGCCCGGGCTGCAGCTCGCGGAGAAGCAGGGCAAGGTTCTGCGTCTTGGTGCGCTCCGGGTGGCTGAAGACGATGCGGTGGAACACGCCCTCCAGCCCGAAATGCGCCATGCAGCGGTTCAGGTAGGCCTCGGTGCCGTTGGATACGATGCACAGCAGCGCATGGGGCGCAAGGGTACTCAGCAGCTCCCGCGCACCGTCAAAGAGCCGGTTCACCTGGGGCACCAGCTCCAGCGCACAGCTCAGGCGGATGCGGCAATACTCGTCCATGCGTTCCGGCGGGATGCCCAGCATGGGCGCGGCTTCCTCAAAGGTGGGGCCGTTGCAGCGCCGCAGGGTGGCTTCGGGTACGGCGGGGAGGCCCATGCGCTCCAGGGTCATGCGGTTCTCGTGGATGCACAGGTTCATGCTGTCGCAGAGGGTGCCGTCCCAGTCAAAGAAGATGATTGGTTTACGACAGGGTTCCGCCTCTGCGGAGGCGGCCAAAGGGCTTTCCGATCGTCCTTTGGAAACCTTCGGGTCCCATTCTGCGAAAATGACAGGCTTGTTCATTTCGCATCCCCCTTGAGCAGCCAGCGCTTGGTGAAGTAGTTCCACACCATCACCACCAGCGTGGCGACGACCTTGTTGACCTGATAGACCTTCAGCGTAAGCCCGAAGGCCTGCAGCAGCACTGCGTGCTCGTCAAAGAGGAGGCCCAGCACCAGCATCACCAGGGAGTTGATCGCCAGTCCCAGCAGGCTGGTCACGATGAAGCCCATCTGCGCCTTGCGGTCGCCGTTCTTTGCGCCGTCAAAGACCCAGCGCACGCACAGCAGGTAGTTGATCACCACGCTGATCAGGAAGGCCAGAGGCGTGGCGAGGTTCACGTCCAGCGTCAGCCATTCCACCATCACGGTCAATGCCAGCCATTCGATCAGGAAGCACACGCCGCCGGTGAAAGCGAATTTGATAATTTCCTTGAGTCGGTTTTTCATGATTTACGCTTTCTTTTCTACAGTTTTTACATTGGCCTGGCCAAAGGCGCGGCTCAGGCGGGCCAGGCAGTCCTCACTGCCGTCACACCACTGAAGGCGCGGCAGCAGGAAAGTCATCTTCTCTGCCGGGATGTGCAGGTAAACCGGAATGCTGCCGGGGTGGAGGCTGAGCTGACGCACGGCCTCGTCCATCTGGCTGCGTTCCAGCTGGATGAAGAGCTTGCGGGCGGCCTCGGCGGCCAGCTGGGCGTCGGTCTTGGGGGGCGCGGCAGGCTGGCGGTGGGGCAGGGGCGCGGGACGCTCCGGCAGGGGCCGGGCCGCAGGCACACGGTTCGTGACGGACATGCGGGACCGGTTGGGCTCGCCGGGAGCGGGGACGGGCTTATCCTCCCACTCCTCCAGGGGCACCAGCTTGTCCAGCAGCAGCTTGGGGTCCTCGTCCTCGCGGATGGACAGCTTGCCGCACAGCACCACCAGGTCGTCCGGGGCCATCATGCCCTGATACTTTTCATACACCTTGGGGAACACCAGGCATTCGATCTGCCCGGTCAGGTCTTCCAGGGTGATAAAGCCCATGTAGGCGCCCTTCTTGGTGGCCTTGCCCTTCACCTCGGTGAGGATGCCGGCCATTTCGACTGCCATGCCGTCCATTTCCAGGCCGCGGTCTTCGCGCTCCTCCAGGCCTTCCAGCTGGGCGGTGGTGAAGGGGAATTTCTTCAGCAGCTCCCGGTAATCATCCAGCGGATGGCCGGTGATGTATACGCCGGAGATCTCCTTCTCCATAGCCAGCTTCTGCCGGGAGGGGAAGTCGGGAAGCCGGGGAAGCTCGCGCTTCTCTTCGATGACGGGCGCGCCGCCAAAGGCCATGTCGAACAGGCTGATCTGGCCGTCCACGTTGGACTTGCGGCGGTTGATGGCCGCGTCCATCGCGGATTCAAATACGGCCAGCATCTGCGGACGGTTCGCGCCGGTGAAATCGAAGGCGCCGGCCTTGATGAGGCTCTCCACCACGCGCTTGTTGCACTCGGTGGTGTCGATGCGGCTGCAGAAGTCAAAGATATCCTTGTAGGGCTTGTTTTCGCGCTCGCGCATGATGGCGCTGACGGCGCCGGAGCCCACGCCCTTTACAGCGCCCAGGCCGAAGAGGATGCACAGCTTGTCCGTCGCGGGAGCGCGGCCCGAGGGAGGCGCATCAGCGCCGACTATCGGTGTGTTCGCTTGCGAAGACGCCGCGTAGCCAGCACCGCTTTCAGCGGGGATGGCCGAGACGACCGTGAATTTCCAGCCGGAGCGATTCACATCCGGGGGCAGCACCTGAATGCCCTGGCTGCGGCAGTACTGGATGTAGGCGGCAATCTTGCCGGAGTTGCCGTAGACGCTGTTCAGGATGGCCGCCATGAAGGGCACGGGGTGGTGCTTTTTCAGCCAGCCGGTCTGCACGGCGACCACGGCGTAAGCCGCCGCGTGGCTCTTGTTGAACGCGTAGGACGCAAAGGCGGTCATGTCGTCGTAGATCTTGTTGGCGACGGCCTCGGGCACGCCGTTACGCACGCAGCCGGGCACGTCGATGGAGCCGTCCTCGTTCACTTTGCCGTGAACGAAGTACTCGCGCTCCTGCATCATGATCTTGTGCTTCTTCTTGGCCATCGCGCGGCGCACCAGGTCGCTTCGCCCATAGGAGTAGCCGGCCAGGTCGCGCACGATCTGCATGACCTGCTCCTGGTACACCATGCAGCCGTAGGTGACGTCCAGGATGGGGCGGAGCTTCTCCGTCTCATAATGCACGGAGGCGGGGTTATGCTTGCCCTCGATATAGCGGGGGATGGACTCCATCGGGCCGGGCCGGTACAGGGAAATGGCAGCGATGATGTCCTCGAAATTGCCGGGCTTCATGTTGGTCAGGAAGGTGCGCATACCGCCGCCTTCCAGCTGGAACACGCCGTCGGTGTCGCCGGCGGAGATCATCTCGTACACGGCGCTGTCATCCATGGGGATGTCCTCGGGCTTCATGTCCACGCCGCTGCACTCACGCATCATGTCCAGTGCGTCCCGGATGACCGTCAGCGTGCGCAGGCCCAGGAAGTCCATCTTCAGCAAGCCCAGCTGCTCAATGGTGCCCATGGGGTACTGCGTCGTGATGACCTCGTCGTTGCGCTGCAGGGGGACGAACTCCACCACAGGCTTGCCGGTGATCAGCACGCCGGCGGCATGGGTGGAGGCGTGCCGGGGCATACCCTCCAGGGTCATGGCGGTGTCGATGAGGCGCTTGACCTCCGGCTGCTCCTCGTACATGCTGTGGAGCATGGGGGAGACCTTCAGGGCCTTCTCCAGCGTCATGCCCAGGTCGAAGGGCACGGCCTTCGCCACCGCGTCGGTGTCGGCATAGCTCATGCCCAGCACGCGGCCCACGTCGCGGATGACGCCCTTGGCCGCCATGGTGCCGAAGGTGATGATCTGGCTGACATGATCCGCACCGTACTTGCGGGCGACGTAGTCGATGACCTCCTGGCGGCGCTCGTAGCAGAAGTCCACGTCGATATCGGGCATGGACACGCGCTCGGGGTTCAGGAATCGCTCGAAGAGCAGCTGGTACTTCAGCGGATCCAGCATCGTGATGCCCAGGCTGTACGCCACGATGGAGCCTGCGCCGGAGCCGCGCCCCGGGCCGACCATGATGCCGTTTGACTTGGCGTAGTTGATGAAGTCCCACACGATGAGGAAGTAGTCCACATACCCCATGCCGGAGATGACGCCCAGCTCGTAGCTGAGGCGGGTGTAGGGTTCGTCGCCCTCTTTTGCGTCAGGGTACAGCCGCCGGATGCCCTCCAGGCACAGGCGACTGAGCATCTCATAGGGGGTCTCGCCGGTCTCCACAGGGTAGGCGGGCAGGCGGGTCACGCCGAACTCAAACTCCACATTGCAGCGCTCGGCGATCAGGGCGGTATTGTCAATGGCGTCCGGGCAGGCGCGGAAGAGCTGGCGCATTTCCTCCTCGCTCTTCACATAGAGCTGCCGCGTGTCCATCCTCATGCGGTTCTCGTCGTCCAGGGTCTTGCCGGTCTGGATGCACATGAGCACTTCCTGGGCGTCGGCGTCCTTCTCTTCCAGGTAGTGGCAGTCGTTGGTGGCAACGAGGGGCACGTCCAGCTCACGGGCCAGGGCGATCAGGCGGGGCAGCACCAGCTTTTCCTCGCGGATGCCGTGATCCATGATCTCGATGTAGAAATTCTCCTTGCCGAAGAGCTCCTGCATCTCGCGCACATAGGCCACCGCCTCGTCGTGCCGCTCGTCGATCAGCAGCTTGGGCAGGTCGCCGGAGAGGCAGGCGGAGAGGCAGATGAGGCCCTCGTGGTGCTGGCGGATCAGGTCGTAGTCGATGCGGGGACGGTAGTAATAGCCGGTCAGGAAGCCCTCGGAGATGAGCTCCATCAGGTTCTCGTAGCCCTTGTTGTTTTCGCACAGCAGAATCAGGTGGCTGTATTCGCGGGTCATGCTGGTGCGATCCGTGCGGTCGCGGCAGACGTAGGCCTCGCAGCCGATGATGGGCTTGAGCCCCTCGGCCTTCATGGCCTGATAGAAATCGATGCAGCCGTACATCACGCCGTGATCCGTGATGGCGCAGGAGGTCATGCCCAGCGCCTTGATGCGCTGGACGAGCTTCGGGATGCGGCACGCGCCGTCAAGCAGGGAATACTCCGTGTGGAGATGCAGGTGGGTGAAGCTCATGGGCTGCCTCCTGAGTGATAATATACCCCATTATAGCATATATGGAAGGGAAGACGCAACCTTTCTTGAAGCTGTGCATTCGGACGTGAAAAGCGACATTTGGAGCGGCCAAATGTAACAAATGAGCAAAAAGACTTGACGAATTGGAAAAGCTCTTCTATAATGATATCGTAACTCGATAAGAACGAGGACGATACAAAGAGATCAGGAGGTAAAGTATGAAGAAGCTGTTTTCTCTGCTGCTGGCGGTAATGATGCTGGCAATGCCCGTGCTGGGCAGCGCGGAAACCATGTTCAGCGCGATGTATGCCCCCTTTATGGAGCTGAAACCCGGGGATTTCGGCATCCTGACGGACGTGGACTTCAACTATTACAAGCTCTACAACGACGCCCTGGAGGCGGGCCGCGAGATCCAGAGCAAGGTTGCTATCGGCAAGATCAACGAGGCCATCCTGGGGGACGAGGAGACCGCGACGGCGGTGAATGATCTGCTGTCCGCGCTGGAGATCAAGGCCTCCATGCAGGCCAATGAACTGAGCGTGAACATCGGCATGAGCGGCAATGAGCTGCTGACCATCGGCTATGCGCAGGACGGCACGGACGCCTATCTGTCCTCCAACCTGCTGGGCGGCACGGTCGTCATCGGCGAGGATGAGCTGATCCCCGTCATTGAGCGCATCCTGGATGTGCTGGTGATGATGGAGGCGATCCCGGAGGACGAAGCGGCCGAGGTGAAGGCGCAGCTGCCCCAGATGCTGGACATGATCGTCGGAGAGCTGGCCAATGTCTATCAGATGCCGGATCTGTCCGCCTTTGAGAACCTGGACATCACCCCCATCAACGAGGCGCTGGCGCCCATCATCGCCAAGGCTGAGACCGTCACCGACTTTGAGCAGCCTGCGGACTGCGACGCGGCGGCCTCCATGGTCACGGTGAACGTCACCGGCGAGGACGCAGCCAGCGTGCTCAAGAGCCTGCTGCTGACCCTCAAGGCCAATCCTGCCCTGATGAATGCGGTGGCGGAGCTGATGGGCTACGGCGAGAATTCCTCCAACATGCAGATGTACCGCATGTTCTACGGCGAGTCCTTTACCTTTGAGTCGATGGTCATCGACCCCGCCATTGAATCCATGGACGAGGAGTTCGAGGGCGCCGGCGCTGTGCTGCTGACCCTGTGGCTGGATGCTGCGGGCGAGGTGGTGAAGCTGACTGCGGCCAATGCGGCGGAGCCTGAGGCGGCTGAAACGGCAGCGGAGGAGACCCCCGTCGTCGTTGAGCTGGAGGGGCTCCCTGAGGATGCGATGGTCATCGGTCTGGACGACTGGGAGACGGTGCTGGAGACCGAGAACGAGCCCATCATCACCTATACCCGCGTGACGGACGGTGCGCCCATCCACACTGTGACCTTCTGCATGGAGGATGACCGGATTACCATGCAGGCCGCCGGCAGCGGCAACGCCTTCGGCTTTGACATGAATGTGACCGAGGCTGGCGAAACCGTCATGGCCCTCAGCATGATGATGGCTGTCGAGCAGCAGGCGGATCAGTACAGCGCGCTGCTTACCATGGGCATGGAGGCCGATGGCGAGAGCTTCGTGCTGTCCGGCGTGACCAATGTGAAGATGGACGGCGTGGACTTTGAGGTAGTTAGCAATTTTGCCATGCTCTACAATGGCGACGTGCTGTTTGAAATGACCGAGACCTCCAAGACCGTTGATCCCACGGCGACCATCGTCAGCGAGGATGCGGTGCGCCTGGCCACGATCGAGGACGAGGAGTTCGCCAACTGGTTTGCGAGTATGCTGGTCACTGCCCAGATGTGGGGCAACAGCCTGCCCGAGAAGCTGCCCGCTTCCGTGCAGGAGCTGATGGTGACCGAGGAAGCTCCCGTGGATACCGTCGAAACGGTGGACTTTGTGGATGTTGCCGAGTAAAGCGGCAGTCAAATGAATGCCCCGGCGGCGCAGTGAAAGCTGCGCCGCCTTAGACCGTCAGCAAATCCTGGGAGGCGTCGGAGGGCTCGCAAGCCCTTCGACTTTAGATCGAAAATCGGCGACATGCGCGGCGATTTTCGTGCTTTTCCGCAAGGAAAAGCTTCCTTACACGAACGAATGGCCGGGAGAATAGCTTGCTGTTCGACCAGTGAGTGAGTGCAATATCTCGACAAAGTGGAATGTGATTTGTCAAGGATAAATTTATCTTTTTTCTTGAAAAGATATAGTCAAAGCGCAATCAATCATTGTCCATAAAGCAATGACCGATTGCGCTTTTCAGCTTATTAATTGAAGTTAGCACGATCTGTTTGCAATGATCTTCTTCACTGTATTCACATAATCATCC
>JAFQEB010000119.1 GCA_017399225.1 Clostridia bacterium | reverse complement strand
TGTGGTGGAAGAACACCATCGGCAGCCTGTTCAGCAAGGACGTCATCAAGCATGATGAGACCGGCAAGGCCATCTCTCCCTTCCAGGCCCTGTGTACGGCGCTGGCGGCCACCATCGGCGTGGGCAACATCGCCGGCGTGGCGGCGGCCATCTGCATCGGCGGCCCCGGCGCGGTGTTCTGGATGTGGGTCGCGGCCTTCCTGGGCATGATGACCAACTATTCCGAAAACGTGCTGGGTATCTACTACCGCCGCCGCAACAAAGACGGCGAGTGGTCCGGCGGCGCGATGTACTACCTGCAGGACGGCCTGGGCAGCAAGAAGGGCTGCAAGCATGTCGGCAAGATCCTGGCGGTGCTCTTCTCCGTCTTCACCTTGCTGGCCTCCTTCGGCATCGGCGCGATGGGTCAGGTCAACAAGATCGTCGTGAACATTGAGTCCGCCTTCCAGATCCCTGCGCTGAGCAATGTGGTGCTCTACGAGGGCGTGAATCTGTACATGCTGATCATCGGCCTGCTGCTGGTTGCGCTGGCGGCGGCCATCACCCTGGGCGGCCTGAAGCGTGTGGCAGCCTTTGCGGAGAAGGTGGTGCCTTTCATGGTGGTGCTGTTCATCGTGGGCAGCGTTGTCATCGTGGGTATCAACTATGCCAACATCGTTCCGGCCTTCAAGGCCATCTTCGTCACCGCCTTCTCTCCCATGGCGGCAGTCGGCGGCGCAGCGGGTGCAGCGATCAAGACCTGTATGGTGCAGGGCTTCAAGCGCGGCGTGTTCTCCAACGAGGCCGGCCTGGGCTCTTCCGTCATGGTGCACTCCAACTCCAACGTCAAGGAGCCCGTCAAGCAGGGCATGTGGGGCATCTTCGAGGTCTTTGCGGATACCATGATCGTCTGCACCCTGACCGCGCTGGTGGTACTGACCTCCGGCCTGTACAACCTGGATACCGGTGTGCTGGTTGAAGGTGTGACCGACGCGACGCTGGTGGCCAATGCCTTCGGCTCTGTCTTCGGCAGCTTCGGTAACATGTTTGTGGCCGTTGCCATCCTGCTCTTTGCCTTCACCACCGTGCTGGGCTGGAATCACTACGGCACCAAGGCCTGGGAGTACCTCTTTGGCACCAAGACCACCAAGGTCTATAAGGTCATCCATCTGGTGATGATCCTCTTCGGCGCGCTGCTGACTTCCTCCCTGGCCTGGGACATCTCCGACACCTTCAACGGCCTGATGATGATCCCCAACCTGATCGGCGTCATTGCGCTGTCCGGCCTGGTGATGAAGATCACCAAGAACTACCTCGACCGCCAGAAGGGCAAGGACGTCAAGCCCATGCTGAGCGTGTTCCCGGAGCTCAACAAGGAAGAAGAATAATGCTTCAAGCCCCGTCGCGTGAGCGACGGGGCTTTGCCGTATCGTGAAATCAGCGTTACTGGTTCGCCATGCCGCGCTCGGCCTGCTCGATCAGACGCTTCCTACTGTGACCAGCAGAACTGCTTTTTTTACGCCCCCTCGGATGGGCTGCGGCAGTCAGTTCTTCGGCAAGGGTCGTGCCGTCGGCCAGGCGGAAGTCCAGCTGGATCACGTTGCCCAAGGTGGTCACGTCAATGCGGCTGATGACGGCGTCCACCAGCGCGGGTGTGATGTCCTCCGGGGTGGTCAGGCTGTCAAAGGAGTCGAAGGCGGCCTGAATGGTCTGCAGGCGCTTCTGAATGTCGAGGGTCTTGTCCTGCTTGTCTTGTAGGGAGGTCAGCAGCTCCTTCTGCTGTTCCAGCTGACGGCCGATCTCCTTCACCATGCCGGCAAAGTCCTCGTCGGAGAGGTGTCCGGCCACGTTCAGGTCGAGCAGCTTTTCCCGGCGTGCCTTCAGCTTGTCGATTGCCTCCTGTGCCTTCTCCATATCCTTGGCGATGGAGGTCTTCGGCTGCAGCTGCTCCAGCGTTTGCAGGATGCGCTGCGCCATGTCCTCCCGGGACTGCTGGAAGCCCTTGAACAGGGTGAACAGCACGTCCTTCATTTCCGATTCCCAGATGTACCGCGAGGGGCAGGTGTGTGTTCCTCGCTTTTTCTTGCCGCTGCACACCCAGGAGCTGTTCGGGGCCTTCGAGTGATAGGCGGTGGAGGTCTGCCGGTGATAGAGTGCGCCGCAGTGAGTGCAGTACATCTTGCAGGAGAGAAGGTTGGCGTGGGTGTACTGGCCGCGATGGCTCTTCACATCCGCGCTGCGTTTGGCGAGGATGTCATTGGCCTTCTGCCAGGTCTCCTCGCTGACGAGGGCGGGGATGTTCTCGTCCGGGTACATGATCCATTCTACTTCCGGCAGCTTGATCTGCCGCTGGTCGAAGGGATCGGCGATGGTAGTCTTTCCGCCGCAGAACCAGCCCTTGTACTTCGGGTTGCGGATCACCTGTGCCATGGCGGCGTGGTTGATGCGTCCGCCCTGAGTGTTGCGGTAACCCTTCTCCCAGAACAGCTTCTCCAGCGCGTTCAGGCTGAAGTTTCCCGTTGCGAAGGTCTCAAACAGGTCGCGGACGAACACGGCCTCCTGCTCGTTAATGACCAGCCGCTTGTCCACATAATCATAGCCATAAATGCGGCTGTTGCCGAACACGCGGCCTTTCTTGATGGCCTCGCGGCTGCCGAACTTCACGCGGGAGGAGATCTTGCGGCTCTCGTCCTGCGCGATGCCGGACATGATAGTCAATCGCAGCTCGCTGTCCGGGTCAAGGGTGTTGATGCCGTCGTTCATGAAGAACACGCCCACATTCCATCGCAGCAGGTCGCGGGTGTAGGTGAGGGAGTCCACCGTGTTGCGGGCGAATCGGCTGACCTCCTTGGTGAGGATCAGGTCGAACCGCCCTTCCTTGCCGTGCTGGATCATCTCCAGAAAGTGCTCGCGCTTGCTGACGCTGGTGCCGGTGATGCCCTCATCAATGTAGCCGGGAACGAATGTCCAGCGCTTCACGCCCTTGATCTTTTCGGTGAAGTACGCCTCCTGATTCTCCAGCGAGTTGAGCTGCTCGTCCTTGTCGGTGGACACGCGGGCATAGAAGGTAACGCGGAGGGGCAGGTCGTAGATGGTACGGGTTTTAAGCTGCTCGCGGATGAGTCTGGTTTCCATAAGGTCTCCTTTCAAAACCGGGATCCGGAGCGAGCTCCGGACACCGGCTGTCTGATCGGTGTGTAATTATTATGTCTGGTAACATGGGTATCGTCAACTGAATTGGGCAGGTTTTACATTTGTATGTTTTTCCTTTACGTCGTAGTCGAGCTGGTTGGCGGTCAGGAGTGCTTGATACTCGCGCTGATTGATGTATCCCTCGCGCAGCAGACGATTGGCGTAGTAACGGAAGTAGAATTCATCAATACTGGTCATTCTTCCCTCCAGATGGATATTGATCAATGGCTATTTTCCTCATTTCATGGGTTCGCTATTCTGATGGGTGGGGGAGGTATAGTGCTGCTTGATTTCCGGCGGGATCCTATCCAGCAGTGCCACGGCCTGCTTGTACTCTCGCTGGAGTCTTGCCTGTTCCAGTTTCTCATGAATGCTGCCACGCTTGGCTGCGGCCAGCTCGCGGGTCAGCTGCTCATTTTCAGCCTGCAGCTCCTCAAACTCATCAAAGGCAACGCCGTATTTCTTCAGCTGGGTAGCCATCTCCTCCACTGCCGGGATGTAGCGGGCCAGCAGCTTCTTGACCTCCTCGGCTTTGCTCTTGGCGTTGAACATGTTTGTGCTGTCCAGCGCGGCCTCGATCCGCTGGCTCTGCTTGGTCAGCCTGACCATCTGCTTGAGCACCTGCGGAGGAATGTGCTTACGGCCCGTGTTGCTCGCGCTCTCACCGCGCTGCAGCTCCGGAAATTTGCTGACCATGTGCTGCCAGTAGGCGTCCTGCCAGGCGATCAGGTGCTTGCGGTTGCCGATGATATCCTTTGCGGACAGCCTGCCGTCCTGCGTCAGCGGAACGAAGGTCACATGCATGTGAGGGGTCTTTTCGTCCAGGTGGACGACAGCCGACACGAAGGAATCGGGGCGCTGCTTCTCCATCAGGAAGTCCAGCGCGTGTTGGAAGTATGCGCGGATAGCCTTTTCGCCCTTACCCTTAAAAAACTCCGGGCTGCAGGTGATCAACGTTTCCACCAGCCGGACACTGTCTGTGCGGGTGCGGCACTGAGCAGCGGCAATTTGGCGCTCAGCCTCGGCGCGGTAGCGGTTGTTCGGCTTGATCAGGTGGAAATTCAGGTGGGTGCGGGTCGGATCGATGTCAAGATTGCTGGCGTAAGTTTCCTTGGTGCGTTCATTGTGGCCCTCAATGCGACTGATTTCCGGGCCCTTGTATTTTGCGAATCTCATAATTGCGTATTGGTTATTCATAAAAGCTCCTTATATGTGGGTGTATTGGTGTTTCTGCTGCGTACATACGTACACATGTACGTACATCGGTACGTATGTACACAGTGTTTTGTTTGATTGCTCCATTATGTGAATGGGTTATCCGTCGGGTAAGCCCTCTGCCAGCCGTCACAGGTGGTCATGGAAAGCTTCAATACTGGGCCGATCCCCTTGAAGCCCCATACCCTGCGCCCGGCGGCGTTGAGCTGGTTGTTGTTGTGTTCGATGCCGTACTTCTTCTGATTGGCGATCAGGTAATCGCTGACGCTGCGTGGTTTGAGCGGCGTGACGGCATTCTCGTCGCACCAGATGTTATAGATATGGTAAAGCTCCTTGGCACTGATGCGCTGGTCTGGATCCAGCAGGATATAGCCGGTGGACTCCAGGAAGGCGATCAGGTTATTGCCGTCACGCTTGACCTCATCCCTATTGCTGCGGGAGCGCTCGCTCTCCGTGAAGCGGAAGTGGTTCGCAGCCAGCCGCTGCAGTCCGGCGAATGCCCAGAGGAAGATGCCCTCCAGCTCTCCCAGCAGCTTCTCCACAAGGTATGGATCATCCCGGCGATCAGCGGGCTTGTCCTTTGTGGTCAGGATCAGCTGACGGCGATAAAAGCCGTCGCTGCGGTCGTACAGGGATTGCAGGTCGCCGTTGGAGAAAGCCAGCAACCGGGCGTACATCCAGCCCTGGTAGCTCTGCTTGCCCTTCTTCTCCAAATCCATCTTGCCCTGGGCTGTTACGAGAGATTTCACATAATTGGTCTGCTTCAGGGCCTCCATCCGCATATCGTCGTCGATCATCAGATGGATGTGCTCCAGATCGGCGCGAGCAAAGCGGTTTTCGGACACCTTGCCCACGCTGCCGTCCTTCACGTTGCAGCCGAACAGGCGGGTCAGGACGGTGCCGATCTGGCTTTTGCCCTCGCCGCCGCTGCCCTTGATTACCATCATCCGCTGGCCCTTGTTGCTGGGGATCAGGCAGTAGCCGATGTACTCCTGCAGGGTCGGAATATCCTCTGGGTGCAGCAGTGTATCGAGGAAGGACAGCCAGCGCTCTGGCTGGGGTGCGTCCGGGGTATAGTGGACAGGAAACCGGCTGCGGACAATCTCGTTCATCTCCGTGGAGAAGCTGCCGTCCAGCATCAGGGTTCCGTTGGTCAGATGGATGCGGTCAGACTGCGGCGGCAGGTCGTCCACATGGGCGGTGATCTTCAGCAATTCGATGATGCTGGTGATTTTCTTGGTGACGTTGGTGGTGGCGTATGGCTCCAGCAGCCGGAAGATTTCCGTTTTCAAGGGCGTTTCGTCGATCATGCGCCCGTTGACGGTGAAGAAGGAGTTCTCCGTGAAGGCAATTTTGTGTGTGGCAAGGAACTGCTGGCAGAAAAGGGCTTCATTGATGGATTTGCCATCATACCAGACGGGCCAGTTCTCAGGCCGCTGCTGGGGTGCTTTCGTAGTCATCCGATTCCTCCTTTCGCAGCTTGTCCAGCCGCTCTTTCAGACGGAGAATGGTGTTGTCCTGCATGACCTTCCGCACCAGTCTGGCGCGGAGGTCGGCATCGGGCAGGAACAGAATATTGGTCATGGCTGTGATGCTGGGAAGCATTTGACAGGCTTCTACAAAACGGTCGTCGATAGGGGCATCTGCTGTGGCTGGTGCATAATCGAGCTTCCAGCGCTTCAGCAGCTGCTCATAATCGATAAGGACACTCATGCAGAGAGCCTCGTCAGGGTCACGATGGGGAATGTGGGGTTTCGCCGCAGCCGGAGCCGGGCTGTTCGGGCCAATACCGAAGTCCTTGGCGATGCGCTGCACAGCAGCATAATGGCTCTCGCGGTGCAGCTGGGCTACCAGGTCGATCACATCGCCATGCTCAAAGCAGGCGAAGCAGTAGAAATAGGTGTCGTTCAGCTTCAGGCTGGGGTGGTGGTCGTCATGAAAGCAGCAGCGGGTCATATTGTTGCGCTGGATCTTCATGCCGTAGTAGGCGGCGGCTTGCGGTACGCTGACCGCCGCTTTGATGGTGTCGTAGATGGTCAATTAGTGGTTCCTCCTAAGGAAAATGGATTGATGCGCGCACATCTACTCTTAATATACTGAGAAAAACGGCTATACGCTTGAATACCGGCGTATTTGCAATTTTGCGAAGTAAAAACAAAAATCTCTTGCAAAATTGCAAGAGATTTATGAGAACGATCGTTTGCATAATTTGAGAAAGTGGTGTACAATACTGACGGAGGTGGTTTGAAATGGAGAAACTTCATGAATATCTGCCTGGAGACAGCCGGGAACGCATACAGGATTTGCTGATCGAAAGGAAGATGACACAGGCACAACTGGCAGAGAAGCTGGAGATCTCAGAAAGTTCATTGAACCGATATCTCAGCGGACAGACAGATAAGCTGTCCACCGAGAATATTGTGAAGATGGCCCGGATCTTTGGTGTGTCCACGGACTTTCTGCTGTGTGAGACTGATATCCCGTACAGAACGAATTACGACATTGAGGAATTGGGCCTGAGCGCAAAGGCAGCCGCACGGTTGTACACGGGCGAAGTTGATCCCGTCATTGCCAGCCAGCTGCTGGAGCACGAGGAGTTTGCCATTCTGGCGGAGCAGATCGCACAGTTCAAGGATGTGACCATTTCTGCCGGTATCGCGGGAATGAATGCCATGATCGATCAGTTGGGCAGTTTGATCCAGCAGGTCGGGAACAAGAATCCACAGCTTCAGCGTGCGGCGATCCGGGCACGGCAGGACATCGAGTCTATGAAGAGGCAGGACAATCTGCCGGACACTTCTGCAATGGAAGATACCTTCCTGCGGATCGTGAAGGATCTGCGAAATGGCGCAGCCGCATACATTGCCGAGGCTGATAAGCTGACCACCGAGGTGATGATGCAGCTGATGAAGAACCTGACGAAGCGCGGCGG
>JAFQEB010000118.1 GCA_017399225.1 Clostridia bacterium | reverse complement strand
CGCTGGCGATGCAGGGCGGCACATGCGTGCTGGTGACGGAGACGAGCCTGCATGTGTTCATCGTGACGGAAAGCGGCTTCACGGTGCGGACCTTCTTCGGCCGGGTGCATGAGGGCGGCTGGGAGCAGATCGCCTCCGCAACCGGCGGACGGCATGGATTCAGCAGCATCTCCACTTCGCTGGGCCGTTTCTCCCTGAACATCATGGAGGAGAATGAACTGATTGCCGGGGCGCTGCAGGAGGGTCGCCGGAAAGTGGGGCTGCCGCAGATCCCCGTGAAGCCCTCGTCCCTCGACCCCTTCGACGGGCATGTGCAGGACTGGCAGGGGCTCGTGGCGGCGTATGTCATCGTGGGGGCGCTGTGCGTCGGGATCCTCGGGCTGTGCATCGCCGGGATCGTCCACCCGATCCCGCTGGAGAAGACGGGCGAAGCGACCGTCAGCTTCCGCAGCTGGAGCGAATGGCGGGGCAGACTCCGTTTCGCCGGCACGGACGGCGAAGACTATGTGGTCAATACCGCGCTGGAGGCCATGGAGCCTGTGAAGGCCGCCTGCGGGACGGGCATGACCTGCACCGCGCTGGTGCGGCGCGTCCAGCCCGACCATGGCGACGCATACTACCGCGTGTTCGCGCTGTCCGACGGGAACGGCCGCGTGTACCTGACGCTGGAGCAGGCGGCAGAGAAGGAGCGGCAGACCTGGTGGGCAGTCGGCGGGATCTGGATCATGCTGTCGCTGGTGTGGGCGGCGTATGTCGTCCGGTCCGTGCAGGTCGGGCGGCATCCGGAGCGGTACCGGAAAAAGACCATCCACCGCTACTTCAGGCGGGGCGTGGTCGGGTGAGATCGGGGAGCATCAGAAAGGCGCGGCTTGCCGGGTGAGGGCAGGCCGCGCCTTTTTGTATAACGAAAACCCCCGCTTCGAGCGGGGGTTCAGGAAAGCTTAAGCGATGAGTCCAAAGTATCCACCAATGACCATATAGTGTTTGCACCGAAATATCGGAGGCAAATAATATATGGGAAGCTGAAAGCGGATATGGGGAAGATATTGCGGACGCTATGCGAACGCAAGGGAGTGACAATCCACGAGGCAGAGGCGTGTCCCGATCATATCCACATGTTAGTGAGTATACCACCGAAGATCAGCGTATCGGAATATATGGGATATCTGAAAGGGAAAAGCTCCCTAATGATATTCGACCGATATGCGAATTTGAAGTACCGATATGGGAATCGGAAATTCTGGTGTCGAGGCTACTATGTGGATACAGTGGGCCGAAACAGGAAGGCAATAGAGGAGTATATCTGGAATCAGCTGAAAGAGGACAAGGAGTATGAGCAGCTGACGATGAGCGAGGTAATCGACCCGTTTACGGGTGAGCAGTACGGAAAGGGCAAGTAAAATCAGCCCCTTTAGGGGCAGCCTGTGAATCCGGTGCGGAAGGCAGACTTTCCGGCGCTTTCAGCGCGGCCGGTATTGGTGCCTTATAGGCACAGTGCAAACCACCGGCTTAGCCGGTGGTTCTGATT
>JAFQEB010000013.1 GCA_017399225.1 Clostridia bacterium | reverse complement strand
GGGCAGCTCCATCACGCGGGGATGCTGGCGCAGCAGCCAGTTGTCGGCCTTCTGGCCGGCCAGACGGGTGCAGTGGATGCGGCTCTGCTGGCCCGCGCCGATGCCGATGGCCTGGCCGCCCTTGGCGTAGCACACGGAGTTGGACTGGGTGTACTTCAGCACGATCAGGGCCACGACCAGGTCGATCTTGGCGCTGTCGGGCAGGTCCTTGTTCTCGGTAACGATGTTCTCCAGCAGGTTCTCGTCAATGACGAACTCATTGCGGCCCTGCTCGAAGGTGATGCCGAAGACCTGCTTGCGCTCGATGGGATCGGGCTTGTAGGCGGGATCGATCTCGACGATGTTGTAGTTGCCCTTCTTCTTGGCCTTGAGGATCTCGAGGGCCTCGTCGGTGTAGCCGGGGGCGATGACGCCGTCGGACACCTCGGGCTTGATCAGCAGGGCGGTGGACTTGTCGCACACGTCGGACAGGGAAATCCAGTCGCCGAAGGAGGACATACGGTCCGCGCCGCGGGCACGGGCGTAAGCGCAGGCCAGGGGGGACAGCTCCTGATCGCCGACAAAGTAGATCTTGCGCATCACATCATCCAGCGGCAGACCCACAGCCGCGCCGGCGGGGCTGACATGCTTGAAGGAGGTCGCAGCGGGCAGGCCGGTGGCACGCTTCAGCTCGCAGACCAGCTGCCAGCCGTTGAAGGCGTCCAGGAAGTTGATGTAGCCGGGCTTGCCGTTGAGCACCTTGATGGGCAGCTCGCCGCCCTCGACAAAGATGCGGGAAGGCTTCTGATTGGGGTTACAGCCGTATTTCAGCTCCAGTTCAGTCATGGTTTATTCTCCTTCGTCGAATAATTCGCAATTCATAATTCTTAATTCGTAATTCTTAATTCAGTTACTGCACTGCTTATCGGGCGGAAGGAAACACATTATCAATTAAGCATTAAGCATTAAGAATTAAGAATTACTCCTCAATATCCTGCTCGTGCTTGTTGATGATGATGGTGTCGGCCTCGCCGCTCTTCAGGTCGATGAAGGAGACGTACAGGCTGACCTTGTTGTCCTCGTTCAGGTTGTCCCAGACATTCAGCGCCAGATCCTCAATGTCGCCCTTGAGGGTGACCTTCTCCGGCTCGCCCTCGAAGGAGGGGATGGGGTTGCCGTCGCACTTGTAGGTGTGGATGAAGTGGCCGATGCCAGCCTTGGGCTGGGGGTACTCGTAGAAGAAGCGCTGCACGGAGGAATCGTCATGCTCGTCGGACTTGAGGATCGACAGCTTGTACATGCAAGCGCCGTCCTTCACCTCGACGATACCGGAAATGCGGGGGGTACAGTTAGGCAGATCGTCCTCGAAGGTGCGGGTGCGCAGGGCCGCCTCGAAGGTGGAGCCCTCCTTCAGGAAGTCGCGGATGGTGTCGGTCTGGTCGCCATTGGTGACGATGACGCGGCCGTCGCCCATGTCGCGCACGGGGGCGTAGATGATCAGGTGGGGATCGACCATCTTGCTTTCGTCATAGGCCTTGGTGATGATGCCGTCCTCGCTCTCCTCGAAGATGCGGTTGCGGCTGTTGACGCTGCGGCCCATGATGAAGTACACGATCACGGCGTTCTCGCCGGTCTCGTCAATACCCAGGCAGATGCCGCGGCCGGGATAGGTGTTGGTGTTCAGCAGCGTGTTGAAATCGTAGGTCTGCATATTCATATTCCTCCTGTTTCACAAACCAAGGCTCTCCCTCTGGGAGAGCTGTCAGCGTCAGCTGACTGAGAGGGCTCTGGCCACCGTCTCGACCGCCTGGGGCAGCAGCACCCATTCGGCTTCGACCATGACGCGCTTTTGCAGGGTTTCGGGGGTGTCGTCCGGCAGCACCTCGACGGCCTTCTGAGCGATGATGTCGCCGCCGTCGGTGATCTCGTTGACGAAGTGGATGGTCGCACCGGTGACCTTCACGCCCTTTTGGAGGGCCGCCTCGTGGACGCGCAGGCCGTAGAAGCCATCGCCGCAGAAGCTCGGAATAAGGCTCGGGTGCACATTCAGGATGCGGTGATCGTAGGCGCGGATGACGTTCTCCGGCAGTATGGTCAGGAAGCCAGCCAGCACCACCAGGTCAATCTTGTGCTCACGCAGCACGGCCAGCAGGCGCTCGCCGTAGAGGGACGACTCCTCCCCTTTCGCTTTGCGCAGGACGGTGCTTTCGATGCCTGCGTTGGCCGCGCGGGTCAGCGCGTAGGCCTTCTCGTTGGAGGCAAGCACCAGCGCCAGCTCCGCAGAGGGAATCTTCCCAGCGTTCTTGGCATCGATGATGGCCTGCAGATTGGTGCCGCCGCCGGACACCAGAATCGCAACTCTTACCACAGCTCCACGCCCTTCTCGCCCTCGACAACCTCGCCCAGGACGTAGGCGTCCTCGCCGTTGGCCTTCAGGATCGCGAGGGCCTTCTCCACATCGGCGGGATCGACGGTGACGGTCATGCCAACACCCATGTTGTAGGTGTTGAACATGTCGCGCTCGGGGACATTGCCTTCGCGGGCGATGATGTCGAAGATGGGCAGCACGCGCACGTCGCTGCGCTTGATCTTCGCGCACAGGCCCTCGGGCAGGGCGCGCGGGATGTTCTCGTAGAAGCCGCCGCCGGTGATGTGGCAGATGCCCTTGGGCTGCACTTCCTTCAGCAGCGCCAGGATGGACTTCACATAGATGCGGGTGGGGGTCAGCAGGGTCTCGAACAGGGTCTTGTCCAGCTCGGGATAGGTCTTGTCCTGGGCGCCGTCGGTCAGGCCGAACACCTTGCGCACGAGGGAGAAGCCGTTGGAGTGGACGCCGGTAGAGGGCAGGGCGATGATCACGTCGCCGGCCTTCATGGTGCTGGGATCAATGATCTTCGCCTTGTCGACAATGCCCACGGTGAAGCCGGCGAGGTCGTAATCGTCCTCGGGCATCATACCGGGATGCTCAGCGGTCTCGCCGCCGATCAGCGCACAGCCGGACTGCACGCAGCCTTCCGCCACGCCGCCGACAATGTCAGCAATCTTCTCGGGGATGTTCTTGCCGCAGGCGATGTAATCCAGGAAGAACAGGGGCTTGGCGCCGCAGCAGATGACGTCGTTGACGCACATGGCGACGGCGTCAATGCCGATGGTGTCGTGCTTGTCCAGGAGCATGGCGACCTTGAGCTTGGTGCCCACGCCGTCGGTGCCGGACACCAGCACGGGCTCCTTCATGCCCTCGGTGTTCAGGCCGAAGCAGCCGCCGAAGCCGCCGATGTCATCCACGCAGCCCTCGGTCTTGGTGCGGGCAACGTGCTTCTTCATCAGTTCAACAGACTTGTAGCCGGCGACGATATCAACGCCCGCTGCCTTGTAGGATGCGCTCTCGCTCTTCATGGGTGTATCTCCTTTTGTTATGTGATCGTGTATGGGGGGTGCTGTCCTTTGCAGGCTGCGCGGACATGCACGAGGTTTAGTTAGTGGGCTTTGTGGGTTTCTCTTGCGGGGCTGGGCGAGCTGTTTCGCCGAATCCTCGCGGATTCACGAAAGGCGCGTGGAGATTCTCCGTCTGCGGACGGGGGTCTCCGACGGCCAGGGCCTCCGCGGCCCTGGACCCCGCAAGGGTCATCGACCCTTGACCCTTCTTTCACTGACGTTATTTCTTGACCTTATTCTTCATCTCGATGGTCAGGGGCTGATCGTACTTGTTGATGTGCTTGCGCACCGGCGGATCAATGGGATACTCGCCCGTGAAGCAGCCCTTGCAGAATTTGCACTTGCTGCCCGCAGCGATCTTGTCGCAGGCCTCCAGGGGCAGATAGCCGATGGAATCCGCGCCGATGATCTGGCCGATCTCCTCTACCGTGTGGGTGGCGGCGATCAGCGTCTCCCGCTTGCTCACGTCCGTGCCAAAGTAGCAGACGTTCGTAAAGGGCGGCGAGGACAGGCGCACATGCACCTCCGTGGCGCCGGCCTCACGCAGCAGGTTTACGATGTGCGCACAGGTCGTACCACGGACAATGGAGTCATCCACCATCACCACGCGCTTGCCGGCCACCGTGGACTTGATCGCGTTCAGCTTGATGCGTACCGCGTCCTGACGCTGCTTCTGATCCGGCAGGATGAAGGTGCGGCCGATATACTTGTTCTTCAGGAAGCCGATACCATAGGGAATGCCGCTCTCCTGGGAATAGCCCAGCGCAGCATCCAGACCGGAGTCCGGCACGCCAATGACCACATCCGCCTCAACGGGATGCGCCTTGGCCAGGAATGCGCCGGCCAACTTGCGGGCCTCGTGCACGCTGCTGCCGTCCACGATGGAGTCGGGCCGGGCGGTGTACACGAACTCGAACACGCACAGACCGTCGTGGCAGGAGTTCTCCATCTGGAAGGTCTCGATGCCATCCTTGCTGACCACGACCACCTCGCCCGCCTTGACGTCGCGGTCGAAGGTCGCGCCCACGCTGTCCAGCGCACAGGACTCAGAAGCAAAGACGATATCTTCGCCGATATGGCCCATGCACAGCGGGCGGAAGCCGTGGGGATCGCGGGCGGCGATCAGCTTCGTGGGGCTCATGACCACCATCGAGTAGGCGCCCTTGATCTTCTTCATGGCGTTGAAGACAGCTTCTTCGATGGAGCCGCACTTGAGGCGCTCCTGGATGATGATGTAGGCGATGACCTCCGTATCCGCCGTGGCGTGGAAGATCGCGCCCTTGGCCTCAAGCTCGTCCCGCAGCTCGGCAGCGTTGGTCAGGCTGCCGTTGCACGCCAGGGACATGGAGCCCTTCTGATGGTTGATCAGCAGGGGCTGGGCGTTGGAACGGCTCTTCATATCCGCCGGGGCGTAGCGGCAGTGGCCGATGGCGATGTTGCCCTCGGTGATCTTCTCCAGCATGTCGCGGGTAAAGACCTCCGTGACCATACCGTTTTCACGGTACTTCTTCATCACGCCGTCGGTGTTGACGCAGATGCCGCAGCTGTCCTGGCCGCGATGCTGCAGGGCATACAGGGCGTGGTAGGTCGGGCCGACAACACCAGTTCCTTCCCTGCGGTAGATGCCGAACACGCCGCACTCGTCGTGGGGCTTGTCCATATCCTCATGGATCTCTTCTGTATCAAGCCAAAGCTTGTTTTCCATGCTTGTTTCACTCTTTCCCGCGATCGCTCGCGCATCTGACTACGAACATTCGCAGCCTCTCATCCGCCGGAATGTTCGGATTTTTCTCACTCGATCACCAGCGCGGCATCCTTGGCGATGACCGCGTCGTGTTGGGCCTTGCGCATGACGTTGAGCTTCTCCGCCAGGGCGGCGTCCTCCACCGCGAGGATCTGGGCCGCCAGCAGGGCCGCGTTGGCGCTGCCGTCGATGGCAACGGTCGCCACGGGCATACCGGCGGGCATCTGCACGGTGGACAGCAGCGCATCCAGGCCGTCCAGCGTGGAGGACTTGACCGGGATGCCGATCACCGGCAGGGTGGTTTGGGCGGCAAAGGCGCCAGCCAGGTGGGCCGCCTTGCCCGCCGCGCAGATCATGACGCCGAAGCCGTTTTCACGGGCGCTCTTGGCAAAGGCCGCAGCCTCCACAGGGGTGCGGTGGGCGCTGTACACATGCGCCTCAAAGGGAATTTCAAGCTTTTTGAGCTGTTCAAACGCAGGCTTGAGAACGGGCAGATCGCTGTCGCTGCCCATGATGATGGCAACCTTCTTCATCATGAAACCTCCTGTTCCATTTCAGCATTGATGCTGACAGCTTTTCCCACGAAAAAGAGCACGGCTGGATACAATCAGGCCGCGCTCTTGAATAGGGCTGTTCCTTTATCAAGGATGGTACACTTGTCCCCGGAATGAAAACGCATCATCTGGCAGGACATGGCGCATCCTCCTCTGTAACCTCTGTCCGGACAGGCTGATCAGGCCCGTCAAGAAAACATTACAGCATCATTTTACCGTAAACGATTTCGGCTGTCAAGGGATTTTCCGAACGTTTCTGAAGAATTTTGCATTTTCGTTTTGCATTTGTACATTTTGGGAGGTCAGCGACAGAATGCGACATCCATTCCGTTTTTGCCAGTTTTCTCTCGCCATTTCCTGTCCGCGGAAAGCTTTCACATCCACGTTCGACGCCATTTTGTGCCGCAAAAGGGCGGACGGCCATCTCTGCCGTCCGCCCGGATCTGTGCGTCTTATCTGACGCTCTTGTCGTAGGGAATGCCCTCCGCCTTGGGAGCGCGGGAACGCTTGGAGGTGAATGCCAGCACCAGCAGGGTGATGATGTAGGGCATGAGGTTGTACACATGCTTGCTGATACCCAGCTCCGCCAGCTCAAACACCTTGTCCGCATTGAAGTCCAGGGTGCTGTAGGAGGCAGAGATACACTTCAGCAGACCAAAGAGCAGGGAGGCCAGGGCAATATTCAGGGGCTTCCAGTTACCGAAGATCATGACCGCCAGGGCAAGGAAGCCGAAGCCAGCCACATCACCGTTGGAGGAGCAGTTCATGGTGGTGGTCGCATAGAGGAAGCCGCCGATGCCCGCCAGCGCGCCGGAAATGCCAACGCCCGCATAGCGCATCTTGAACACATTGATGCCCAGGCTGTCCGCCGCCTGCGGATTCTCACCGCAGGCCCGCAGGCGCAGACCGAAGCGGGTCTTGTACATGAAGATGGACATGAGGATGAACAGCAGGATGCAGACGTAGGTCATCGGGTACACCTGATGCACAAAGGCCTGCCCCAGGAAGCCCATGGAGGGCGTTTTCGTCAGACGGGTCAGCTTGATGCCGAAGCCGAAATAGCTCTCCTTGAGCATGAACCAGTTGCTCGCCTCGCCCGCAATGCCGTAGGTGTTCTGGTTGGCGATGATACGCACCAGGAAGAGCACCAGCGCGGGAGCCAGCATGTTCAGGGCCGTGCCGGCGATGGTCTGGTCCGCACGCAGGTGGATCGCCGCGAAGGCCAGCAGCATCGCAAACAGCGCGCAGATGACGGCTGTTATCAGCATGATCAGCAGTGCAAAGCCCTGGGTGCTCAGCAACGCGCCGAAGTCCATCGCCGCCTTGCCATTGGGCACCTGGATCAACGCATCGTGGGCCCACTGGAACCACTCGGCGTCCTGGATGATGTTGACGAAGAGCACGCCCACAAAGGCGCCGAAGATCATGATGCCCTCAAGGGCCAGGTTGATGACGCCGCTGCGCTCGGAGAACACGCCTGCCAGCGCAACGATCATCAGCGGCACCGCAAACAGCAGCGTCTGCCGGATCAGGAAGGCCATCGAATCGCTTTGAAGGATATTCAGAAACTCCGTCACTTCAGACCCTCCTTTCCGCGCGCCTTGCCCCGCTTGCTCAGCAGCATACGGATCATCATCGCGAAGGCCGACAGGTACACGATCACGGCGATGATGACGTCAGTGATATACTCGTTGAATGCCGTCATGTCCTTCAGCTTCTGGCCGCAGATCTCCAGCATGGACATGAACATGCCCGAGAACACAACGCCGATGGGATTGTTGGCCGCCAGCAGCGCCACGGGAATGCCGTTGAAGCCCACCGCCGGGAGGCTCTGGGAGGTCTGCCAGTAGAACTCCGTGTTGCCGGCCAGGTAGTACAGCGCCGCGCCGGCGCCGGCCAGGGCGCCAGCCAGAGCCATGGAGGTCACGATGCAGCGCTTGTCCTTCACGCCGGCATAGCGCGCAGCGAAGCGGTTGGAGCCGCAGGCCTTGAGCTCATAGCCGAAGGTGGTCTTGTTCAGCAGGATGTACACGACCACTGCCATCAGGATCGCGATGAGGATGCCGCCGCTGACCTGACTGTTGGCGAAGATGGAATCCAGGCCCAGCTTGGGGGTCTGCACGCCATTGAAGGTCGTCTTATAAATGTAGGCATTTTTGGTGTTTTCCACCGCATTCTGGAAGACGCGGGTATCGTCGAACACCCAGGTGACCACATTGGCGGCGATCCAGTTGGTCATGATGCACGCCAGCACCTCGTTGATGTTCAGCAGCGCCTTGAGCATACCGGGGATCGCGCCCCACAGCGCGCCAGCCAGCATACCGCCCAGGAACGCCAGCGTCCAGACAAGCCATACCGGGTAGGTCGCCTGGCCCACCATTCCGAAGGCCTCCATGTGGGTGGCCCATTCGCCGGTCACCCGCTGCAGGGATTCGCCTGTGCCGGTAGGCAGGCTCAGGGCGATCAGCAGCGTCGCTGCGGTGCCCATCAGGTACTGACCGGGCGCGCCGATGTTGAACAGGCCGGTCTTGCTGGCCAGCGCCACGCTCAGGCCGGTCATGATCAGCGGCATTGCGCGGAAGAACATGTTGCCCATCAGCTGGGGATTGAAGCCGAAGGTCAGGTTGTTGCTCACCGCATCGCGGCCCGTGTTGAACAGACCGCCGACCACCAGCTGGATGCCCTCCCAGGCGGTCTTTGCGCCCATGGATTCATTGGTCAGGCCGGAGATCAGAATGATGACCGAGCCTACCGCCATGCCGATCAGAATGGAGATCAGCGAGGCGATGACGGCTTTTGTGCCGTTCTTGGCAAAGAAATTCTTCATGCCTGTGTCTCCTTCCCCTGTCGTTTTGCACCGGCCATGTACAGGCCCAGCTCTTCCACGGTCGTCTGCTTGGGATCCAGCTCTGCCACGATCTCACCCTCGTACATCACCAGGATGCGGTCGGACAGGTTCATCACTTCATCCAGCTCCAGGGATACCAGCAGCACCGCCTTGCCCGCATCACGCTGGGCGACGATCTGCCGGTGAATGTACTCGATCGCGCCCACATCCAGGCCGCGGGTCGGCTGAACGGCGACGATCAGCGGCAGGTCGCGGTCGATCTCACGGGCGATGATGGCCTTCTGCTGGTTGCCGCCGGACATGGAGCGGGTCGTGGTGATCGCACCCTGACCGGAGCGGACGTCATACTGCTCGATCAGCTGCTCCGCATACGCGCGGACCGCGTCAAAGCGGATGAAGCCGCAGTTCTGGAAGCGGGGCTCGTAATAGCGCTGCAGCACCATGTTCTGCTCCAGGGTGTTATCCAGGATCAGGCCATGCTTATGGCGATCCTCCGGGATATGGCTCATGCCGGCCTTGGAGCGCTTGCGGATGGGCGCAGAGGTGATCTCCGTACCGTTGAGCGTGATCTTGCCCTTCGCCGCCTTCTCCAGACCCGTTACGCCGTACACCAGCTCCGTCTGGCCGTTGCCGTCGATGCCTGCGATGCACACGATCTCGCCCTGGCGAACATTGAAGCTCACGCCCTTGACGGCGTCACGATGATACAACTTGGAGCGAACGCGCAAATTTTCCACCTGCAGGATCGGCTCGCCGGGCTGAGCGGGCTGCTTGTCCACCACCAGCTGCACGTCGCGGCCCACCATCATGCGAGACAGCTCTGCCTGGTTGGTGTCGGCAATGCTGACAGTGCCGATGTACTTGCCCTTGCGCAGCACGGAGCAGCGATCCGCCACAGCCATGATCTCATTGAGCTTATGGGTGATGAAGAGGATGGACTTGCCCTCGGCTGCCAGGCCCTTCATGATCTTCATCAGCTCGTCGATCTCCTGGGGCGTCAGCACGGCGGTGGGCTCGTCAAAGATGAGCACCTCGTTGTCGCGGTAGAGCATCTTGAGGATCTCAACGCGCTGCTGCATACCGACCGTGATGTCCTCGATCTTGGCGTCCAGATCCACCTTCAGGCCGTAGCGCTCGGAGAGCTCCTGCACCTTCTTGCGGGCCTTCTTCTTGGACAGGAAGCCCAGCTTGGTGTCCTCCGCGCCCAAGACGATATTATCCATGACCGTAAACACATCGATCAGCTTGAAGTGCTGATGCACCATGCCGATGTTCAGCGCCGTTGCATCATTGGGGTTCTTGATCTTGACTTCCCTGCCATCCTTCTTGATGACGCCCTGATCCGGCTGATACAGGCCGAACAGCACGCTCATCAGCGTGGATTTGCCTGCGCCGTTCTCGCCCAGCAGCGCATGGATCTCGCCCTTGCGAAGCTGCAGGGTGATATCGTCATTGGCCTTGATGCCGGGGAATTCCTTGGTGATGTGGAGCATTTCGATGACGTATTCGCTCTCAGCCCCGTTCACGACGGCTGCCTTGTTCATCTCGCTCATGCTGCCACCTTCCTTTCTCACAGCATCACAACAGAGCGGTGTGGTGTCGCCGCTCCATATTCCGCTATTTTCTTCATTCATTATATATGCTGCGCAATGAAATTGCAAGCGATGCAGGGCATTTGGCGAAAAAAAGCAGCCGCCACGGCGACATTTTCAGCATCAAAAAACAGGAGAGAGCCGAAGCTCTCCCCTGCAGGAAGCGTGGATTACTCGTAGATGATGGTCAGGTTGGAGAACTCAACGGTGGTGATGGTGTCGCCCTTGTAGTCTTTGGGGTCCACAACCAGAGAGCCGTCCTTCATGGAGGCCATCAGAGCGTTGTACTCATCGACGGTGAACACTTCCATGGACCAGGTCTCGGTGGGCAGGCCAACAGCATTCTGGTTCGCGCCCAGCACGGTCAGCTTGCCGCCGTAGTTCTCAGCCCAGGTGCCGTCGTAGTTGGCGGCGATGGACAGCTGAGCGGCCTCGGAGATGCCCTTCAGAGCGGAGGTCACGACGGTCTCGGACTCGTAGGACTGGTCAACGTCAACGCCGACAACGTACTTGTCAGCAGCGGCAGCAGCAGCCACGATGGACTGGAACATGGAGCCGCCGCAGGCGAAGACGATCTCGGTGCCGGACTGGTACCAGCCGGCGATCATGGTCTGCAGCTCGGAGGAAGCGGAGAAGGAAGCGCCGTACTGCCAGGAGTAACGCAGCTCAACCTGCACGC
>JAFQEB010000117.1 GCA_017399225.1 Clostridia bacterium | reverse complement strand
TCGTGTAAGGAAGCTTTTCCTAACGGAAAAGCGCGAAAATCGCCGCGCATGTCGCCGATTTTCGATCTAAAGTCGAAGGGCTTGCGAGCCCTCCGACGCCTCCCTGGGTTTGTTGACAGTCTGAGGGCCGTCCGATTGTTCGGACGGCCCTTAACATCAGCGCCTGAGACGCAGGATCTTTATAAATAGTTACCGCTCACTCGTTCCAGCCCTTGCACACGTCGATCCATGCAGCTGCGCCGGAGTACTGCTCCAGCTCGGGCAGGGTCAGCTCGATGGCGCTGTTGCTGCTGCCGCAGGCCGGATACACGGTCTCAAAGCGCCGGAGGGAGGCGTCCAGGTACACCTTGACGCCCTCGTTCACCGCGAAGGGGCAGACGCCGCCCACCGCATGGCCGATCAGCGCCAGCGCCTCGTCGGGGGAGAGCATCTTCGCCTTCACGCCGAACTGCGCCTTGTATTTGGAGTTGTCCACCTTTGCGTCGCCTGCCGCGACGATCAGCACCGGCGCGCCGTCAGCGTGAAAGGAGAGGGTTTTGGCAATACGGCAGGGCTCGCAGGAGAGCGCCTGCGCAGCCAGCTCCACCGTAGCGCTGGAAACGTCGAATTCCATGATCCTGTCTGCCATACCGAACCGGGCGAAAAATGCCCTGACCTTTTCGATCGCCATTGATAAGCCTCCCTTGCCGCGGGATGCGCGGCGTGCAATGTTGCTCCATTTTAGCATGTTCCGCCCTGCCTTTCAAGCCGCGCGGGGCTGGCAGAGGGCGCATATCGGCCGGTTTGGGCGGTGATCCTTGGCTTTTCTCTGTTTTTTGCGCCCGGAGGGGTTCTGTGCCAATTGTAAAACTTGCCCGGGAGGGCCTGCTTTCTCTGCCGGATGTCCGTTCTATCACTTGACGCGACGCGAAGGAACATGCTATAATGGACTGAGTTTACAGCCTGTTCCAATTTTTCAGGCAAAGGAGATGGATAATATGCGCCTTAATCGGCTGATCCTCCGCATTGGCGGACTGCTGATGCTGCTGACGCTGCTGTGCATGGGCGTCGCGCTGGCAGATGACCTGTCTGATTTCACCTTCTCCGTCGACGGCGAGGCGGTCACGGTCGTTGCCTACAATGGCAGCGCCAGCTCCGTCAAGGTGCCGGACTGGTATGAGGGCCTGAAGGTCCTCCACATCGGCGCCAACGCCTTCCGCGGCAACACCACGCTGGAGACCGTTTATCTGCCCTCGCACCTCAAGTCGATCGGCAGCGGCGCCTTCGCGGAGTGCCCGATGCTCAAGAACACCATCACCTACGACGCCGCCGCGGAGCCCCCGGCCGAGGACGAGCGTACGCCCGGCGATGTGAACGGGGACGGCAAGATCAATTCCCGCGACGCGCTGGCGGTTCTCAAACATGCTGCCGGTCAGGAAGTCAATATCAACACGGCCAATGCCGACGTCAATGCGGACGGCAAGATCAATTCCCGTGATGCGCTGGCGATCCTTAAGTATGCCGCCGGCCAGGACGTCACCCTGAAGTAAGCTGTGCTGCGGGCAGAAAGCCCGATAAACACAAAGATCGAACGGAGGCTATTTCCATGAAAAAGCTGCTCTCCCTCCTGCTGTGCGTACTTCTGGTCTGCGCAGCCAGTGTTGCCTTTGCCGATTACAAGGCTGGCGACACGGTCACCATCTCTGTTT
>JAFQEB010000116.1 GCA_017399225.1 Clostridia bacterium | reverse complement strand
TGCCCTACACCGTGACAGCTGAGGGCGTGTACGCCATCAACTACTACGGCACCATGTTCAACTGCACGCCGACCGACGCGGGCTTTGACATGGATTTCTACGGCACGATGATGATGCATTTCGTCCCTGCCGAATAAGAACGACCGCTGCTGCCTGTCGGGAAACCGGCAGGCAGTATGCCTTTTACGCAAAGGAGAAATGGAAATGAAGAAGCTCCTGACGATGCTGGTGCTGCTGTCCGTACTGCTGCTGGCTACGACGGCTCTGGCAGAATGCCATCATACCTATGACATGGTCGACGTGAAAAAGGTGACCTGCGAGAGCGACGGTTACTATCTCCTGAAGTGCAACGACTGCGGCCACACCGTGAAGGAGATCACCGACAAGGCCTATGGCCACGACTGGGCCTATGTGACCGGCCAGGAGGCTGATTGTACCGAGGACGGCTTCAAACGGTACATGTGCGGCAACTGTGGCGAGACCCGCATTGAGACCGTGAACGCGCCGGGGCATAAGTGGAAGGATTCCTATGTTCTGGAGGAAGCCACCTGTAAGAAGACAGGCTCCATGCGTACGGTCTGCGAGGTCTGCGGCCTGTCCGGCACCCGCGTGATCGAGAAGAGCCACAAGTACGGCGAGTGGACGATCACCGAGGAGGCCACCGACCATTCCAAGGGCACCCGTACCCGCACCTGCCGCCTCTGCAAGAAGAAGCAGACGGAGGCGTACTATCCCGAGGGAACCCTCTACAAGGATATCAAGGGCCACTCCGACGAGGTCAAGGATCTGCAGCAGAAGCTGACTGACCTGGACTGCCTCAACGACAAGGTGGACGGCAAGTTCGGCAAGAAGACGCAAGCGGCCGTGAAATCCTTCCAGAAGGAGCACGGCCTGGCGGCCGACGGCATCGCCTGGCCCCAGACGCTCTCTGCGCTGGATGCTGCATGGAATGCGGAATTCGGCGTGCCGGAGGACGCCTATGCGCCCTGCTGCAGCTCCCTGGAGATTGACGAGAACGGTAAGCAATACTGGGAAACCTGCGAGGTGCACGCGAATATCCGCATGCATGCCACGGACGAGCTGCCCGAGGATGCCAGCGAAGCGGATATCGCCAACGCCTATGCCGTTGCCTGGCAGACGGAGCTGAATCGCCTGTACCAGCTGTGGCTGGATAACTGCGAACCGGAAGATCAGCCGATGGTCATCAACCACAAGGTCATGTTCGAGGGCCATCTGAACAGCCAGATAACCCTTTGGAACGCGCAGTACGGTGAGGGTTCCCTGATGGTGCTGCGGCTTGTGAACGAGACGATGGAGGAGCAGTGCTGCACGCTGTGCCCCGTGGTATATGCGCTGACGCCCACCGAGTAACCTGAGGTAAACCGCAGGTACAGGAGGCCGAAGCCTGCCAATTCACGATGAAAGAAGGGAAACCATGAGTACCGTCGCCTACAAATGCCCCAACTGCGCCTCGCCTCTGGTATATGAGGGCAAGAAGATGAAGTGCTCCGCTTGTGCGAGCGAGTTTGAGGTGGAGGAGATCGAGGCCCGGTATGCGTCCCAAACAAACGCCGACGTCGATTTCGATCTGCCCACGCAAGGCTACGCCGCCGCTGACGTCGCGCAGCTGCAGGCCTACAACTGCAAGACCTGCGGCGCAGAGCTGATCACCGAAAGCACCACCACCGCCACCGCGTGCCCCTACTGCGGCAGCCCGACCATCCTGCCGGACCGCATCGACGGCGGCATCCGCCCGGAGCTGGTAGTGCCCTTCGTTATCACCAAGGAGCAGGCCCAGGAGATGTTCTACGGCTACTTCAAGGGTAAGGCGCTGCTGCCCAACATCTTCAAGAAGGATAACCAGATCGCCGAGATGCGCAAGCTTTTCGTGCCCTACTGGCTGTTTGACTGTGAGGCGCACGGCAGCGTTGTTTATGATGCGGAGAAGGAATCCAGCTACACCGACGGCGATTACGAGGTCACCGAGGTGGAGCACTACACCGTCCGCCGCGGGGGCAGCATGAGCTTTGAGAACATCCCGGTGGACGGCAGCGTCAAGATGGATGACAAGATCACCGAATCGCTGGAGCCCTATGACCTCACGAAGGCCGTCGCCTTCACGCCTGCGGTGCTTTCCGGCGCGATGGCAGACCATGCCGATGTGGACGCTGACGCCTGCGAAGCCCGCGCTGTCAACCGAGCTACCGGCAGCTTCAAGTCCGCGCTGGAGGACACCATCGACGGCTATACCAGCCTGTCCGAGAAAAGCAGCAGCGTCCATGTGGCGGGCAGCAAGGTCACGCCGGTGCTGCTGCCCGTGTGGCTGATCACTACGGTAAAGGACGGAAAGACCTACACCTTCGCCATCAACGGCCAGACTGGCAGGCTCACCTGCAATGTGCCCACGGCCAAGGGCAAGGCCTTCCTGTGGGGCGCCGTCTCCTTCGCCGGCGTTCTGGGGCTGACGGCGCTGATCCTGCACCTGACCAAGGCGCTGGGGAGCGGCACGCTGCTCATGGCCGCCATCTTTGCGCTGTTTGTGACCATCGGTATTGTGGGCACGATGATCGGCAAGCTCAAACAGGCCACGGCGCAAAGCGGAGCCTCCGGCTATGCCTGCGAGGGCGGTCTGAACCTGACGCTGGAATCAGACAACTACCAGTACACCAAGAAGGATCGCAAGAAGATCGAAGAAAAGAACTGAAACTGTATCAACTATCGGAAAAGGAGGCGGGCATATGAAGCGCCTTGCTGCACTGTTTTTGCTGCTGTGTATGGTGTTGGCAATTCTTCCGGCGTCTGCTGATGACGAGTACATCGGCAACATGGAGGTCGTGAACTGCAATGAGTGGGTGTCCCTGCGGCAAAGGCCCAGCACCTCCGCCAAACGGCTGGTAAAGGTCTCCCTGGGAGCCATCGTGGACAACTGCCAGCAGATTGACGATGCGTGGATCTACGCGGAGTACGACGGATACAGCGGCTACATCCTGGCGAAGTATCTGCAGCCCAGCGAGGGAAGACTCACCTTCAGCGCCATGATGATCACTATCCTCGATGGCGCGCCCTTCTACGCCCTGATCGACAGCACGGAGCCGATCGACTGCATTCCGGCAAACACCATCGTCCGTAACTGTCACATCATGGACAATGGCAGGGTCTACGTGGAATGGGGCAGCCGCTGTGGCTTCATCGATCTGCTGCATGCGGAAGTTTACAGCGAAATGCTGCACTTCCCGCTGCAGATTACTTTGTACACCAATCCTGGTAACGAGGACTTCGAAGTGCCGCTTCCTGAACTCAGGATCGCATATCTGAACGATTTCCCCATCAAGGAATACGAATACAAGGTGTATGAGTACCTCGACTACATGGAGGCAGATGATCCGGAGCTCCCCAAGTTGGAATTTGTCCTGTACCCGGATACCGCGATCAGCCATGTGCATCTGTTCAGTGTGTCGATGACTTCCTGGGATGACGAAACCGGCGATGAGGTGTACGAGGCAACGCTGGAGGACATTCAGTATCAGCTGGATCCGGAGCATCCTCTGTCCGTCGGCGCTGTGATCTGGGGCGATGTGCCCAATCTGGCGGTAGGGTATGCGGATGCCAACGGTGTGTATCATTTCGCGTTCATTGAGATCAGCGGCGAGGACGGCAGCCTGATCCTGCGGGAATTCTGATCACAGAAAGGTGCGCAAAATAACCAGACAAACGGAACAGCTCCGCAGGCAGTTACGCCATGCGGAGCTGTTTGTGTTTTCAATTGTTCGGGGAAGATGTTTCAGAGAAATTACGCTAAGCGGGAATTCTCTCCTTGACAAAAGAGCTCCTGGACGGAGGCTCCTTTTGCAATGAAAAACTCCCCGGCGAACCGGGGAGGGAAGTGGACTGGATTACTTCTTGGAGGCCTCGTACTGACGGATAGCGTCGTTGACGGCTTCCAGCAGACCAGCATTGGACTTCTTGGAGGTCGCGCCGGAGGTGACGTCGATGCCCTCTTCAACGGTGCCGGCAGCGATGATGGCGGGCACCAGCTTGTTGAAGGTGGAGTCGGAGAAGCCGGCGGTCTCGTTGTGCTTGGTCGTGATGTTGGTGATCTTGCCGTTGTCGTCGAAGGTGACGGTCGCTTCGATCTTGCCCTCGAAGCCCTGACCAACGCCCACGAAGGTGTTCTTGGGCAGCTCGGGCTCGGCAGGGGCAGCCTCGGCAGCCTTGCCGGCGAAGTGAGCGTTCAGCAGCTCGACCAGCTTGCCGCCCACGTCAGCGGACAGGGAGGCGCAGCGCACGCCGCGCTCGGGATCGCCGAACTCGTGACCGGAAGCAGCCATCCAGTTGCCGACAGAATCCTTGCACAGCTCGGTGCCAGCCACGGAGTGCACGGGATGCTCGGGCTTGTCAGCGGGCTGGTAGATCGGGAAAGCGGTGCTCTCGTACCAGGTGTAGATCTCGTTACGGATGCCGCTCATATCGCCGCCGGTGGTGAACAGGTTCAGCACAGCGAAGGCGCCGCCCAGGGAGCCGCACAGGTTACGACGGCCATAACCGCCGCCGCCGTGGGCAAACATGCGGCCGTCGATCTGGTTGTAGGGGTAGCCGTACTTCTCAGCCAGCAGATCCAGGATACCGGAAGCAACGCCAGCGCAGCAGCCGCCCTTGGCGAAGAAGTTGGCATAGATCTTGTCCTGAACTTCCTTCACGTCCAGGCCGGGCCAGGTCCAGGGGAACGCAGGAGCGGCGATTTCCGTGGTGGCGTCAGCCTTCACCACAGCGGGAACGGCGGTCAGGGCAGCAGCGCCCAGAACGGTCTTGCCGGCCAGCTTCAGAAAGTCGCGGCGGGTCTGTTCCATCTTGCTCATTGTAATTTCCTCCTCTTTGGGTGGTCGTGCAAACAGAGGGCAAAGGTTACAGCCATTCTGTTCACATGCTAATCGGGTACAACCATTATACAACTTAGTTATCCTTTTGGCAAGTGGTGAAACGGGAAAATCCTAAAAAAAGTAGGGATTTACTTTTGGCTCTTCATGTAGTATAATATAACCTACTTGAGAACGGAATCTGACGAAAGGAGCGCGGCGGTATGTTCAACATTGGCATCATGGAGCTCGTGCTGGTTCTGCTGGTCGCGTTCCTTGTCGTGGGCCCGAAGGATCTGCCCAAGGTGGCCCGGTGGCTTGCCCGGCAGGTGAAGGCAGCCCGCCGGATCATCCGTGAGATCAAGAAGGAAACCGGCTGGGACGAGTTCTCCAAGGAGTTCCGGGATACGGCGGACGACATCAAAAAGACCGTGAAGGATGCGGACGTCTCTGCCGAGATCAAGGAAACCGGGGCCGAGCTGAACCGCAGCGTCGCTGAGGCGGAAAAGGCCGTCGACGCAGCCCAGCAGGAGATCAGCGAGACCCTGAAGGCGTAAATCAAACAGGCATTTGCCGAAGAATCATGGAGGTACATCATGCATCTTGGTACGACGGAGATCATTCTGATTGTGGTTCTGGCGCTGGTACTCTTTGGCGGCGGCAAGCTGGCCGGCGTGGGCAAGGCCCTGGGCCAGTCCATCCGCGACTTCAAGAAGGAGATCAAGGCGGAGGAGCCTGCCAATACCGAAAAGAAGGAAGAAAGCAAGGCCGATTGATCCATCGGTTCCAGGGCGTCGAAAAAGTGCTTTAGGCACTTTTTCGAGATATGCACTCGGTCACTGGTCGCTACGCGTCCGGTCGTTCCCTCGCGTAGGGAAGCTTTTCCTGACGGAAAAGCGCGAAAATCGCCGCACAGGGGCATTGCCCCGTTTAGCCGCCCCGATGGGGCTCGCCGATTTTCGATTCAGAGTCTGCCGACGGCGAGTTACTGTGACAAAGAGTTGACTTATTTGACTGTCTGAGGCCGATTGATCCATCGGTCTCCTTTTGATGGAGGAGGTTGTATATGGATCAGCAGGATAAGAAACAATCGATCCTTTCACACCTGGCCGCAATGCGCAAGATGCTGGTCGTCAGCGCTGCGGCGATCGGCATTGCCTTTGTGGTGATCTTTTATGCCCTGATCGACCAGCTGATGGCGCTGCTGGTGGAGCCGATCGTGGCCAGGAATATCGAGATCATCTACACCGCCATGTCCGAGGCCCTGGTGACGAAGATGAAGGTCGCCTTCATTGCAGCCATCGTGGTATCTTCGCCCGTTGTCATCTGGCAGGTATGGGCATTTATCAAACCGGCACTGTACCCCAACGAGAAGCGCACCTTCCGCGTTGTGTTCTTCGTGATGGTGCTGCTGTTCCTCCTGGGCGTGGCATTCTGCTACGGCGCGGTGTATCTGCTGGCGGTGGATTTCTTCCTGGTATCCGGCGAAAACCTGGCAGTGCCGATGCTGTCCATCGACAAGTACATCGGCTTCCTGTTCGGATTCGTGGTGCCCTTCGGCCTGGCCTTTGAGCTGCCCGTGGCCCTCTACCTGACCACGAAAATGGGGATCACCAACTACCGGATGCTGGCCAGCAAGCGCAAGTTCGTGATCCTGGCAGTCGCCGTCGTCGCTGCGATCCTGACGCCGCCGGACGTGGTCTCTCAGGTCATGCTGGGCATCCCGATCCTCCTGCTCTTTGAGGTCGGTTTGCTCATCACCCGCTTTGTAAAGCCCAAAGAAAAGGCTGCGGAAGAAGCTGCCTGATATGAAAAACGCTCTGCCTGCTGCAGAGCGTTTTTTATATGCCTCCGGTGCGTCAGAGAGCTGCATCCATCGGCGGAACAAGCGCGCCTCGTTCCCGGTGCTGCAGCCAGGCGCAGGCCGCAGCCATGGCCGCCAGCAAGCCCCAGATGAGCGCATCCGGCAGCGCATAGGCTTGAAGGGCGGGCAGCAGCCCCATCACCAACAGGGAAACGACCACGATGGACATGGCTGCAGGGCAGATGTAAACGTCCCCGTGCACGTGGAAGGCACGGCCCAGGAAGTCCGATACAACGGTCGCGGCGATCCCGGCGAGCACGCCCCAGGCAATGCTGCCGCCTGCTGCCACGGCGTAGGCCGCGCAAAGGGTGATATGGTGCGTCGTGGGCACCTTCGTCCGGCCCTGTCCCAAAACCAGCACGATGCAGCTGACCGAGAAGGGGAGGAACACGCCGTATTGCCGCATCGCCTCGCTGCTGCTGTGCAGGATCTCCTGGGTGCAGCAGGCCGCAAAGCCCGCGATCACGCCGCCGTAGAGCACCATGTCGAAGGGGCGGGTCATGGACGGCTGCCAGGCCTTCGCCCGCCGGTGGAAGCGGCCCAGCCGGGCGGATTCGGCGTCGGGGGTGCTGAATACCTCGCGGTCCAGCACGATCTTCAGCGTCAGGGTGATCAGCCAGATGTACGCGGCGCTGGTATCCAGATATGCAGAGGCGCCCGCCTTGCCCAGCAGGTCGCACCAGACCCAGCCCAGCGCGCCTACGCATCCGCCGAAGAGGATCACGTCCGGCTTTCCCAGGTGCATCAGGGCACGATCAGTATTGCGGCCCTCGCCCCAGGGGATGTAACCCCGCCAGCGGGCATAGTGGGCAGAGGTCGCACCGGCGGCATAGGAAACCGCAGGCAGCATCATCGGCCCGAAGGCCACGGCAGCATGGAGGAAGGACGCATCCGCGCCGCCGGCCAGCGCCGCCATTGAAATGGCGCAGAAAACGCCCGTCAGCGCAAAGGCTGCCGAGCCCCCCAGCATTGCCCCGAAGGCCCCGCCGCAAAAGGCATAAAAGATGTGCATCATCCGTGATTCTCCCGTCAGGTGGTGTCCTCTGCATCATAAGGCATCATGGCGCGTTTGTCAACGCCTGCGGCAATAGGGAAATGCAAAGGAAATACATCAAAGATACAGCCGTTTTGGGCAAAGTGTGCTACAATGGAACAAATATCGTATACCTGAGGAGGTATCGTGATGGATTACCGCACTTATCTTCGTTATCATCCCGATGAGAAGGGTTACTTCGGCGAGTACGGCGGCGCTTTTTTGCCCGACGAGCTGAAGGCGGCCATGGCTGAGATTACCGAGGCTTATCATACCATCGCCCAGAGCGCCCAGTTCGTCAACGAGCTGCGCCGCATCCGCAGGGATTTCCAGGGCCGCCCCACGCCCGTGTACCACTGCGAGCGCCTGAGCAAGATGATCGGCGGCGCGCAGATCTACCTCAAGCGTGAGGATCTGAACCACAGCGGCGCTCATAAGCTCAATCACTGCATGGGCGAGTGCCTGCTGGCCAAGTACATGGGCAAGAAGAAGGTCATCGCGGAGACCGGCGCGGGCCAGCACGGCGTGGCGCTGGCCATGGCGGCTGCCTTCTTCGGCCTGGAGTGCGACATCTATATGGGCGAGGTGGATATCGCCAAGCAGGCGCCCAATGTCACCCGCATGAAGATCCTCGGCACCCGGGTGGTGCCGGTATCCCACGGCCTGAAGACCCTGAAGGAAGCGGTGGACGCTGCCTTTGAGGCCTATGCCCGTGAGTACAAGGACGCCATCTACTGCATTGGCTCCTGCCTGGGCCCGCATCCCTTCCCGATGATGGTGCGCGACTTCCAGATGGTCGTTGGCCAGGAGATGCGCGAGCAGTTCAAGGATATGATGGGCCACGAGCCGGACGTCGTCTGCGCCTGCGTTGGCGGCGGATCCAACAGCCTGGGTACCTTCGTGCCCTTCCTGGACAGCGCGGTCGAGCTCTACGGCGTTGAGCCCCTGGGCAAGGGCAGCAAATTGGGCGACCATGCTGCCTCCATGATGTTCGGCACCCCCGGCGTCATGCAGGGCTTCAACTCCATCATGCTCAAGGATGAGAACGGCGAGCCTGCCCCGGTGTACTCCATCGCCTCCGGCCTGGATTACCCCTCCGTCGGCCCCGAACACGCATACCTGCGCTCCATCGGCCGCGTCAACTACGACGCCGTCAGCGATGAGGAGGCCGTGCGCGCCTTCTTCGCCCTCTCCAAGTACGAGGGTATCATCCCCGCCCTGGAGTCCAGCCATGCCGTCGCCTTCGCGATGAAGAAGGCCAAGGAGATGAAGACCGGCTCCATTCTGGTCACCCTCTCCGGCCGCGGCGACAAGGACGTCGACTACGTCGTGGAACACTACGGCTACGGCGAGGACTTTGCCCTCTGATCAAAAATATGTAATCCCTTACACGGCGCGCCTGTGCTATGCAGTGCGCGCTGTGTTTTTTTTCTGCTGCAAAAAGGGAAATACGATCAAATACCGGGAAAAGTGTGTGAAAAATATATCATATGGTCAAAAAACAAATTAAAATGTCCATTGCCTATTGCAGGAAACGGGAATACCGTATATAATAGGTATATTCGGCAGCAAGGAAACCAATTGGTTTGCTGCTGACAGGAGGTGTACAGAACTTGTTCAAAAACGTGGACGCGGCCGTGAAACGGGAAACCGGTTTCATCGCGCTGGTCGTCCTGATCGGCAGCCTGCTGATGCAGGCGGTTTTCCTTGTTATCGGCAAGTGGGATACCACGGTGCTGCTCGGAAACCTGCTGGGCGCTGCGGCTGCGATCGGCAACTTCTTCCTCATGGGCCTGACGGTGCAGAAGGCGCTGAGCATGGAGCCCAAGGACGCCAGCACCCGCATGAAATCATCCCAGAGCCTGCGGATGCTGATGCTCCTGCTGATCTGCGTGATCGGCGGCGTGGCGCCCTGCTTCAACCTGTTTGCCGTGGTGATCCCCCTGGCGTTCCCCGGCATCGGTGCAAAGCTCCGGGGCTTCATGCTGAAGAAAGAAAACTGAGTTCCTTTTTACATTCCGTGCAAGGAGGTGATAATTGAATGAGTGAAAGCAAAGCGCAGGTGAAAGACCGGCGCTTCCGGCTGCTGGATATGGCGTACCTCGCCATGATCGTGCTGCCGATCCTGGCGGCGATGCTGCTGCAGATCTTCACGGATCTCCCCACCGGCGGCGACGGCGTGTCCATCACCGGCGCAAGGGTATTCATTGAGATCCCCATGCCGCTGATGCCTCTGATCATCACCGAGGCCCAGGTCAACGCCTGGCTGATCATGATCACCATCGTCGGCGCGTGCCTGTTCCTGACCCACGGCATGACGGTCAAGGGCGGCGGCATACGGCAGATCGCAGCGGAGTGGATCGTGGAAAAGGTGGACGGCATCATCCGGGATAACATGGAGCCCGTATTCCATGCCGGCTACGCCCCCTTCATCATGACCATCCTCGCCATATCGGCCTGCTCCAGCCTCATGTCCCTGTTCGGCCTCTTCCCGCCGACCTCGGATGTGAACGTCATCGCGGGCTGGTCGATCCTCGTGTTCATCCTGATCACCAAGAACAAGCTCAAGGCAGGTCTCGGTTCCTACGCCAAGGGTTTCCTGGAGCCCATCCCGGTGATGCTGCCCATGAACATCCTGGGCGAGGTCGCCACTCCCATCTCGATGACCTTCCGTCACTTCGGCAACGTCCTGTCCGGTACGGTCATCGCCGCGCTGGTCGCCTGGGCGCTGGGGAATCTCTCCAACATGGTGCTGGGCTGGCTGCCCGGCTTCCTGGGGGATGTTCCCTTCCTGCAGATCGGTATCCCCGCGATCCTGAGCGTCTACTTCGACATCTTCTCAGGCTGCATCCAGGCTTACATCTTCGCCATGCTGACCATGCTGAACATCTCCGGCGCATACCCGGGGGACGACGTGCTCGCCGAGCGAGCCGCCAAGCGGCAGGCCAAGCTGGCCCACTGACGGACAGGCTGTCCTCCCGGGCAGCCAAAGCAATAACGACAACATTGAACGGAGGAAATTTTACATGGACGCTATCGCAATCGCTATCATTCTCGGCTGCTGCGCGCTGGGCGCGGGTATCTGCATGGGCATCGGTGCCGTGGGCCCCGGTATCGGCGAAGGTCACGCTGTTGCCAACGCCTGTGAGGCCATCGGCCGTCAGCCCGAAGCCAAGGGCGCTGTCACCTCTACCATGATCATGGGCTGCGCCATCTCTGAGACCACCGGTATCTACTCCCTGGTTATCGCCATCCTGCTGATCTTCGTTGCTCCCGGCACCATGGTGGGCATCCTGAAGAGCACCCTGGGCCTGTAATACGAGGTGGCGGAAGTGAAGACGTTTTTCCAAGACCCCAAGTATTTGGAAATCATTTCCGTTAACATCTGGCAGATCCTGATCTCCCTGGCCAACCTGGCCATCCTGTACGCGCTGCTGAAGAAGTTCCTGTACAAGCCGGTGAAGAATGTCATCGCCGCTCGTCAGGCCGAGCTGGATGCGCAGTACGCCGCTGCCGCCCAGGCTGAGGAAAACGCCAATGCTTCCCGCGATGAATACGCCCGGAAGCTGGCAGGCGCTCAGGCTGAGGCAGACGGCATCATCCATGACGCGACCGTGAACGCAGCCCGCCGCGGCGACAAGATCGTCGCAGAGGCCCGTGAAAAGGCCGAGGGCATCGTCCGCCAGGGCGAGCTGGAAGCGGAAATGGAGAAGAAGAAGGCACAGGAATCCATCCGCCGCGATATCACCGAGGTATCTGCTGCGCTGACTGAGCAGCTGCTCAGCCGCGAGATGACCACGGAGGATCACCGCGGACTGATCGATTCCTTCCTGCAGGGGATCGGTGATGCCCAATGACGGAAACGAGCAGATCCTATGCGGATGCGATCTTTCAGCTGGCGGCTGAAAAGGGCAGCATCCCCCAGACACTGAATGAAATGCGCCTTGCGCGCAATGAACTGTACGCGGCGGAGGGTGCCATGGATCTCCTGGCCTCTCCGGCGATCCCCAAGGACGAGCGCCTCACCGTGTTGGAAAAGTCCTTTGAGGGAAGGGTCTCCCAGGATGTGCTGAGCCTCATGTGCGTCATGTGCGCCAACGGCCATATCCGGGAGCTGGACGATTGCCTGGCAGCCTATGTCGAGCTGCATGACGCGGCGATGAAGCTCTCCACGGCCAGCGTGCGCAGCGCTGTGGAGCTGACAGAGTCCGAAAAGGCGGCGCTGGCTCAGAAGCTCGGCGCGAAGCTTGGCCGCACGATCCGCCTGGAATGCACGGTGGACGCGTCCCTGATGGGCGGTCTGGTCGTCGAGGTGGACGGCAAGGTCATCGACGGCAGCCTGAAGCATCGGCTGCAACAAATCAAGGAAGTGATGAACACATGAGCAACAGACCGGAAGAGATCTCAAGCATCCTCAAGGAGCAGATCCGCAATTACAAGAGCAAGATCGAGATGGCTGAGACCGGCACCGTCATCACCGTTGGCGACGGCATTGCCCGTGTTTACGGCCTGCGCTCCTGCATGGCGAACGAGCTGCTCCGCTTCGAGGACGGCAGCTACGGCATGGCGCAGAACCTGGAAGAGGATACCGTCTCCGTCGCCGTGCTGAGCGATAAGGACGAAATCCGCGAGGGCACGACCGTGTACCGCACGGGCAAGCCCCTGGCCGTCCCGGTGGGTGAGAGCCTGCTGGGCCGCGTTGTGAACGCCCTGGGCGAGCCCATCGACGGCAAGGGCCCGGTGAACTGTGTGTCCACCCGCCCCATCGAGTCCGAGGCCCCCGGCATCATCGAGCGTCAGAGCGTCAACCGCCCCCTGCAGACTGGCATCAAGGCCATCGACGCCATGATCCCCATCGGCCGCGGCCAGCGCGAGCTGATCATCGGCGATCGCCAGACCGGTAAGACCGCCATCGCCATCGACACCATCATCAACCAGAAGGGCAAGGACGTGCTGTGCGTCTACGTCGCCATCGGCCAGAAGCGCACCTCCGTGGTGCAGCTGGCTCAGGAGCTGGAGCGCGCCGGCGCCATGCCCTATACCATCATCGTCTCTGCCTCTGCGGCGGAGAGCGCCCCCCTGCAGTACATCGCGCCCTACGCCGGCTGCGCCATGGCGGAGTACTTCCGCGAGCAGGGCAAGGACGTGCTGATCGTCTACGATGACCTGAGCAAGCACGCCGTGGCCTACCGCGCCCTGTCCCTGCTGATCCGCCGTCCTCCGGGCCGCGAAGCCTACCCGGGCGACGTGTTCTACCTGCACTCCCGCCTGCTGGAGCGCGCAGCCTGCGTGCACAAGGATTTCGGCGGCGGCTCCATCACGGCGCTGCCCATCATCGAGACCCAGGCCGGCGACGTGTCTGCCTACATCCCCACCAATGTCATCTCCATCACCGACGGCCAGATCTTCCTGGAGACGGAGCTCTTCCACTCCGGCATCATGCCCGCCATCAACCCGGGCATCTCCGTCAGCCGCGTGGGCGGCAGCGCCCAGCTCAAGGGCATGAAGAAGGTCGCCGGCGAACTGAAGCTGCTCTATGCCCAGTACCTGGAGCTGAAGTCCTTCGCCCAGTTCGGCAGCGATCTGGACGCGGATACCAAGGCCCGTCTGGCCCTGGGCGCCCGCATCGTCGAGGTGCTCAAGCAGAAGAAGAACGCCCCCGTCCGCGTGGGCTGCCAGGTGGCGATCGTGTATGCGGTCATCCACGGCTACCTCAACGACGTGGAGGTCACCAAGGTGCAGGATTGGGAGTTCCGCCTGTACGAGAAGCTCGAAGCCGAGCATGAGGGCCTCCTGAACCGTCTGGAGAGCGGCCTGTTCACCGACGAGGATGTGAAGGAACTGGAAGAGGCGCTTGCGTCCATGCGGAGGTGACAGGGATGGGAGCCAACACCAAAGCCCTGAAAAACCGTATCCGCAGCGTTGATTCCACCCTGCACACGACCAGCGCCATGGGCCTGGTGGCGTCCTCTAAAATGCGCCGCTCCAATGAGCGGATGCAGGGCGGCCGCCAGTATCTGAGCGCCTTTGAGGACGTGGTCGACGTCCTGACCGCCTGCCCTGAGTGCGCAGGCAGCCCCTACATGCGTCAGACCGACGGCAAGCGCACCCGCCTGATCGTCATCGCGGGCGACCGCGGCCTGGCAGGCGGCTACAACGCCAACGTCTTCCGCCTGACCGAGAGCATGGAGAGGGAGAAGGTCTATCCCATCGGCAAGCGCGCCTGCGACCGTTACAAGGGGGAGTTCTTCTCCTCCGAACACTACACCGGCGCGCAGGCAACGGCGCTGGCCCGCAAACTCTGCGCGGAATTCGTGGCAGGGGAGTATGATCGCCTCGGCATCGTTTACACCCGCTACGTGAGCATGTTGACGCAGGAAGCAACGGTGCGGTGGGTGCTGCCCCTGTCCCGTGCGGAAAACGCCGGCACCCTGGGCGTCGTGTTCGAGCCGGATGAGGAGACGATCCTCAATGCCACAGTCCCGGATTACATCGCGGGGCTCCTGATGTCGCTGATCCGCGAGAGCTTCGCCAGCGAGGTCGCTGCCCGCCGCATGGCCATGGACTCCGCCGGCAAGAATGCCCGCGCGATGATCGACGAGCTGCAGCTGCAGTACAACCGTGCCCGCCAGGGCGCCATCACCCAGGAGATCACGGAGATCGTCGCCGGCAGCGGCGCGTAATGTATTTTCAAACGAAGGAGGGGAATCCCTTTGGCGAATAACACGGGCATTGTCGCACAGGTCATGGGACCTGTTGTCGACGTCCGTTTTGACAAGGGCGGACTGCCGCCCATCCACCAGGCGCTGACCGTCATGATCGGCGAGCGCAAGCTGACCTGCGAGGTCGCGCAGCACATTGGCGATAACACCGCCCGCTGCATTGCGATGGCCTCCACCGACGGCCTGCAGCGCGATTCCGTCGTCACCGACACCGGCGCATCCATTTCCGTTCCCGTCGGCCGCCAGACCCTGGGCCGTATCTTCAACGTCCTGGGCGACGTGGTGGACAACGGCGAGACTGTCGAGGGCGAGCGCTGGGACATCCATCGTCCCGCTCCCGCGTATGATGAGCTGGCCACCTCCACCGAGATGCTGGAAACCGGCATCAAGGTCATCGACCTGATCTGCCCCTACTCCAAGGGCGGTAAGATCGGCCTGTTCGGCGGCGCCGGTGTGGGCAAGACCGTTCTGATCATGGAGCTGATCAACAACATTGCCAAGCAGCATAACGGCCTGTCCGTCTTCACCGGCGTTGGCGAGCGTACCCGCGAGGGCAACGACCTGTACAACGAGATGAAGGAATCTGGCGTTATCAACAACACCGCGCTGGTCTACGGCCAGATGAACGAGCCTCCGGGAGCCCGTATGCGCGTGGGCCTGTCTGGCCTGACGATGGCCGAGTACTTCCGCGATCAGGAAGGCCAGGACGTGCTGTTGTTCATCGACAACATCTACCGCTTCACCCAGGCGGGCTCCGAGGTTTCCGCGCTGCTGGGCCGTATGCCCTCTGCCGTCGGCTACCAGCCCACCCTGGCCACCGAGATGGGTACGTTGCAGGAGCGCATCACCTCCACCCGCAAGGGCTCCATCACCTCCGTCCAGGCCGTCTACGTTCCCGCTGACGACCTGACCGACCCCGCGCCTGCCACCACCTTCTCCCATCTGGATGCGACCACGGTTCTGAGCCGTTCCATCGCCTCCATGGGTATTTACCCCGCCGTGGATCCGCTGGAATCCACCTCCCGCATTCTCTCTGCCGAGGTGCTGGGCGAGGAGCATTACACCGTGGCCCGCGAGGTGCAGCGCATCCTGCAGCGCTACAACGAGCTGATGGACATCATTGCCATCATGGGTATGGACGAGCTGTCTGACGACGATAAGCTGCTGGTGGGCCGTGCCCGTAAGATCCAGCGCTTCCTGTCCCAGCCCTTCGCCGTGTCCGAGAAGTTCACAGGCTTTGAGGGCGTGTATGTGCCGATCAGCGAGACGATCCGCGGCTTCCGCGAGATCATCGAGGGCAAGCACGACAACCTGCCGGAGTCTGCTTTCCTCTTCGCCGGTACCATTGACGACGTTGTCGAGCGTGCAAAGAAGGTGCAGGGATGAATACCTTCCTGCTGAACATCTCTTCCCCCGACGGCAAGATCTTCTCCGGCGAGGCGACCTTCCTGTCCGTGCGCGGCGCTGCAGGTGATCTGGCGGTCATGGCTGGCCATGTGCCCTTCATCACCTCCGTCAAGCCCGGTACCCGCTGCGCCATCCATTTGCCGGATGATACCGTCATGGAGGGCACCACCGAGGGCGGTCTGCTGACCGTGGCCAAGGAGGAAGTCACCTTCCTGACCGCAGGCGTCGCCTGGAACGAATGACCTCATCCCCCTGCTGCGAAAATGCGGCAGGGGATTTTTCGTACTTGCCATCACAAGTGTTATCGTTTATAATAGTTGCAAAGGCAACAATCAATCACCCAAAAGGAGCGATCGACATGGATAATTTCAATTTCTACAGTCCCACGGAGTTTGTGTTCGGCAAGGGCCGCGAGAATGAAGCGGGCCAGATGGTGAAGAAGTGGGGCGGCACGAAGGCCCTGGTGCACTTCGGCGGCGGCAGCGCCATCCGCAGCGGCCTGCTGGATCGCGTGACTGCCTCCCTGGAGGCGGCGAACGTCCCCTATGTGACCCTGGGCGGCGTGAAGCCCAACCCCCGCGATACCCTGGTGTACGAGGGCATCGACCTGTGCCGCAGGGAAGGCGTTGACTTCATCGTGTGCGTGGGCGGCGGCTCCGTTATCGACAGCGCGAAGGCCATCGCCGCCGGCGTGGTCTACGAGGGCGATTTCTGGGATTTCTACTGCGGCAAGGCGGCGGTGGAGAAGGCTCTGCCCATCGGCACGGTGCTGACCATTGCGGCCGCCGGCAGCGAGGGCAGCGGCGATACCGTTGTCACCCAGGAGGCTACCGGCCTCAAGCGCGGTGCGGGCAGCAATGCCCTGCGTCCCCGTTTCTCCATCATGAACCCTGAGCTGACCTGCACGCTGCCCGCCTTCCAGACGGCCTGCGGCGCCTGCGACATCATGGCCCACGTCTTTGAGCGCTACTTCACCAACACCCCCGAGGTGGAGATCACCGACCGCCTGTGCGAGGCCGTCCTGACCACCATGGTCAAGGAAGCCCCCCGCGTGATCGCCGATCCCAACAACTACGAGGCCCGCGCGAACATCATGTGGGCCGGCACGGTGGCGCACACCAACATCGTGGGCGTTGGCCGCAGCCAGGACTGGAACAGCCATAACCTGGAGCACGAGCTCTCCGGCCTGTACGACGTGGCTCACGGCGCCGGTCTGGCCGTCATGATGCCCGCCTGGATGGAGTTCGTCATGCCCCACAACCCCATGCGCTTTGCCCAGATGGCCACCCGTGTCTTCGGCTGCGCGATGAATTTCGAAAACCCCGAAGCCACCGCGAAGAAAGGCATCCGCTGCTTCCGCCGCTTCCTGCATGAGCTGGGCCTGCCGATCAACTTCGCAGAGCTGGGCGCAAAGGAAGAGGACATCCCCGTCCTGGTGGAGAAGCTGGGCCTCGGAAATGGCCGCAGCTGGGGCTTTGTCCGCCTGAGCAGCGAGGACGCTGCAGCCATCTACCGCATCGCAGCCCACGCCACCCTGTAAGAGGAGGATCACAACATGAAAGCACTGTTCATTGGCGGCACCGGCACCATCTCGATGGCCATCACCCGCCAGCTGGCCGACAACCCCGATTGGGAGCTGTACCTGCTCAACCGCGGCACCCGCAATGCGGATCTGCCCGCGAATATCAAGACCATCACCGCCGACATCAACAACGAGGCAGAGGCGGCCAAAGCGCTGGAAGGGATGTCCTTCGACTGCGTGTGCGACTTCATTGGCTTTGTGCCCGCCCAGCTGGAGCGCGACGTGCGCCTCTTTAAGGGCAAGACCAGGCAGTTCATGTACATCTCCTCGGCATCTGCGTATCAGAAGCCCGTGGGTACCTACGTCATCACCGAGTCCACGCCCCTGCACAACCCCTACTGGGAGTACTCCCGCAACAAGATCGCCTGCGAGGAGCTGCTGATGAAGGAGTATCGGGAGAATGGCTTCCCGATCACCATCATCCGCCCCAGCCACACCTATGACGAGCGCAATGTGCCCGTGGGCGCTCACGGCGACAAGGGCTCCTGGCAGGTGCTCAAGCGCATGATGGATGGCAAGCCCGTCCTCGTCCATGGCGACGGCACCACCCTGTGGACCATCACCTGGAACGGCGACTTCGCCAAGGCATTCATCGGCCTGATGGGCAATGTCCACGCCATCGGCGAGGCGTTCCACATCACCAGCGACGAGTCCGTCACCTGGAACCAGATCTATCAGATCATCGCCGACGAGCTGGGCGTGGCATACAAGCCCTACTATGTCACCAGCGAGTTCCTGCACGCGGCGGGCAAGTATGACTACCGCGGCGGCCTGACCGGCGACAAGGCCAACACCGTCGTCTTCGACAACTCGAAGGTCAAGCGTGCCGTGCCGGGCTTCCAGTGCACCGTGCGGGCCGATCAGGGCCTGCGCTGGACGGTTCGCCACATGCTGAATACCCCCGCGCTCCAGGCGGAGGATCCCGAGTTCGACCAGTGGTGCGACAAGGTGATCGCCGCCCTCGAAAATGCAAAGGAGGCCGTCAAGAATGGTTGATATGCAGGGCCGCTGGTGCCTGATCACAGGCGCTGCCCGCGGCATTGGTTATCTGACCGCAAAGCTCATGGCGGAGAAGGGCGCGAACCTGATCCTCCACAGCCGCAAGCTGGCCCACACCGAAAAGGTGCTGGCTGAGGTCACCGCCATGGGCGTTCAGGCCTACGCGGTGGAGGCGGAGCTGAGCGATCTCGATTCCGTTCAGGCAATGCTCAACGAGATCGACGCCCGCGGCACCCAGGTCGATATCGTCCTCAACAACGCCGGTATGCAGATCGCCTACCGCGTGGATTACTGCAAGACCCCGGTGTCGGACTTCACCGAGTCCTTCAAGATCAACACCATCGCCCCGGCGATGATCTGCTACCACTTCCTGCCCAGGATGGTGGAGCGCGGTTTCGGCCGCATCCTCAACACCACCAGCGGCATTGCCCTGGATCCCCAGCAGGCCGGCTACTCCGCCAGCAAGGCCGCCCTGGACAAGTTCACCATCGACCTGGGCAGCAAGGTGCAGGGCACCAACGTCATGATCAACCTGACCGATCCCGGCTGGTGCCGTACGGATCTGGGCGGCCCCCACGCCCCCAACGCCCCGGAAAGCGCCATCCCCGGCATCGTGGTGGGCGCCTTCGTGGATGACGGCAAGTCCGGCCGTTACCTCAACGCCCCCCACTTCACCGGCATGACCCTGGAAGACGCCGTCGCCAAGGCCGAAGCCGAGTTCGACAGTCCCTATTAACAAAAGAACGCCTCTGATTGCCCGGAAATGGGCCGTCAGAGGCGTTTTGTATATGATTTGTGATTTCCTTTTCCGGTGCCGCGTTAAGGGCCGTTACCAGCCGCGTCCGGGCCCTCTGCCGGGGCCGCCGCCGGGATTCATCCCCGGAGCCCCGCCGCCGGGGTTCCCACCGGGGAAGCCGCCGCCGGGGTTCTCACCGGGGAAGCCGCCGCCGGGCATGTTCCACATCCCCATGCCGCCGTTTCCGCCATAGAGGAGGGAAGTCATGGAAATCTGGTCGATCACGACGCCGCCGGTCGTGGTGGTGTTCTGGGCAAAGCCGTTTTCGTCAGCGCCTCCGACCGTGCAGCCGGTGATCAGCGTGTATGTCTGCCCTTCCTGGATGCCAGGCGCTGTGATGACGGCGCACTGATAGGCGTTCTCCGGTGTGAAGGAGGCCAGCACTATACCGTCTGCATCCGTCAGGGCGATGGGTTCGCCGCTGTCCTTGGGGCCGAAGCTGACAAGGATCGCCCCCTGGTTCTCCGCCTCGGTGAAATTCTGCGCCATGCCCATGGGCCCGGTAGCGATCAGCACACCCCCGGTGATCTTCGCCGTGCCGTCATAGTCGAAGGCGGCATTGCCGTTGCTCTCGGGGCCGGATACCAGCGTTACGCCGCCGGAAACGGTGATGCTGTTGTTGCTGTCAATCCCGTCGCCGGAAGCGTTGATGACGGTGTACCCGCCGCTGATGATGATATCGCCCACGCCGTTGGACATCATCCTGCCACGGCCCCAGCGGTTGTTTCCCTGCGTTGCCTCGGCCTGCCCTGCGGCGTTCAGTCCGTCGTCCGAGGCGGTCACGTCAATGACGCCGCCTGCGATGGTCAGCGTTTTGGCCTCCAGCCCCTCGTAGCTTTGGGTGATGCGGATCTCGCCGCCCTCGATCGTCAGCGCCTCCTCGGCATGGATGCCGTCATCTCCGCTGGAGAGCGTGTAGCTTCCGGAGGTGATGAGGATGCTCCCGTCGGCATGGATCGCGTCATCCAGGGCAACAATAAAGCAGGAGCCGCCGCTGAGGCGGATATCTCCTGCTTTCAAGCCCTTCCAGGAACCCTCCGCGGCGTAGCGGACAGAGCGCGTCTGCCCGCTGCCGGAGAGGATGTTCAGGATGGTATCTTCTGTAATGAGTGCATTCTCCGCCTGCACGGCGTCGTTGCCGGCGTCGACGGTGATGCTGCAGTCCTTGAGGTAGATGAAGCCGCGGTCAGCGTCCTCGTCGTTGTTGGAGCGGATGCCGTTGGTGCCCGCGTCCACGGTGATGGTCGCGCCGGTGGCCTTGACGCAGTCCTTGCCGTCCAGGGCGGTGGAGGCGGCGGTGACGTTCAGCTTGAGGCCGGCGATCACCAGGTCATCCTTGGAGACCACGCCGTGCTTGCAGGAGCCGGTGACGGTCATCTCGCCCTGGCCGTTGAGGCACAGGTCTGCCCGGGAGAAGATGACGCCGTCCCAGCCCTCGTCAGCGGCCTTGCCCTGATAGCGCTTGCCGTCGGAGAGGGTGGCCCTGGCGCCCTCAGGCACGGTGATGAACACCTTGTCCGCTTCCTTGATAGCAATGGCCGGGCCTGTGCTGTTGACGATCTCTGCATCCTTCAGCACCAGCTGCACCTTCTCCTGCTTGGTGACGTTCACATAGATGCAAACGTCGGTCAGCGTGCCGGTGATGACGTAGACGCCCTCCTTGTCAATGGTGAGCAGTCCGTCCGCGATCGCAGCGCCGGAGCCGTTGATCTCAGCGGTGCTGCCGTTTGCCTGGATGAGGACTTCGTCGTCCTCGTCCCATTCGCCGGAGCGCTCGCGGTTTGAGAAGTCCAGATCCAGCTTGCTCACGTCAAACCCGGCAGGGGAGATGCTGCTTTCGGGCGTGGCGGCGACTTCGCCCTGGGCGACACAGCCGCCCAGCATCAATGTGGTCAAAAGCAGGGCAATGATTCTCTTCATATCGGAACCTCCTGATTACAGTTCGTCCGCCCGGTTCAGGATCTCGCTCAGGGCGATCTCAAGATTGCCGTTGCGGCAGCGCAGCTCGTCGATGAACTCCTGCATCTGCTTGGCGTCCTTGAGCTGAACGCGGTAGAGCAGCTTGTACAGGCTGCCCATGTTGCTGGTCTTGGCCTTGATCAGCTGGTGGGAGGCGGTGTACTTCTGGAACAGGTCGTCAAAGGCGCCGGCAAAGCGCAGGGACTCGGGGATGGTGATGTGCAGGTGCATCGTGCGCTGCTCGGCAGAGGGGATCAGCGCCAGCAGAACCAGCAGCGCGGACACGATGGCCGTGAACAGCAGCGCCAGCCCGACATAGCCGGAGGAGCAGGTCAGGCCCGCCGTCATGCTCAGGAACACTGCCACGATATCCCGGGCCTTCGCCGGAACAGAGCGGAAGCGGATCAGCGAGAACGCGCCCGCCACGGCAATGCCCGCGCCGATGTTGTCGCTGACCATCATGATGACGGTGGTGACGATCACCGGCAGCACCAGCAGCGTCAGGGTGAAGCTCCGGGTAGCGCGGGAGCGGACGGAGCCGCCGATGGCTGCCATCACACCGCAGACAAGCGCCGCTGCGATGCAGTACAGATACGCGTCGATCTCAAAGGGAAAGGCGCGGTCAGTCAGGATGGATGCGAAAAAATCAAAGGGCATGGCGGTTATCGGCTCCTCTCGTCTTGCATTCCGGGACCCCGTGGACGATGTAGTCCGGCGGCGGGAATCCGCAGGTCATCTTGTAGGCTGTGCCGTACTTGGAAAAGGAAATGGGCAGGATGCCGCACTCGTCCAGCGCATGGGCGAGCCACACAGGCATGGCGCCGTCGGTCTTGACCTCCATGATCATCACGTCCTCCGGCAGGATCAGCGTGCCGTGGTGTCCGTGGCTCAGGTCGAGGTCGTGATCGCGGTAGCGTACGTTCATGTCGAAGGTGATGCGCAGGGTGGGGATGTCCTTGTCGAAGTAGGCGTCCCGCTCATAGGCGATCATCATGGACGGCTGGGGCTGGCGGTAGAAGTGCATCGCGTAGTCGATCTCGGACATGATCTGGGATTCAAGGGGCTTTTCGCCGCCGGTGATGTATCCCATGGCCTTTTCAAGCGTCAGGCTCACCCGGCGCTTGTACACCACGCCCTTGTACTTCTTCTTGATCTCCAGGAAGACGTGATCCTCTGCGCCGGGGGTGCCGTAGCTGCGCAGGCGGAGCTTCTCCTTGTAGGTCTTGGCCTCAATGGAGGTGCGGATCAGCAGGTGATCCGGCGTATCCAGATACAGGCTGCAGATGGTGGAGCGCCCGTGGGCGTCCGGCGTCAGATGCGTCCCGACGGCCTGGAGGAGCGCGTCCTTCTGCTGCGGCGTCAGGCGGTATTTCTTCTCCACCCGCTTGAATATCATGATGTCTTTCATGGCTGCTCCTCGGGGAAGGGGATGAATGAACGGCGGCGATCTGCCGTACCTTTATATCATACCATAATCCTGTGACGATTTGGTGAATAAGCTGAAAATTTTTCTTGTATTTTTCCTGTGTACCTGCGCGCGGGAAGGGACAAATTGATCCTTCTTTCCCCGAAACCTGACCGCGCTTGACAAAGGACGGGGCCTGTAGTAAAATCTTCATGCGCAGAGCGCTGCGCAAGCCCGCCTGATGAACAATGATCCTGACATAAAGCTTCGGCTGCGTGAAAGGTGTGATATACGGACGCCCGCTGAGCGGGGCTTGTTCCTTATGCCGCACCTGAATTGAGGGTGCGGCTTGATTTATTCCCAAAGGAGGAAACCACATGGATACGCGTGTTGCGGTGATGAGCATCATCGTCTCTGACGGTGAGATGGCAGAAAGGATCAATGCCATTCTCCACGAATACGGCGAGCACATCATCGGCCGGATGGGCATTCCCTACAGGAAACGCCGGGTCAGCATCATTTCCGTCGCGCTGGATGCGCCCCAGGATGTGATCGCCGCCCTCTCGGGCAAGATCGGCGCGCTCAAGGGCGTGAGCGTCAAGACTGCGTATTCCAGCGTGATCGCCCCGGCGGAAATGTAACGGGAAAGCTGCGGCTGACCCGAAACAAAAAGTGAAGGAGTGTACCCCAAAATGAAGAAGTTCCTGTCCCTGATTTTGATCGTGATGACCCTGATGACCCTGACCGCCTGCGCTGAAGCGCCGGTGATGAAGGTCGCATCCCCCAGCGGCGCGCCCGGCCTGGCGCTGGCGACCCTGGCTGTTCAGGATCCTGAAAACTACAATTTCGTTGCCGCCGAGACCATTGCGGCGGAATTTGCCGGCAAGAATGCGGACTTCATCGTCGCGCCCGTCAATGCCGGCGCGAAGCTGTTCAAGCTCGGCAAGTCCGAATATCAGCTGGCGGCTGTGGTCAGCTGGGGCAACCTGTTCATCGCCTCCCAGAAGGAGAATTTCACCCTTGAGGATATCAACGGCGCGACCATCACCCTCTTTGGCGAGAACAGCGTCAATGCGGCGGTCGCTGAGTATGCCCTCAAGGCCAACGGTCTCACCCCTGCCAGCATTGAGTACCTGGGCAGTGCGGCCAACACCCAGACCCTGCTGCTGACGGACGCCAACGCCATCGTCCTGACGGCTGAGCCTGCCCTGACGGCGGCCCGCATGAAGAAGGACAACATCACCGCCTATGCGCTTAACGACCTGTACAAGGCTGCGACCGGCTTTGACGGCTATACCCAGGCCGGCCTCTTCGTCAAGGCTGAAACGGCCAAGGCTTACCCCGCTGAGGTGGAGGCCTACCTGAAGCTGATCGAGGAATCCTGCGGGAAGAACACCACTGACGTGGCCGCTGTGGCGGAGGCTGCTGTGACCCTGGAGCTGCTGCCCAATGTGAAGGTAGCGACGACGGCGATCCCCAACTGCGCCATCCGCTATGTCAGCGCGCTGGAAGCAAAGGAGCAGATCGAGGCGACCGCGAATATCGACCTGAGCCAGTTCGGCGGCGCGGTGCCTGCAGATGAATTCTACTATGGTGCGAAGTAAAACAAGAGATACCCTTGCCTTTTGCCTGGGCATCCTGCTCATCGGCGTGCTGATGCAGCTGGCGGGCTGGCTGAAGGGGGACGACCTGATCTTCCCCGGTGTGGACGAGATCCTCCGGGCCTTCGGGCGGCTGATCACCACGGGCCGTACCTACCGGCTGATCTGGACGACAATGCGGCATCTGCTGGCCTCCATGGCCCTGGCCACCCTCATCGGCGTCGGCGTTGGATTGCTGCAGGGCATGTCCGGCTTTGCCCGCAGGCTCCTCAAGCCTCTGATGATCATGCTGCGTTCCCTGCCCATGGTGGTGCTGATCGTCATCGTCATGGTGATCTTCCCGGAGAACAAATACCGGAACGTTCCGGTGATCGCCTCCACGCTGATCCTGACGCCCATCATCAGCGAGGCCACCTGCGAGGGCTGCCTGCGGATCGACCGGGAGCTGATCGACGTCTACCGGATGAACAGCGGCTTCAACCTGCGGGTGCTGCTGAACGTCTACCTGCCCCTGATGGCCGGCTATCTGAAGCAGGCGTACATCAATGCCGTGGGCATGGGGATCAAGCTGGCTGTCTCCACCGAATACCTGGTGCAGACAGATAACTCGCTGGGCAAAACGGTGACCACCAGCATCAGTGCGAGTGCATTTGATGAGATCTATGCCTACGCGCTGATCATGATCCTCCTGGTGCTCCTGGTTTCGGAAGCGCCCATCTGGATCGGGAAGTTGACCGGCCACATCAAGGCCCAAAGACTGACAAAGGCATAAAGAAGCGCCTCCTCTGCGAAAAAAGCAGGGGAGGCGTTTTATGTACCACACGTCCAGCGTATGCACCCGAAGGAATGGAGAGGGCGATCGGAAAGCCCTCTCCTCGCCTCCGCAGAGGCGAAACGTTCTTCGCTGTCGAGGCTGACAGAAAAGCGCCTCCCCTGAACGAAGCGGAGAGGCGCTGTTGCTTACAGATTGTACAGTCCGGTGAACTTCTTCGTCAGATAGTCCACATAGCACTGGGGATCAAAGGGCTTGCCGATGGCATTCTCAAGCAGCTTGGCAGGGGTGAGAAGCTTGCCATGGCGGTGGATCTTGTCGCCCAGCCAGGCGGTCACGCGGCTCAGGTCGCCCTTTTCCACGTCGGCCCAGGGGTCGAATTCCTTTTCCATCGCGCTGAGCATCTGCACGCCATAGGCGCTGCCCAGTGCGTAGGAGGGGAAGTAGCCCAGCATACCGCCGGACCAGTGGACGTCCTGCAGGATACCCTCCCGGTCGCTGGGGACGGTCACGCCCAGGTAGTCCTTGTACATCTGGTTCCACAGGGCGGGCAGCTCATCCACCTTCACGGCGCCGGAGAGCATCAGCTTTTCCATCTCGTAGCGGATGGCAATGTGCATCCCGTAGGTCAGCTCGTCCGCCTGGGTGCGGATCAGGCTGGGCTTGGACTTGTTCACCGCCGCGTACAGCTGCTCCGCGGTCACACCCTTCATCTGGGCGGGGAAGATCTCCTGCATTACCGGCAGCAGTGCGCGGCAGAAGGGGAGACTGCGGCCGATGATGTTCTCATAGAAGCGGCTCTGGCTCTCGTGCAGGCCCATGGTGGCGCCGCTGGCCAGGTTGGTGAACTGGATCTCGTCCGCCGTGCCCAGCTCGTAGAGCGCATGGCCGCCCTCGTGGATGACGGAATACATGCTGTCCGCCACGGCCATCTCGTCGTAGTTGGTGGTGATGCGCACGTCCCACTTGTTGAAGTTGGTGGTGAAGGGATGCTCCGTTTCGCCGATGCTGCAGCGATCGCGGGGGATGCCCATCATCTGCATCAGCCGGTCAGAGAAGGCACGCTGCTCATGGATGGGGTAGCGCTGGTTGAGGAAGGCTGCGTCCGGCTCGGGGCGGCCGGCGACCTCCAGGATGACGGGGGTCAGCTTCTCCCGAAGAAGGGAGAAGAAGGGGTCCAGCGTCTCCATGGACGCGCCCTTTTCATACCCATCCAGCAGCACATCGTAAGCGGGCTTCTTGTCGTCCTTGTAGGCGGCAAAGCGGCGGTTGAAGTCGATGATCTTCTCCAGATACGGCGCAAAGGAGGCGTAGTCGTTCTTCTCCTTGGCCTCGTGCCACACGGCGTTGCTGTTGGTGATCAGGGTGGAGTAGGCCACGTACTCGTCCATGGGGATGCGGGTCATCTCATCCAGATCTTCCTTGAAGAGCTCGGCCTGGCGGGCCTGGATGGGGGTGACGGCTTCCTTGTTGGCGACGATGGTCTCCAGCGCCTCCTTCACCTCGTCATTGACCATCAGCTTGTAGGTCACGCCGGAGAGGTAGCCCATGGTTTCCGCGCGGCCGCGGGCGGAGGCGGAGGGGGCTCCGGTGTCTCCGTCGTAGGAGAGTACGCCCATGGCATGGCTGTAGGCCTGCTGTGCAGCCTGCAGCTCGTTCATTTTGGCAAGAGCCTGTTCCAGTGTCATGTTGGTCACGCCTTTCTATGTGTTTGATTGCTGATGGTAAGCGCCTGCCGGAGATCCTCGGGCAGCTTGCGGCGCCACCAGCCCATGCGATAGGTAACGATGGCAACGATCATGCCCACGACCCAGGAGGTCAGGAGGCTGAAGTAGATGGCGTCCGGGCTGCCGGCAGGCCACATCTCGCTCTTGGTAAGGTAGGCCAGCAGATATGCCAGGGGCATACGCAGGATGACGGTGGTGAAGATGGAGCAGTACATGGGGATGACGGTCTCGCCGGCGCCGCGCATGGAGCCCTGCAGTACGTTCGTTACAGAGAAGCAGATGTAGCCGGCTGCCAGCGTCCGCAGGCCGTTCACGCCGATGCGGATGGCCATTGCGGCCTGTTCCCTCGCGGCGACTGCGACGTTGATGGCTTCCGTTTCGGCCAGCCCCTCCGCCAGCGCCTTGGCCAGCGCGGTGGCATAGCTTTCGTCCGGGGAGACGAACATCGTCATCAGGTTTTCGCCAAACAGCAGGATGAGCGTCACCATGATGATGGAGCAGGTCAGGCCCAGGCGCAGCATGGCGGGGATGCCCTTCTTCAGCCGGTCGGCCTTGCGGGCGCCGATGTTCTGGCCGACGTAGGTGGTGGCGGCGGTGCCGAAGGTGAAGTTCGGCATCATGGCAAAGCCGTCCACGCGCATGACAACGGTGTTGGCGGCCACCATGGCCGGGCCGATGGAGTTGGTCAGGTTCTGTACGATGATCGCGGAGGTGGAGAAGATCGCCTGGGTGATGCCGGAGGGCAGGCCCAGCAGGGAGAGCTTCTTCATCAGCGTCATATCCGGCTTGAGGATGTAGCGCGGCTTCACCGAGCAGACGTTGCGGAGCATACACAGGCGGATCATGCACAGGATGCCCGATACGCCCTGGGAGATGATGGTCGCCCACGCAGCGCCGGCCACCTCCATCTTCAGGTTACGTACAAAGTAGATATCCAGGAAGATGTTCATCACACAGGCGATGATCAGGAAGATCAGCGGATACACGCTGTCGCCCAGGCCGCGCAGGATACCGGAAACGATGTTGTACATGCTGCAGCCGACGATGCCGAGGAAGTAGATCTGCAGATACTCCGTCGCATAGCGGCCGATCAGTTCGCTGGCAGGGGAGGTCATGCCGATCAGCAGGGGAGAGAGAAAGTAGCCTGCGGCCATCATCACCAGGCCGGAGGTGAAGATCAGAAAAATGGAGCAGCCGATCACGCGGTCCAGCTGATCCCGATCCTTCGCGCCGAAGTACTGCGCAGAGAGGATGCTGGCGCCGGTGGAGATGCCCATGAACAGCACCAGCAGCAGGTTCATGATGGGGCCGGCATTGCCCACCGCAGCCAGCGCGGAGACGCCGTCCTGCGTGTAGTTGCCCACGATGTAGGCGTCCACCGTGTTGTACATCTGCTGGGTCAGGTTGCCGATCAGCAAGGGGATGGAGAACAGCAGCAGGCCCTTCATCGGGCTGCCGACCGTCAGATCCTGCGCGCCGAAGATGCTACGCAGGCGCTGCATAAGGGTCATAAGCACACTCCTCTTGTAAATTCATTTTCCTATCTATTCTACCAGCTTGCGGGGGATAATGCAAGGCCTGAAAAGGATAAAACGGTTATCTTCACAGAAGAAAAGCTCCCTGCGCGCCAGGGAGCAGATGGTTATTCAGCCGCATCGTCAATGCGCCAGTAGGTCTGCAGGTCGCGGGCCATCAGCTTTTCGCCGATCATGTCCCTGCGAAGGGTGCAGAAGTCGTCGTGGAAGTCCGCCAGGATGATGTTGACCTCCCGTTCGGTATACTTCCGCCCGGGCTCAAAGGACTTTACCAGCTCCTCCAGGATGATGCGCTCCTTCTTCTTCTGCGTGGGGATGCTCTTGAGCTTGCCGTAAACGAAGAAGGAATCCAGCACCTTCTGACGGTAGGCGGCATCCCGCTGCCGCTGAAGCTCCGCCTCGTCGGATTCCTCCTGGATGAGGTCGAGGATGCTGGTCATGAAGACGCTCTTTTCCAGGGCGTACATGGTGTAATACTGGGTCTTGTAGGACTTCACCGCGCCTGCGTCCGCCAGCTTTTTCAGGTGAAAGGAGATCGTCGGGGGCGTCAGGCCAAGCCGTTCAGCCAGGCGCTCCACATACATGTCCTCCTTCGCCAGCGATTTGAGGATCTGCAGGCGCGATTTGTCTGCCAGGCACTTGAACAGCGCCAGGACTTCGGTTTCAGTCATGCTTTTCAGCCTCCAGGTTATCAGCATAATGCCGGATCGCCGCGGCGGTTTCCAGCTTGATGCGTTCGATGTGGGCCTTTTCGGTCTCGTTGTGGGCTTCCGCCAGGCGAAGGCTCTCTTCCCATGCGGCGGGGATGGCGTGCAGCTTCTCCCGCACCTGCGCCATATCGCCCTTCATGGCTGCGCAGACGCTGCGGAAAATGCCGTATACATTCGCGCGGATCTGCATGAAACGGGACTCGTCGCCCCGTCCGTCGGCGGCAAGCGCCTTCTGCTGCGCCATACATTGCGCGGTGCGTGCATCGCACCAGTTGATAAATTCGTGATCCATGGTGATTTTCCTCCTTGATGGGGCAGTCCGGACTGCCGTGGCAGAGATGGACGTCTTCACCGCTGCCTGATGATATTATACGGCTGTCAAAACCAAAAGTCAATAACTGATTAGATAAATATCGAATAAATAGACGAAAATACATCCCCTGCTGTGGGGCAGGGGATGCAGCGGGAGATTCACTTGAGCGTGAAGCTCTCCATGCCCAGGTAGGTCATGCCGTCAAAGTCGAGCCGGACGATCCAGGGCATCAGCCGGCGGATCTCTTCGAACTGCGCGTGCCCGAAGCCGGGGTCATAGTGGTTCAACAGCACGCTGATGGCGGTTCCGTGTCCGCCGATCACCACGCATTGGCCCTCGTGGGCTCGCAGGACGCCCTCCAGCGCGGCCACGTTTCGCGCCTGCACCTCCCTGAGGGATTCGCCGCATTCCAGGCGGAAATCGAAGTCAGCCCACTGGCGGCGGCAGAAATCGTCGAAGTCGGGGATCCACGCGCTGTTCACCCGGCGCTCGCGGAAGTCGGGCACATGCTCGATGGGCAGCCTCACCGTATCGGCAAAGTGACGCACCGTGTCCAGCGCCCGGCGGTAGGGGCTGCTGAGGATCGCATCGACCTGCTTGTCCAGCAGGAAATCGGTCACCAGCTTTCTGTCCTCCATGCCGCGGGGAGAAAGCTCGCGCCCGGCGTCATCGTGGTTGCGGTAGTTCGGCTCCGCATGGCGGACGAAATAGATCTGCGTCATGGAAACCACCTCACATCCTCTGTGCTGACGCCGGGCCGGCGGATCAGTCGCTGGTAAAGTTCTCAATGCCCTTGAGCAGCTCAAGCTCGCGTACGTCGCGGGTCGTGGTATACATGCGGCGGGTCAGCACGGTGCCGGAACGGTAGAACAGGCAAATGAAGGGGCAATCCTTGGCAAACTGCTCCTGGATCTGCCACAGCACCCGCTGGTAATCGCTCTGGTTGAGCTGCTTGCGCAGGCTGTTGCACAGGTCGGTCATGGCGCTGGAGCGATAGCGGCAGTAGTTGCCCGTGTTGTAGTTCATCAGCATGAAGCCTGCGTCGGGGCAGGGATCCATGGCGTAGGAGGCGAGGCAGAGGTGGAAGTTGCCGCTGCTCAGATCCTGCTGTATGTCCGTAAAACCCTTGGTGGTGATCGATACGTTGAAGCCGTAGCTGTTGAGCGTATCGCGGATGTAGTTGGCCGTCTCCAGGCGCACGTCGTTGTCCGGCTCCTCGTAGACGAACAGGTTCATCTTCAGCTCCACATATTCGCCCTCATCGTTGAGGCGCTCCAGGATGCCGTCCTCGTCCACATCGCTCCAGCCGATGGATTCCAGCAGGGCCACGGCCTTGGCCGGGTTGGTGACGAAGTAGCTGTCCAGGTTCTCGTTGTACATCCATGTGCCGTTGATGAAGGGGGTGTCGGTGCGCTCCACCATGCCGTTGTAGATGTTGTTGGAGATCTTGTTGACGTCGATCAGGTAGCGGATCGCCTCGCGGACGGCCTGGTTGTTCAGCGGGAAGGCGGAGTGATTCATCAGCAGGCATTCCAGCTGATTGGTGCGATAGTCCAGTGCCAGGGAGGCAACGCCGCTCTTGTACTGGGCGGAGGCGATGGAACGGGTGAAGATCGCATCCACGCGGGCGTACTCATAGGCGTCGATCACCGCGCTGGCGTTTTCGTGCATGACGAAGAGGATGCTCTTCACCTGGGGTGCGCCCCCGCGCCAGTTCGGATTGGGCGCCAGCTGCATGGTGTTCTTGGGCACAAGGGATTCGCAGATGTACGCGCCGGTGCCGGGCGGATTGTCCATCTCCAGCGCCCAGGCGGGCAGCACGGGGAAGGTCATCGCGTAAAGCAGGCCGTAGTAGGGGCGTTCTGCCTTGACCACGACGGTCTTGGGATCCTTGGCAGAGAAGCTGGATACGAAGTATCGCAGGTTCGCGTAGTACCCCGTGTCCGAATCCTCGCTCTTGGCCTTTTCCAGGATCCACTGGCCAGTTGCGACCACGTCGTCGGCCGTCACGGGGGAGCCGTCGGAGAAGGTCAGGTTATCCTTGAGGATGAAGGTCCAGGTCTTGCCGTTGGAGGAAGAGTATTCCGCGGCCAGGTTGCATTCCGGCAGATAGTCATCATTGATGGTCATCAGGCCTTCATACATCAGGCTGTAGGCGCTCATCAGGTCGCGCTCCAGGGGCTCCAGGGGGCGGACACTGTAGGTCTTGGTGCTCTGGATACCGATGACCAGATCCTCCTCCACGCTGGAGGCTTCAGCGGACAGTGCGGGCGCTGCGAGGAGTATTGCCGTCAGCAGGCACGCTGCCCTGCGCAGCATCGAAGGTGTTTTCCGGGTAAAGAAGCGTCTGATAAATGCCATAAGCCTGTGTCACTCTCCCTGCATAGGTCCTGGTATTGCTGATGGGGATGTTTTCCATGGGGACGGTCGCGCCGTCGGGAGAAATGGCCGGATCGCCGAGCCAACCCCACACCTCGCCCTGTCCGGCGTGGTATGCCGCGCTGACCAGTACCGGGTCGCCCCGGAACAGCTCCGACAGGTAGTTCAGGTACCAGCAGCCGTAGCGGATGCTGGTTTCCGCTTCGTAGAGATCGTCGAAATCATAGCGTTCATCCAGCTTACCGGCGACCCACTGGGCGGTGTCGGGCATCATCTGCATCAGGCCCCGGGCGCCAACGCTGGATTCCGCATTCGTCCGGAAGGAGCTCTCCGTGCGGATCACCGCTGCCACGAAGGCCGGCTGGAGGTTGTATTCCGCTGCGTACCTTTCGATGAGATCCTGCCAGGTGATGCGGTAGGAGCCGTCGCCATTTTCGGTCACATGATAATTGTACAGGATGGCGTTGTGGGCTGCCAGCCTTTCATCCGCAGCCCTTTTCAGGTAGGCCTGCATCAGGAAATTGGCGGCGACCAAGGCCATCACGGCAATGAGCATCAGCGACAGGAGCGTCGTGATGCTGCCGGGGAGCTTCTGCGCCTTTGCCTGGGCGGAGGCTTCGCGGTCTTTCCGGGGCGGCTGTCGGCGCTCGGGCAGAAGTGCTTGCCGGTGCAGGGGCTCGTCGTCGCTGACAATAGGCCCGCGGATCTCCGCCCGGGGGCGTTCTGCCGCGGTAAAGCCCCGGGCCGCCTGGGGACGCGGCTGCTGCGGGGCAGGGCGCTGGGGCGCATGAAGCGTGCTTAGCTGACCCTGCCGGGGCGTCCCGGTCTGGGGCGGCGGGACATTGACCTGCTGCCGGGGCATGGCGGGCTGCTGCACGGGCGTGGCAGGCTGCTGATAAGAATAGACCTGCTGCCGCGAAACGGGCTGCGGAGGGGGATAGACCGGCTGCTGTGGCACGGCAGGGCGGGGGGCATATGCCTCCTGCTGCACGGGCTGCACAACCTCCTGCCGCGGCTCCTCCAGCGGTGTGATACGGCCTGCCCTGCGGTTGCGCTGGTAGGGGGGCCGGGGTGTGTTTTCCATGGGAAGCCTCCTGGTGCGTCAGCGCGGGTCGGCGCCGATCTCGCGCACATATAGATCACGGATACAACCTTTAGTGTACTGTATCGAGCCGCTTGTGTCAATCACAACATCGGCACGGCGGGCCTTTTCGTCGGTGGAGAGCTGGCTGGCCAGGCGCAGTTCGGCTTCCTCGCGGGTGAAGCCGTCCCGGGCCATCAGGCGCTCCAGCTGTGTCTCCCTTGGGAGCCAGGCGCACCACACCGTGTCACACAGGCTGTCCAGCTCCTTTTCGTACAAAAGGGGCATGTCCAGCACGCATACGGCATCGCCCTCCTGCGCGGCGGCAGAGATGCCATTGACGATCATCTCCCGCAGCATGGGCTGCATGATGCCGTCCAGCGCCTCGCGGGCGGCGTCGTCCCGAAAGACGAGGTTACCCAGCGCACGGCGGTCAAGGCTGCCGTCCATGCTGAAGACGCCGTCGCCGAAATGCTGCCGGATCGCGGGCAGCGCTGCGCCGCCAGGCTTCGTCAGCTCCCGGGAGAGAACGTCTCCGTCGATGATTGCCGCCCCCAGCTCCCGCAGGGTCAGGCTGATGGTGGATTTTCCGCAGGCGATGCCGCCCGTCAGGCCGATGATGCGCATAAGTGCCTCCATCCAATGAACGAATCAGCAGGGGAAAAGGCTGCAAAGCCTTCGATCAAAACTGCAAAAACGGCCCGGGGAGGCAGCAGCGGCCTCGCCGGGCGATGCGTCAATGACGCTTCCAGAGCTTGAACAGACCAAAGCCCGCCAGCACCTTGAGGAAGGGGAAGCCCTTCTTTTTCTTTCCGCCGAAAATGACCATCAGCAGGATCACGGTCAGCACGACCTTGATGAAGGAGAAGCCGGTCTTCTTGTCCTCCTTTGTGAAGAAGGATTCGTCGCTTTCATCCTCCTGCACGATGCTGATCACGCGGTTGGCCCAGCTGTCCAGCAGGCTGCCGCCGGCGCGGCCAAAGAGGCCGTCCGTGCTGATCCGCGTGCCGCAGGCCTTGTTGACCTCCGTCACCAGCGCGGGCACGAAGGCGGCGATGGCGCCGTCATAGTCCTGCTGCAGGAAGGGCTCCTCCAACCAGGTGGCCAGGAGCTTGCCCAGAACATTGGCGGAAAGCAGGCGGCGCACGTCCTTGCCTGCCTGGACGGCATATTTGTCCTCGCCGACAGCCAGCAGGAGCAGCAGATCATCGTCATCCAGATCCCAGCGGGTGAAAAGTGCCTCCGCATAGGCGTCCGCCTCGGCGCCGTCCAGGAAATCGACCGTCACGACCTTCAGCCGGGGCGCGTCATTCTTGTCCATCATGCGGTCAAGGGTGGAAAGATCCTCCAGGGTCGCATGGGAGAAAACGGCGGCTGCATCGGTGGTCACGCCGGTTTGCCGGGGATAACGGGGCTCTGCGAGAGCGGGGACGCACAGGGTCAGGAGCATGGCCGCCAGCATCAGGGCGCAGATAAAACGCTTCATCATCGCTGTCAGCCTCCTTTACTGTACGTCGGCGGCGGGCAGGGGAGCCACGCCCAGCAGCATGGCCAGCCTGCCGCTCAGGGTGCCGCCGAGCCGGGCGTTGAAATCCTCCACCAGCAGGTTATAGCTGTACGCCAGCCCGGACTTCTTGCCAAGGCTGCCGGTCAACATGCTGATATAGGCCTTGTCGCGGGTGCTGGCCATGACGGAGTCCAGCTGCGGCAGCTCCGAAGCAAAGCGGAGGGCAACGTCGGTGATGACCGCATCCGCGCGCATCAATGCCTCCGTGCCGGCATTCCCGGAGAGCAGCTCCCGGGATGCGCCGCGCAGCGCCGTGAGATCGGCGTCATTCTCCGGTAGGTGCCGGGCGGCGACGACGGCCAGATTGGCGGCGTCCATGGCGCGGTTTTCCAGCTGCGTGTACATTTCGCCGTCGGCGGTCAGGGCGGTCAGGGCTGCCTCGCGGTCAGCGCTCCAGCCGCGCACGGCGCCGATGCACACTGCCGCGCATACCAGCACGATGCACAAAATGACGCTCAGAATGGTCGAAAGGCGGATCTTCATGTCGCTGCTTCATCCTCCGTACAGGTCATAACAAAGAAGGCCGGGGGGCAGGCCGTCCGGGAAGAACGCTGCCCTCCGGCAAAGGGGTCGGGGTCGGGAAGCTTAGCCGAAGTTGGTCTCCAGCAGCTTCTTCTTGAGGTTGGCCTCCATCTCCTGCAGGGTGTGCTCGGCCTCGGCGCGCTGCTTGCGGCCCTGCTCCTGGATGACCAGCACCTCGTTGATGGTGTCGATCAGGGACTGGTTGGTGTGGATCAGGGTCTCGATGTCGATGATGCCGCGCTCCGCTTCCTTGGCGGTCTCGATGGTGCCCATTTTGAGAGTGTCGGCATTCTTCTTCAGCAGCTCGTTTGTCATGTTGGTGACCGCGCGCTGCGCCTTGAGCGCCTGCTCGGCGTTGTGCAGGCCCAGGGCCAGCACCATCTGGTTCTTCCACAGGGGCAGGGTGTTGGCGATGGTGGACTGGATGCGCTCGATCAGCAGCTGGTCGTTGTTCTGCAGCAGGCGGATCTGGGGCGCGGTCTGCAGGGCGACCTGACGGGTCAAAAGCAGGTCGTGCAGCTTCTTTTCAAACCGGTCGCACTGGGCAGCCAGGTCGTTGGCGTTCTGGGCGTCCATGGCGTCGCCGGTCTCGGCGGCCTTTTCATAGGCGGCGCGCAGATCAGTCTCGCGTACCTGCTTGAGGGTCTCCTGGCCGGCGATGATGTACAGCGTCAGCTGACGGAAGTAGGCGGCGTTGCGGTCGTACATGCGGTCAAACATCTTCACGTCTTCCTGCAGCTGCACCTGATGGGCCTCCAGGTTGGTCTGGATGCTGTCGACGTTGACGCTCACCTTGTTGTAGCGGGTCTTCATGCGCTCGATGCGGTCCTCAGCCTTGGAGAAGAGCTTCATGATGCCCTTGGGCTCCTCCGCGTCGGTCTCGAACTCCTTCAGCTCCATCACGAGGTTCTCCAGCATCTTGCCGACCTCGCCCGTATCCTGGGTGCGCACGGCCTCCAGGGCGCTGTTGGAGAACTCGCCCAGGGACTTCTGGGCGTCCGCGCCGTAGAGCAGCACATGGTCGGGGTTGGTGATGTCCACCTTGGCCTTGAACTCGTCAATGGCCTTGCGCTCCGCCTCGGTCAGGCCGGTGATGTCCACCAGCGGCTTGGTCTCGGGGACCTGCGTGGCCTGCACGGGCGCGGCCTCTGCGGGGGCCTCGGCGCCCAGGCTCAGGGGAGAGACTTCCATGGCAGGCTCCTGAACGCTGGCGACGGGCGCGGTCAGCTCGGGGATGTTCATCATCGGCAGGCTGGCAGGGGAGACGGGGGTGTTGTTCTGTTCGGACATGGTGAAAACCTCCTCTATCGTAAATCGATTGCCAATTGGGATCAAAGCTGGGTGGCGCTCTTGCCGGAAGCGGGCTTCACGTCCTCATCGAGCAGGCCGGGAACGTTCAGCACCGGCGCGCCCTGCTGAAGGCTCTGGGCGGAGGCAGTGGGCATGTTGGCCTTGATGGTGGGCCGGGGCTCGGCTGCTTCCTTCACGGGCTGGGCAGGCTTAGCGTCCCTGGCTGCCGGAGCCGCCTGCACGGGGGCTGCCTTGGCGGGCTGTACGGGCGCGGGCTTCGCCTTCTGCCCGGGATAGACCTGCTCGGCCATGGGGATCTGCGCGGCGGCCTGAGCGGCGCTGGCACGCAGGTTTTCGGTCGCTTCATCGGCGATATAGCCGTCGGCCCGGAGGATATCCTCCAGCACCTCGATCTTGATATCGATGGTCTCCAGGTTGCTCTTGACCATTTTCTTCATCAGGCTCTTGGTCGCCTCGTTCAGCTGGTCAAGGGACTTGAGGATATCTTCCCTTGTGGCGGAGATCTCCATGTAGGAGGTGCCGGTGCTCTTGGCCTCCCGGTAGGACTGCAGGAGTTTCACTGCCGTGGGCATGTAGTAGCTGTTCAGCTTGCGCAGGTGGGTGGCCTTGTCATGGTCGGCCACGACCTTGTTCAGGAGCTTGCCGTAGTTATCCGCCAGATCGTTCAGGCGGCGGGTGAAGACGTATTCGTTGATGGCGTCGCGCTCTGCGCGCAGCTCGGCCATCAGCTCCAGGCCCTGGGCGATCATGTTGCGGGCATATTCATCCTGCACCTGGCTCGGGTCGATCCCGTCGGAGCGGGAGGGCGCGTCCAGTCCCTTCATGGGCGAGGTCATGACCTTGACGATGCTGGAGACCAGCAGGGCGATGCCGCCGCCCAGCAGGAAGTCCGAAAGCTTGTGAAAGCTGAAGAAGGAGGCGTACCCCAGCAGCGTCACGCCGAAGGCGATGATCGCGTTGCGCTTGCTGTTGTCCTTCTTTGTCTTCCTGGGCGCATAGGATTGCTTGGCCATCTTTGATATGACTCCTTTATCAATAGCTGTCTCCTGCATCATACACCATATATCGGGCCGGATGCAAGCATATTTGCACGAAAGATGCGTTTGAGCGTCTGAAAGCGGCAAATCCGGGCCCAAAGAAGGCCGGAGATGTGCTTCAACCTATTATATCACAAAGCGGCTGGGAATGAAAGGTATCTGATGATGAGAATTTCATGAAAGATGAACGTGCGGGTCTTAACCGGTAACGGCGCGCATAACCTGTCCCAGAACATCATGCAGGAGGGATGAACGATATGGATGTGCAGCTGATCAGGGAAAGCATTGCGCTGGAGCGCCCCATCGGTACGGGGCGGGCCCAGGCGGTCGTCGAGGGGGACGTGATGCTCCCCGGCGGCCTCCGGGAGGAAACGCATATCCTCCTTGCCGACGCCATGGCGGTGGTGGAGAATGCGGAAGCCATGCAGGATCGCGTCAGCGTGGGCGGCCGGGTGGTCTTCCATGTGCTTTATACCCAGGGGGATCCCTCGAAGGTCAACGTGATCGAAACGGCGCAGGATTTCATGCACCTGTGCGAGCTGCCCGGCTCTCAGGCGCGGGCCGCCGCGTCCGCCCGGGCGTGGATGGAAAAGGTGGACGCCCGGGTCGTGAACGGCAGGCTCTTCCTGCGCGGGGAGATCGGACTGCAGGTGCAGGCGCTGTCCCAGACGCCGGTGGAGGCCATCGTTGCGGTCAACGGCTCGGATGACGCGGAGGTCAGGACGGTGCAGAGCAGCATCCGCCGCACCGTGGCCCAGGGCAGCAGCGACGTGCTCCTGCGGGAGGAGTTCGAACTGCCTGAAGGGCTGGAGATCACCGAGACCTTCTGTGCTGCCGCATACCCGACCCTCAGCGACGTCTCCGGCGGCATGGGCCGCATCGGCCTGAACGGCGAGGTGGCGCTGGAGGTGTACCACGCATCTGCTCAGCCCGGCAGGCCCGTGGTGGTCACCCGGCACACAATGCCAGTGACTCAGTCGGTGGAGCTCGCGGGCGAGGACGGAGAAATGCTGGATGGCCGCATTACCGTCAAGGATGTTGCGGTGGTCAGCCAGGACATGGGGGACGGCGCGCGGATGCTGCGGGCAGAGGTGCTCCTGGGGCTCAGCGCCTGGGCTGACCGGCAGGAGACGATCACCGTTCTGGCGGACGCCTACACCACGAAGGGGGATGATCTGCGCCTGACGGGCAGCGAGATGCGCGTCCGCACGGGGGATGAGCGGCTCCGCACGGCGGAATCCGGCAAGACGCTGCTGCTCCTGCCGGAGGATGCACCGCCGGTGCGCACCATGCTTGCTGCCTCTGCCATGCCCGTGATGTCCTCCTGGGAGCAGACGGGCGGCCGACTGCTGGCGGAGGGGCTGCTGCGCACGACGCTTCTGTATATGACGGATGATTCCCCCGCGCCCATCAGCGTGCGGCAGGAGACGCCCTTCCGCGCTGCCTTTGCGGCGCAGGCGGGCAGGGACGCTGCGCTGCACCTTTCCCTCACGCAGGCAGAGGCGGTGCCCATCACCTCCGACCGGGTGGAGCTGCGCTATATCCTGCACCTGGACGGCGAGGAGCTTCAAAGCGCCCCGCTGCATCTGGTGACGGACGCCCAGTCCGTTGCAGCTGACCAGCCCACCCAGGATATCGTGCTGTATTTCACCCAGCCCGGGGAGAGCCTGTGGGACATCGCCCGCCGCTACCGCGTACCCGTGGACAGCGTCAGGGAGCTGAATCCGGAGCTCAGCGGCGAGCCCAAAACCGGACAGGGTGTGATCGTCTGGCGGCGTTGCGGCGACGAAGTATGCGTATAAACAAACCGGAGGGCGACACTGCGTCAGCCCTCCGGTAATTTATGTGTTCTGATAGACCAGCTGTACCACCGGGCGAACCTCGCCCTGATACAGGTCATTCCCGGCAAATACCTGCCGGAAGCCGCATTTCTCCAGCACCCGGATGGAGGCGGCATTCTCTGTCGCGCACACGCCCAGCACCTGACGCAGGCCCAGCCGCGCCATGATCGCGGGCAGGAAGGCCGTCAGCGCCTCGGTGGCATAGCCGCGGCAGGTGTGGGACTTTACCGTGTGGTAGCCGACCTCCCAGCCTCCGGCAATGGCGACCAGCTGCACATAGCCGGCGTAGGTGCCGTCTCGGAGCAGGAAGGGGTAGACATAGGGCCCCTCTGTGCCGTCATAGCAGTTGATCAGGTCACAGATGACCTCCGCTGCGATCTCCGTCGTGGGGAAGACTTCGTCCGGCAGGAAGCGCTGCGTATCCTCGTCCATCGAGCCCAGATGCACCGCCTCCGCCATGTCGGGCGTGAAGCGGGTGATGATCAGGCGCTGTGTCTCAATCCTCATCCAGGTTCACCACGCTTTCCATGCAGGTATCGCAGATCCAGGTGCGCTCCCATTTCCTGCGGAGCATCTCATAGGCGGCAAAGGCGAGGCCCTCGCTCTGGAATGCACCGAATACGGCGGAGCCGCTTCCGGTCATCTGGGCAGCGAAGGCGCCGCAGGAGAGCAGCGCGTTGATCGCCTCGGAGATCGCGGGGCGGCGGGCCTCGCTGACCGGCTGCATCACATTGCCCATGGCGGCGCGCAGGGCGGACATATCGCCCTCCTGCAGTGCGATTGCGGCGGCAGCGTTGTCGGGCCGCTGCGCCGGGCTGCCCTCATGGTAGGCGGTGAAGATCTCCTTGGTGGACAGGCCCTCGCAGGGCTGCACCACCACCAGGGGCCAGCACTGCGGGCGGGGGAGATCCTCCATCGTTTCGCCGATGCCCGTCGTGCGGGTCAGGCCGCCCCGGAGGCAGAAGGGAACGTCCGCGCCCAGGGTCAGCCCCAGGGCTTCCAGCTCCTCAGGCGAAAGCCCCGTGCCCCAAAGCTGATTGAGCCCCCGCAGCACGCCTGCTGCATCCGCGCTGCCGCCGCCCATGCCTGCCCCCACGGGGATGTGCTTTTCCACATGGATGGCCGCGCCGCCGGGGTAACCGGTATGCGCCTTCAGGGCCTGGGCGGCCCGCAGGGCAAGATGCTTTTCATCCGCCGGGAGCAGCGGGCTGCCGCCGGTGGTGAGGGTCACTTCCTCCGCCGGGGTCAGGGTGATCTCGTCGCAGAGGGTAACGGGCTGCATGAGCATATCCATCAGGTGATAGCCATCCGGCCGCTGACCGGTGATATCCAGCGTCCAGTTGATCTTCGCGCGGGCTGCGATACGCATGGGCATGACCTCCGTCAAGTGGTTTCGATACCATCTTACGGCAAAACAGGCAATTGTGCAAGCGGGAATTGTATGCTATAATAGCTTTGATACAAAGGAGGATACCCATGGAACAGAAAGCCACGCCCGTACTTGTGACCCTGACCAGCAGCGCCCACAGCGAGGGCGGCGATCAGGATACGCCCATCCGCCTGCGCTGCCAGGGCCAGCTGAAGCAGACGGCCAGCGGCTTCATGCTGCGCTATCAGGAGATCCAGACCGACGATGAAACCGGAAAAACCGTCTCCCAGGACGTGATCCTCGGCCTCCAGCCCGACCGCGTGACCATGACGCGCCTGGGGGCCTTCGGCACCACCATGGTCTTTGTCAAGGATCGCCGCTTTGAAGGGGCTTACCATACCCCCTACGGCGATCTGGGGCTGGCGCTCTTTGCCACGCAGGTGGTGTGCCAGGCCGGGCCGGAGAGCGGCTTTGTCCACCTGGAATACCAGCTGGATATGCAGGGCAGCTATGCAGCCGTGCAGACCATCGACGTCACCTATACGGCGGAAGGGACGCACCCATGCTGACCGCCCTGCGCGCGCAGGTGAATGCAGCGCTGGCGGAGGTGCCGGTGCAGCGCAGGCCTGCCCTGCGGCGCAGCGATGATCCCCGTGCGCTCCTGGCGACGGATCTGCCCCTTGTGACGGATGCGGACGAATTGAGCAGGTTTGTCCGGCGCATGGAGGCCATGGGCTGGCGCGTGCAGACCGCTCCCAACGGCTGGCTGCTGCTGGACCGTGACGTACCTGTGCCGGAGCTCGTGCAGCCTCAGGCCCCGGAAGGGGAGTGCGGCTGCTGCATTTCCCTGCTGCAGCGTCACCCGGAAGGCGGCGCCGCCAACGACCTCATCCGATCCCTCGTGAAGGCTGCCGAGGCCGGAAAGCAGCCCTTTGAGCGCTTTTGCGCCGGGCTTCATGCCCGGCTGGCGGCGCTGCTGCGGCAAAGGCAGCCCCTGCCCGGCGCACTGCTGCCCTATCTGTGCAGCGCTTATTCCAGGCATTACGACAGGAGGTAACGCAATGATCATCCGCTGTATTGGCCATGCCATGTTCCTGATCGAATTGGAAAACGGTATGCGCATCGTGACCGACCCCTACGACGCATCCTGCGGGTATCCTGTGCCGGAGGTAACGGCAGAAACCGTGCTGGTCTCCCACGGCCACCACGACCACAACGCCGTGGAAAACGTTTCGGGCGTGATGCAGGTGATCGACCGGCCCGGCGAATTTGACCTGGGCGAGGACGTGAAGGTGCTGGCCGTCGAGGCCGACCATGACGACGCCGGCGGCGCGAAGCGCGGAAAGACGCTCCTCTTCTGCCTTCAGGCCGAGGGCCTGCGCGTGATGCACCTGGGCGACCTGGGGCATCTGCCCACTGCACAGCAGCTGGAAGCACTGGGCAAGGCGGACGTGTTGATGATCCCGGTGGGCGGCTTCTATACCATCGACGCTGCGGCGGCTGCGAAAACGGCAGCCCTGCTGGACGCCCGCGTCGTGCTGCCCATGCACTACCGGACGGCGGCCAATGCGGACTGGCCCATCGACGGGGTGGAGGCCTACACGAAGCTGTGCGGCGAGCTGGCGGAATTTGTGGATCTGCTGCGCGTCACAGCGGGCGATCTTGCCTGTCAGCCGGCGTGTGCGGTGCTCAAGCCTGCGAGCCTGAAGTGAACAGAAACCCCTTTGCGTGTACGGATGGCAGTAAAGCTGAGAATATCGAGAATACAAATCGTGTGAAAAGTGTGCATCCGAAGGAGTGGAGAGGGCGATCGGAAAGCTCTCTCCTCGCCTCCGCAGAGGCGAAATCCCCTCAGGATCGATGAATCTGTGGACTGATGCCGCATGGACGCAGGAAACGTGACATATCGACACAACCTACTTGAAACATCGACGAATACGGAGGAATGAACATGGGCAAGAAGGTCGGTAAGCTCATCAAGGCGGCCCGCTCGGAGGCGGGGATGACCCAGACTGCGCTGGCAAGGAAGATCAGCGGCCTGTCCGCCAATGATATCAGCCTGGCCGAGCGTGGCGAGAAGGATCTCACGCAGGCGCAGCTGAAGAAGATCGCCACGGCTACCGGGGTGACGCAGGCGTCCCTGATCAATGCCGCCAAGGAAGAATCGAAGTCCACCACGACAAAGAAGACGACGACAACCACCAAGAAGGCCAAGACGCCCAGCAGCGCCAACACCACCATGAAGGTGACCAGCACGGAGAAGAAGCTGATCGAAGCCTACCGTCTGGCGGATTCCGACACGAAGAAGAAGGCCATGTCCCTCCTCAAGGGCGAGGGCGCGGACCTTGGCGGGATGGTCGGCGATGTGCTGGAGGACGTGATCGGCAATCTCTTTGGCGGAAAGTAAACGGAAGTGAATACAGCGAGGCCGCCGGAGCAAATGAACTGCTCCGGCGGCCTCTTTGACGAATCGGGAAAACTCCGATCCTGTTTCCGTTTTACTTCCTGATGACAAGGCTGTTGTCGAGGTAGGCAAGCAGCGCCTTGGCCTCTTCTGCCGAAGAGCAGCCGAGCGTGAAGTAATAGGTGCCCTTTTCACCCAGCGGGACATACCGGCAGCCCATGTAGACGGTCATCGTCATGTCCTGCCCCAATGCCGCGGTGTCAACGTCAAGGCTGTAAAGCACAGTGATCGCGCCGGTCTCCTCGTCCAGTTCTGCCCGGAGCATCTGTTCGTTGGATACGGTCAGATTCTGAGCGGTCAGGCTCTGGATGGCCGCCTGCATATCACCGTAGCAAAAGTCGATCGCTTCCGTGTCATTCATGCCGCTTAGATCCTGCTCGGTCCACCGCGCGATGATGTTGGGATGTGCAGCCGCTTCTGCGTCATGATGGGGGAAAACCTTGAAGAGATTCTCAATACCGGCGTCTTCACCCGTCAGGAGAAGATCGCTTTCGCTGACAGTCAGCGTAAAATCATCAAATTCGACGATCCGCGTTCCGGCTTCGCCCAGGGAAACGGCAGGAAGCAGAAGCAGCAGGCACAGCAGCAGGATCGACAGCTTTTTCATTTGTGATACCTCTCTTTCATTTATCGATCATCATCCAATGGACAGCTTTAGACGATCAATGAGTCGCATTCAGAATACAACAAATGCAAACAAATGTCAATACGTTAATAGAAATATGCAAAACTTGTTGTTGCGGTCGAGGGCGAGGATATGAACAGAGTGGTGGAATGCTCTGACTGACGCGTTTTCCCGGCACACACAGGCCGCCGGGGCAAGAGAACTGCTCCGGCGGCCTTTAGGGTATTTATTTGGCTGTGCATTCCTCGCAGCTGCAGCCCTCGCAGGCGGCGAAATCTGCGCTGAGCTTCTCAACAAACTGCATATCGACCATTTTGTCATAATCGTATTCCCCGTCAAAGAGGCCCGAAACGATGGTTGCCTCCATGCAGGTATCCACGGCCTGTTGGGAGATGAAGCCGTCTTCGCTCCAGAGATGATCCTCGTATGCGCGGTCAAGGGCAGCCTTGCGGCCTTCCGCGGTCAGGGTGGGGAACTCCTTCTCCAGCACCCGCTCGGCTACGGCGCGGTCAGTCTGCACGACGGCCAGCGCCCGCAGCATCGCCCGGACGAAGGCCTCGCAGGTCTCCGGATCGTTGTCAATGGTGGACTGCTTCACGCCGATGACGGAGTATGCGTAGTCCCCCAGGTCGGGGAATTTCACGAAGGGCTCCTCGAAGATGCCTGCCGTCACGCCTTCGGAGATCTGAGGCTCGCCGCCATTGCCGATGTCGCCCTGGCCGTACTGGAGCATGGCGGTCACGGTGGAGGCGTCTGCGTTTTCGGAGAGCACCACGTCCGTATCCGGATCAAGCCCCACGGATTTGACCAGATACCGCGTCAGCACGTTGGGGGAGCCGCCGTAACGCCCGGCCACGATCACCTTGCCCCGGAGGAACTCGGCCATGTCCGCATCGCTGTCCGAGGCCGGCGCGAGGCCCTTGCGGGCAAAGAGGTACACATTGGCGCGATTGACGCAGTTGACGATGGCCCGGATTGGGTCGGCGTTGCCCTGGTTGGCGAAGTTGTAGCTGTCCACGCCGCCGATGGCCGCGAAGGCGTCGCCGGAGACCACGGCCGTCACATGGGCGCCGCCGGTGGCCTGCACAACGGTCACGTCCAGGCCCTCTTCTGCAAAGAAGCCTTCATGGATGGCCACATACAGCGGCAGGTAACCGATGAGATGCACGGGCTCCGAGACGGTGATGGGCCGCAGTGCCTCCTCCGCCAGGGCGGCAGGGGCGCACAGCAGCATCAGTGCCAGCAGCAGGGAAATGAGCTTTCGGTTCATTGGAATCGCCTCCGCTATGATTTGTCCGGCTTGCGTGTTGTCCAGTGCATGAGGAGGAGCTTCTCCAGCAGCACCACGCCTGCATACATCAGGATGCTCAGCATGGACAGCACCACCACGCCGACCCAGACCAGCTTAAGGTCGAACGTCGTACCGGCGTACACAATCATACGCCCCAGACCCCGGTCTGATGCAATGAATTCGCCCACGATGGAGCCGGCCATCGCCAGGGCGATATTCACCCGCAGGCCCGTGATCACCGAGGGCATGGCCGTGGGCACCACCAGCCGGGTGAAGATCTGCCGCCGCTTGGCACCCAGGGAGATCATCAGCGTCTCCAGCGCCGGATCGACGCTCTGCACGCCACCGTAGGCGGACATGGCTGCCACCACCACCGTCATCAGGAAGGCCAGCACCACCTTGGAGGAAAACCCGATGCCGAACCAGATCACCAGCACCGGCGCCAGCGCCAGCTTCGGCAGCGCGTTCAGCACGATCATCCACGGCTCCGCCACCAGCGCCACCCGCCTGGAGAACCAGAACAGCAGCCCGACCGCACTGCCGGTGACCGTGCCCACCACGAACCCCAGCAGCGTGGAGGAGCCGGTATAGGCAATATCCCGCCACAGTTGGCCCGATTGCCACTTGACCACCGCCGTCTCCCAGATCTGGCTGGGCCGGGAGAAGAAAAACGGGTCGATCCATCCCAGGCGGCTGCCCAGCTCCCACAGCAGCACCAGCGCCAGCAGCAATCCCCAGCGCCACAGGCTGATCACGGTCATCGACAGGGGCTTATTGCGCTTTCGCATACCGCTTCACCTCCTGATCCAGCAGTGCCATGATCTCGCCTTTGAGCTCCACCAGCCGGGGCAGTGCCAGCGTTTTCAGCGTGCGGGGCTTCTCCTGCGGCAGCTGATAATGCCCGATGATCCGACCGGGCTTGCTGCCCATCACCAGGATCTCATCCGACAGCAGCAGCGCCTCATCCACGTCATGGGTCACGAACAGCACGGTCTTGTGCTTCTTCATGCACACGCCTGTCAGCAGCTCCTGCAGGTGGAGGCGGGTGATCGCGTCCAGGGCTCCGAAAGGCTCATCCAAAAGGAGCAGCGGCTTGCCGGTTTGCAGCGTCCGCACCAGCGCGGCCCGCTGACGCTGTCCGCCGGAGAGCTCATCAGGTCGGCGGTGCAGCATTCCCTCCAGGCCGCAGGCCTTGGCGTCGGGCATGGCGTTTTGCAGGGCTTTTTTGCCCCTGACGCCATGCAGCGTGGGGGAGAGGGTGATGTTATCTGCCACCGTGCGCCAGGGTAGCAGCAGATCCTTTTGCAGCATGTAGCCTGTCTGGCCGGGGCGCATCAGGATGGACTGGCCCATGAGGGTCACGTTGCCCGCATCCGGCGCCATGAGTCCGGCGATGATATTGAACAGGGTGGATTTCCCGCAGCCGCTGGGGCCGAGGATGGAGAGGAAGCGGCCTTCATCGAGGGTGAAGGAGACGTCCTCGATGGCTGCGACCGCATTTTCGCCGCTGCCGAACCGCTTCGACAGCCCCGAGATTTCGAGGTAATGCGCTTCAGGCATGGTTCACATCCTTTCGGGTCAGGGCGGAATGAGGATGTGCCCTGCCGTCGCTTTCAGGGTATGCCCGGGACGAAAATTGGACACAAAAAACTCCCCCGTGATGGGGGAGTGGTGGTTGGTTCCTTGGGGGTTCGTGAGCTGTTTTCCGAATCCTTTGGATTCGGAAAAGGCGCGTGGGGGTTGGGGCTGCGGCCCGGGGTCTCCGACGGGGAGGGGCTCCGCGCCCCTCCACCCCGTAAGGGGCTTCACCCCTTAACCCTTTGCGCTTCGCGTTCTGTACCTGGACTTAGACCCGCCAGATCTCATCCGCATACTGACGGATCGTGCGATCCGAAGAAAACTTGCCCGCGCTCGCCACATTGTACAGACACTTCTTCGCAAACCCGATGCGATCCGTGTACTCCCGGTTGCAGCGCAGCTTCGCATCCATGTACGACGCAAAATCGTGCAGCACAAAGTAATGATCCGGCTGATGCCAGCTGGCGCCCACCAGGAGCGAAGAAACCAGCTCCTTGATCGCACCGTCCTCGTCCTTGAACGTGCCGTTCACCAGCGCGTCCAGCACGCGGGTCACGTCCGCATTCTCGCGGTAAATGACGCGGGGATCATAGTGGGGCTTCAGCTCGTTGATCTCGTCCACCGTCGCGCCGAAAATGTAGTTGTTCTCCCGGCCCGCCTGCTCGACGATCTCCACGTTCGCGCCGTCGAAGGTGCCCAGGGTCACAGCGCCGTTGAGCATCAGCTTCATGTTGCCGGTGCCGCTGGCCTCGGTGCCGGCAGGGGAGATCTGCTCGGACACATCCGCCGCCGGGATGATCTTCTCCGCCCAGGAGCAGTTGTAGTTCTGCACGAATACCACCTTCAAAAGATGGCTGGTTTCCGGGTCATTGTTGACCATGTCGGCGATCTGGTTGATGAGGTAGATGACAGCCTTGGCGCGGGCATAGCCGGCGGCGGCCTTCGCGCCAAAGATGTAGGCGGTGGGAGTGAAGTCGGTCAGGCTGCCATCCTTGAGCTTGTAGTAGATGTTCAGGATGGACAGCACGTTCATGAACTGGCGCTTGTACTCATGCAGGCGCTTGACCTGCACATCGAAGATCATATCGGGGTCCAGCTGCACGCCCTCGTGCTTGAGGATATCCGCAGCCAGCTGCTCCTTCTTCTCCCGCTTGACGGCGATGAAATCCTCCGCCAGCTGATCGTCGATGAAGGGCTTGAGCTTCTCCAGCTCGTACAGATCGGTCAGGAAGCCGTTGCCGATCTTGTTCTCGATCAGCTTCACCAGCTCCGGATTGCACAGGCCCAGCCAGCGGCGCTGGGTGATGCCGTTGGTCTTGTTCTGGAAGCGCTCGGGGTACACCGCATACCAGTCGGCGAACACGTCAGCCTTGAGGATCTCGGAGTGGATGGCCGCCACGCCGTTGGTAGCGAAGGAGGCATACACCGCCAGCTGCGCCATGTGGATCTGGTTCTCCCAAAGGATGCAGCGGGTGGGCTTCACCTCGAAGCCCTTCTCGGCCATTTCCGCCTTGAACCGCTTGTCGATCTGCTTGATGATATTCACCACGTCCGGGCAGACGGAGGCCATCAGCGCGGCGTCCCACTTTTCCAGGGCCTCCTGCATCACGGTGTGGTTGGTGTACGCGAAAACCTTGCTGGCGGTCTGGAAGGCGTCCTCGAAGGAGAAGCCCTCCTCCATCAGCAGCCGGATCAGCTCCGGGATCGCCATCACGGGGTGGGTGTCGTTCAGCTGCACCGCGTGCTCCTCAACGAACCAGGCATAGTCGCTGCCGTGGCGCTCTTTGTAGGCGCGCAGCATATCCTGCAGGGAGGCGCTCACCAGCACATACTGCTGCTTGATGCGCATCTGCTTGCCCTCGCGGCGGGAATCGTTGGGGTAGAGGAACTTGACGATGTCCTCGGCGCGGTTGCGGTCGGCGGCAGCCTGCTCGTAGCGCTGCTCGTTGAACTGGAAGAAGTCGACCGCCTTGATCGGCTCGGTCTGCCACAGGCGCAGCGTGCCGATGTTCTTTGCACCATAGCCGACGATGGGCATGTCATAGGGCACGGCCCGCACGTCGCCGGTGGCCATTTTGACGATCACGGACTGATCCAGCCGGCGGATGCTCCACGGGTCGCCGAAACGGGCCCAGTCGTCGGGGGCCTCCACCTGCCGGCCGTCCTCAAAGCTCTGCTTGAACAGGCCGTACTTGTAGCGCAGGCCATAGCCGGTCAGCGGCACGTCGATGGTGACGGCACTGTCCAGGAAGCACGCCGCCAGGCGGCCCAGACCGCCGTTGCCAAAGGCGTCGTCCTCGATATCCTCCATCAAGGCGATGTCCACCCCGCGCTCGGCGAGCAGGGTCTTCACCTCGTCCAGATAGCCCAGGCAGTACAGGTTGTTGTACACCATGCGGCCCATCAGGTATTCCGAGGACATGTAGTACGCCTGGCGCTTGCCGCTGCGCACCTCCTCGCACTTGGCCCACAGGGGAGACAGGGCGATCATCGCAGCGGTGGACAGCGCGTTGTGCAGCTGGGTGGCGCTGGCCTTTTCCAGCGTGGTATGGTCGTTCATCATCAGCAGGGACTCAGCCTGCGTAAGAAGCTGGGATGCGGTCAACATAAGAAAATCCCTCCAGGTTTTTTTGAATGCTTAATGCTTAATTCTTAATTCTTAATTTGGAATGTGGTTCTGGCTCAGTAGCTCAATTAAGCATTAAGCATTAAGAATTAAGAATTCATCAGATGCGCTTCGCCTTGACATTCATTTCATGCAGATGCTCGGCCAGCGCATCATCCGCCGCGCCGGGCTTCATGCGCCAGGCCCAGTTGCCGCCGGTGGAGCCGGGCAGGTTCATGCGGGCCTCGCCGCCCAGGTGCAGAATGTCCTGCATGGGCAGCATCGCCGTGTTGCAGCGGCCGTTGAGCACGCAGGCCATGAAGAGCTCCACGCCCTCCTCGGCGGTCTCAAAGTCGCCCAGGTAGGCCTTGGCAGCGTTGATGGTCGCCTTGTCCATGGTGTTCAGCCAGCCGATGGTGGTATCGTTGTCGTGGGTGCCGGTGTAGGCGACGTAGTTCTCCGTCCAGTTGCCGGGATAATGCTGGTTCGCATCGTCATCACCGCCGCCGCCGAAGCCGAAGGTCGCCACCTTCATGCCCGGATAGCCCACGAAGGCCAGAAGGTCTCGCACGCGCTGGTTCTGCACGCCCAGATCCTCGGCGATGACGTTCAGGCCGGGGATCTCCTTCTTCAGCTGGATGAACAGCTTCTTGCCCGGGCCGACGATCCATTCGCCCGTCTTGGCGGTCTTGGAGCCGTAGGGGATGGAGTAATAGTTCGCAAAGCCGATGAAGTGATCCACGCGCACCAGGTCGTACATTTTGCTCATGGCGCGCATACGGTCGACCCACCAGTCGTACTGGCGGAAGTACAGGCGGTTCCAGTCGTAGAGGGGATTGCCCCACAGCTGGCCGTCCTCGGAGAAGCAGTCCGGGGGCACGCCCGCAACGTTGGTGGAGATGCGGTTCTCGTCCAGCTGGTACACCTCGGGATGCGTCCAGGTATCGGCGCTGTCCTCGGCGCAGTAGATGGGCATATCGCCGAACAGCTCGATGCCCAGGCCGTTGCAGTAGCGCTTGAGGGCATACCACTGCTGGAAGAACACATACTGGCAGAACAGGTGGTAGCGCACCTCGGTATCCAGCATCTCGCGGTATTTCTTCACCGCCTCGGGCTTGCGCAGGATGATGTCCTTATCGCCCCACTGCGTCCACATGACGGAGTTGAAGTGGCGCTTGACGGCGGTGAAGAGGGCGAAGTCCTCCGCCCAGTCATTCTCCTGCACGAAGGCGGCGATCTCCGCCTTCAGCTTGCCTTCGCTCTGCTCGAAGGCCCGGCGCAGCAGCGCCTCCTTGTTCTGGCGCACCGCGTCAAACTCGACCTTCTCGTCCTGGGCGGGCACGAACACGTCGCTATCATTCAGCGTGACCAGGCCGTCCTCCGCCATCTTCTCAATGGAAATGAGCATGGGGTTGCCCGCGTACACGCTGGTGGACTGGTAGGGGCTCTCGCCGTAGCCGGTGGGGCCCATGGGGAGCACCTGCCACACGGACATGCCGGCCTTCTTCAGGAAATCCGCAAAGGCGTAGGCTTCCTTGCCCATGGCGCCGATGCCGCCGGGGCCGGGCAGGGAAGAGATATGCAACAGGATGCCGCTTTTACGCATGTAGTATCCATCCTTTCTGGATTCTGTATGTGCTATGGAAACGATTCCGATAACCTGTGAAAGGAAAGCGGGCTGTGTACCCGCTCTCCGTAAAAGATTCTGCAAAGATTGCGAATTTCCTGCTGGCAGGAAGTAGTGTTGGCAAATTATTCGCGGCCTATACCAGCCTCACAGCACGGATTCCCGCTTCTGCAGCCTGGCCTCGACCACCACATGGCGTGGAGCCTCGCCGTTTTCCAGCATATCCATCAGCAGCTGCACGCTTTCGCGGGCGATATCGTCCACCGGCTGCTCGACCGTGGTGAGGCGGGGGACGAAGAACTTGCCCATCTCGATGCCGTCAAAGCCCACGATGCTCACGTCCTCCGGCACGCGTCTGCCCATGTCCTTCAGCGCACGGATGACGCCGATGGCCACCGTGTCCGACATGGCAAAGACCGCCGTCGTGTCAGGCTTCTGCGCAAAGAAGGCGCTGGCGGATTCATATGCGCCGCTCAGGGTGAAGCGGGTCTGCACGAAGCGATCCTCCTCGAAGGGGATTCCCGCGTCCTGCAGGGCGTCCATCGCGCCGGCATAACGCTTGGCAAAGCCGTCGTCGCCCTGGCGGATGCCGCCGAAGATGGCGATGCGCCTGTGTCCCGCGTCCAGCAGGGTCTGCATGGCCTGGCGGCCCATGGCCCGGTCGTCGATGTACACGCTCGCGGCCCGCAGCAGCTCGCTCTTTTCAGCGCTGATGGTGGTGAAGACCATCGGTGCGTCCATATCGTAAAGCACCTGGGCGCGCTCGTCGATGCGTCCGCCGACGAAGATGAAGCCCTTCACCCGCTTCTCATGGGAGAGGCGCAGGGCAGCCTGGAATTCGTCTGCCTCCTCATCCACGAACTCGGTCAGGAAGGCAGCCTTCAGCCCCTGGGTGTGGGCCAGCATCGCCTCTGCCAGCGCATTGAGGAAGGGGTTCTCCCTGCCGCGCAGGATGATGGCGATCAGGTCGCCGTCAGGCTGCTTGAGGCCCCGGGCGTTGGCGTTGCCGACAAAGCGGCATTCCGCCATCACGCGCTCCACCTTCTCCCGGGTGGCCTGATTGACGTCCGGCCGCTTGTTGAGCACGCGGGATACGGTGGTCACGCTCACGCCTGCCTTGCGGGCGATGTCCTTGATGGTGTATATCTTCATGGCGCTCTCTCCTGAACTGGAAACCCTGCCGGTATCAATGCCGGAAACGTTACCAATATTGGTTCTATCTTAACATGCTTTTCCGGCCCTGTCAAGAATTCATGGGGAATTTGCCCGACATCCGGCACAAAAACCACATCCATCAGGATTAGAAATGAACGAAAACTGCAAAAGGACTTCCCGCGGGCGGCTGAATGTGCTATAATAGATCAATAAGGGGTGAAGAGCAATGGCTGAAGAAAAGGCTGTATCCAGGCCGTCCCTGTGGGATCAGGCGCTGAAGGTCGTCAAGGGCGACAGCACGAGCGAGCTGGTGGAGCAGTTTACCCAGGAGATGACGCTGGTGGCCGAGGGCCTGTGTGAGGATCAGGCGCGCCTGCGCAAGGCTGTGGACGGGCTGATCCAGCAGTCGGAGAAGGATCGCGGCCGCACCGCCCAGGATTATGAGGTGCTGGAGCGCCAGCTGGACGAGAACGCCCGGGACACCGCCCGCCGGCTGGAGGAACTATCCAAGCGGATCGCAGCTCTTGAAAAGCAGGCGGCAAAGAAGCCGGAGAAGCATACGCTGCGCAGCCTTTTCAGCGGCGATCTGCTGGGCCGCGTGACGCTCCTGACGGGCATGATCTGCTTGACGGTTCTGGTCGTTACGCTGGTGAAGCTCTTTGTCTGATGGAATTACCGGGAGGTACCCATGAAAACCTATCAGGAAATACTGGATGGATATAAGAAGCGCCAGCGGGATACCGTGGTGGATGCGATTGCCACGGGCCTGACCTATGTGGACGAGCTGGTGGTGGAGACCGGCCTGCTGGAGGAAACGGGTCTTCTGGCGGAGCTGAGCGGAACCGTGTGCGGCGCGCTGCCCTTTGTGATCATTGCCGTCCAGGAGGGCTCGAAGGTCGTGCTGGGCCTCAAGCCCACCGCAAACGGGATGCAGGACGGCGCCTTCCGTATGGCCAAAACCGGCGTGGCGATGGGCGTGGGCGGTCTGGTGGCCGCCAGCGCAGGCTTCGCTGCCGCCATTCCCGTCACCATGGGCGTGCGCGCCCTGTTCGACCGCTATAAGTCCCGGGCGATGACGGGTATGCGCGTGCAGAACCGCATCAGCCGCCTGCAGGAGCTCAGCAGTCAGCTCCGCCGGGCCCAGACAGCCGGGGAGGACACGCCGCCCCAGCTGGAGGAGCAGGTACTGGTATCCGTCAGCGGCAATCTTACATAATGTGAGGCAGAGGAGTGATTCCTCTGCTTTTTCTTTGCGCAGCAAGAACAAAAAGAAAGCAGAAATGCCCCTGCATATTCCTTTACGAACGGGGCAAAATCCGCTATAATGGAGCCTGATTCGTCATGAGGAGGCAAGCGTATGCGCTTTACCAAGATGCACGGCATCGGCAATGATTATGTGTATGTCAACTGCTTTGAGGAGCACATCGACGATCCGGCAGCGCTGGCGGTGAAGATGAGCCGGCAGCATTACGGCGTGGGCAGCGACGGCCTGATCCTGATCTGCCCCAGCGACGTGGCGGATTTCGCCATGAAGATGTACAACTCAGACGGCTCGGAGAGCGAGATGTGCGGCAACGGCGTGCGCTGCATCGGCAAGTATGTGTATGATCGCGGCCTGACGGACAAGACCACCGTCAGCCTGATGACCGGCGGCGGCCTGAAACAGCTGGAGCTGAATGTGCAGGACGGCAAGGTAAAGACCGTCCGGGTGGACATGGGCGCCCCGGAGCTGCGGCCTGAGCTGATCCCGGTGGACCTGCCCGGCGAAATGGTGATGGGCTACCGCCTGCAGGTGGGCGCGGCAACGTATGAGCTGCACTGTGTCTCCATGGGCAACCCCCACTGCATCGTGTTCGTGAAGGATCCCGACCTGGTGGACGTGGAGCAGATCGGCACCCTGCTGGAGAATCACCCCATCTTCCCCAAGCGGGCGAATATCGAGTTCGTGCAGGTGATCGACCGCGGCCATCTGCGTATGCGGGTATGGGAGCGCGGCTCCGGCGAAACCATGGCCTGCGGTACCGGCGCGTGCGCATCCCTGGTGGCAGCCGTCCTGACCGGCCGTGCCAACCGCCAGGTCACGATGGATCTGCTGGGCGGCAGCCTCGAACTGGACTGGTCCTTCGCAGACGGCCATGTGTACCAGGAGGGCCCGGCGAAGTTCGTTTTTGACGGCGAATGGATCGGGGAGGAGTAAACGGAATACGCATCGCTCCACCGCTGCGGCGGCGGGGCGTTTTTGATGCGATCCGTGGAATAATTCCGAAAATGCTACAAATCGTTACATGGATGTTCGTTTTCCTTGATTGAAAACGGATGGATGAAAATGTATAATGCAAATGTGAGGTGAACGGTATGACGACAGTCATGAATCAGATCAAGCTCCTGCGCACGCAGCATGGCATGACCCAGGAGGAAGTGGCCGAGCGCATCGGCGTATCCCGGCAGGCGATCGCCAAATGGGAGAAGGGCGACACGCTGCCGGACATTGACAGCTGCATCCGCCTGGCGGATCTCTTCGGCGTATCGCTGGAGCTGCTGGCGCGCGGGCTCACGCAGGAAGCGACCCTGGACGGCCGGCGGATGTGCGGCTGCGTCCGCATGAATGAGAAGGGCCAGATCACCCTGCCGGCCAATGTGCGCGAGAGCTTTGGCCTGAAGCCGGGCTGCATGGTGCTGGTGCTGGCGGATACGGAGAAGGGCATTGCCCTGGTGAACATGGGTGCTATGGGCGGCGACATGTCCGCGATGATTGCGTCCCGCAATACGAATGAGGAGCAGAGGATATGAATGCGATTGAAGCAAAGGGGCTGACGAAGCGCTTCGGCCCCAAAACAGCGGTCAACCGCCTTGAACTGACCGTACCCGAGGGAGAGCTGTATGCGCTCCTGGGCGTGAACGGCGCAGGCAAAACGACCACCATCCGGATGCTGACCTGCCTCTCCGCGGCGACGGAGGGCGAATGCAGCATCTGCGGCCACTCCTGCCAGCAGGAAAGCGCGGCGGTAAAGGAGCTGATCGGCATCTCCCCCCAGGATACGGCTGTGGCAGAGAACCTGACCGTGCGGGAGAACCTGATGTTCGTGGCGCAGGTCTACGGCTTTGGCAAGCAGGAGGCACAGCGCCGCACGGAGGAGCTGCTGGGGCAGTTCGGCATGGAGGAGGTCGCCTCCAGCCGGGCACGCACGCTTTCCGGCGGCTGGAAGCGCCGCCTGTCCATCGCCATGGCGCTCATCGGCGGCCCGCGGGTGCTCTTCCTGGATGAGCCCACCCTGGGCCTGGACGTGCTGGCCCGGCGCGAGCTGTGGCGGGTCATCGGGGGCCTGAAGGGGAAGATCACCATCCTGCTGACCACCCATTACATGGAGGAAGCGGAGCAGCTGGCGGATCGCATCGGCGTGATGGTGGGCGGCCGGCTCGCGGCCTGCGGCACCCTGGCGCAGCTGGAGGCGGAGACCGGCAAGACCGGCCTGGAGGAGGCCTTCGTGACCATTGCGGAAAGGAGCATGAAGGGCAATGAATAAAATCAGCGCCTTTGCGGTGCGCAACGGCAAGGAGATCCTGCGCGATCCGCTGAGCTACATTTTCTGTGTGGGCTTCCCCCTGGTGATGCTCGTGATCATGACGCTGGTGGACAGGAGCATCCCGCCCCAGGCCGGCATGACCATCTTCCGCATCGACAATCTGGCCGGCGGCATCGCGGTTTTCGGGCAGATGTTCGTGATGCTCTTTACTGCCATCACTGTGGCGAAGGATCGCAGCGGCGCCTTCCTGATGCGCATGTACGCCAGCCCCATGACCTCCCTTGATTTCACCTGCGGCTACATCCTGCCCATGCTGGTGATCGCCTTGGCGCAGGGGCTGCTGATCGGCCTGTGCTCCCTGCTCGTTTCCCTTTTGACCGGCACGGCGCTCTCCATTGGCGGCCTGGCGCTGTCGCTGGCAGCGCTCCTGCCCTCGGCGGTGCTGTTCATTGCCTTTGGCTTGCTCTTCGGCACGCTTTTCAATGAGAAGGCAGCGCCGGGCCTGTGTTCCATCGTCATTTCCCTGGGCTCCTTCCTGGGTTCTATCTGGTTTGATGCTCAGGCTGCGGGCGGTGTGCTGCTGAAGATCAGCCAGTGTCTGCCCTTCCATTACTGCACGAAGGCCGTGCGGGCGGCGATGCAGCTGAACGTCACAGCGGATGCGCTTTGGCTGCCGATCCTTGTGGTCACGGGCAGCGCGGCGGTGCTGGTGCTGCTGGCGAGCGCGGTATTCCGGATGAAGATGCGCGCGGAGCTCGCCTGAGCCCCCGGCATAGAAATGGCTCCCTGCAGGGCTGGATATCCAGTGCCTGCGGGGAGCCTTCTTTGCATGCCGGTTTACGCCTGGATGGCGTTGCCGGTGTAGAGCTGGTAGTACTTGCCCTTCTGCTCGATCAGGTCGTCATGGGTGCCGCGCTCGATGATGCGGCCCTGCTCGAGCACCATGATGCAGTCGGAGTTCTTGACCGTGGACAGCCGGTGGGCGATGACGAAGGTGGTGCGGCCGTGCATGAGGGCGTCCATGCCGCGCTGCACGAGGGTCTCGGTGCGGGTGTCGATGGAGGAGGTCGCCTCGTCCAGGATCAGGCAGGGCGGATCTGCCACGGCTGCCCGGGCGATGGCCAGCAGCTGCCGCTGTCCCTGGGAGAGGTTCGAGCCGTCGCCGGTGAGCATCGTGTTGTAGCCATCGGGCAGCTTGCGGATGAAGCCGTCCGCGTTGGCCAGCTTTGCCGCAGCGATGCACTCCTCGTCCGTGGCGTCCAGTTTGCCGTAGCGGATGTTGTCCAGCACCGTGCCGGTGAAGAGGTGGGTCTCCTGCAGCACCATGCCAAGGCTGCGCCGCAGGTCGTCCTTTTTGATCTTGTTGATGTTGATATCGTCGTAGCGGATCTTGCCGTCCTGGATATCGTAGAAGCGGTTGATCAGGTTGGTGATGGTGGTCTTGCCTGCACCGGTGCCGCCCACGAAAGCGATCTTCTGGCCGGGCATGGCGTACATGGAGATGTTGAAGAGCACCTGCTTTTCGTCATTGTAGCCGAAGTCCACGTCGTCAAAGACCACGCCGCCCTCCACCCTGCGGTAGGTGACGGTGCCGTCCGCCTGGTGGGGATGCTTCCAGGCCCAGACGCCGGTGCGCTTGTCGGTCTCGGTGAGGGTGCCGTCTTCGTTTTCGATTGCGTTGACCAGCTCCACATAGCCCTCGTCCTTTTCGGGCTCCGCGTCCATCAGGTCGAACACGCGGCGCGCGCCGGCCAGGGCCATGATGATGGCGTTCATCTGCTGGGTCACCTGGGTGATGGGCTGGGTGAAGTTGCGGTTCAGGCTCAGGTAGGACACCAGGGTGCCCAGGGTCATCAGCGTGTTGCCGGAGAGGATGGCCAGGGCCGCGCCCACCATGGAGCAGATGACGTAGGAGATGTGGCCGAGGTTGTTGTTGATCGGGCCCATGGTGTTGGACCAGCGATTGGCCTCGTGGGCGGAAGCGCGGAGCTTCTCGTTCAGCTCATCGAAGCCCTCCTGCGCCTTATCCTCATGGCAGAAGACCTTCACGACCTTCTGGCCGGTGGTCATCTCCTCGATGTAGCCGTTGAGCTTGCCCAGGTTTTCCTGCTGGGCGATGAAGAACTTGCCGCACATACCCACCAGCTTACCGGAGATGAGCATGGTCAGCGTCACCAGCACGATGGAGAGAACCGTCATGATGGGGGAGAGCAGGATCATGCTGACGAAGGTGGTCACCAGCGTGACGGCGGAGTTGACCAGCTGGGTCAGGCTCTGGCCGATCAGCATACGCATGGTGTCCACGTCGTTGGTGTACACGGACATGATATCGCCGTGAGAATGGGTGTCGAAGTACTTGATGGGGAGCTCCTCCATCTTCGTGAAGAGCTCGTTGCGGATCTTGAGCATGGAGCCCTGGGTGATGACGACCATGATCCGCTGCTGCAGGTAGGAGCTGGCGATGCCGATGGCGAGGATGCCCGCCAGGCGCAGCAGCCGTGCCCCGAGGGCCTCAAAGGTGCTGGTGCCTGCCAGGATGCCCTTGATGTGGACGTCGATCAGCTCCTTGGTGAACAGGGTGCCCTGAAGGGTGCAAAGGGCGGTGACGAGGATGCACGCCAGCACGACCAGGAAGCGCAGACCGTAGTTCTGCATGATGAATTTCAGCACGCGCATGAGCAGCTTGCCCTGCCCCTTGAGGGACATGGGCGGCCGGGGCGCGCCGCGGCGACCGGGACCCATCATAGCTTGCGCACCTCCTTACGCCTGCGGGATTTCTTTTCGGCTGCGGCCGGATTCGGCATGAAAGCCGCCTCTGCGACCTTGACCTTGGTTGACTTGTTGATATCGTAAACCTCGATATCCTTGTCGGAGTTCGTCTCGTCGAAATCGCCGGAGCCGCTGGTCTGCGTCTCGTAGATCTCGCGGTAAATGTCGCTGGTTTCGATCAGCCTCTCATGGGTATCGAAGGCGGCTATGCGCCCGTCCTCCATGACGATGATGCGGTCCGCATCCTGCACGGAGGCGATGCGCTGGGCGATGATGATCTTCGTCGTGCCGGGGATGGCCTCCCTGAAGGCGCGGCGGATCTTGGCGTCCGTGGCGGTATCCACCGCGGAGGTGGAGTCGTCCAGGATCAGCACCTTGGGCTGCTTGAGCAGCGCGCGGGCGATGCACAGGCGCTGCTTCTGGCCGCCGGAGACGTTCGTGCCGCCCTGCTCGATGAAGGTGTCGTACTTGTCGGGCATCTTCTCGATGAATTCATCCGCGCAGGCCTGGCGGCAGACGGCCTGGCATTCTTCGAGGGTCGCATCCGCCTTGCCCCAGCGCAGGTTGTCCAGGATCGTGCCGGAGAAGAGCACGTTCTTCTGCAGCACCACGGCCACCTGGTCGCGCAATGCCTCGATCTCGTAGGCGCGCACATCTTTACCGCCCACGCACACGGAGCCCTCCGTCACGTCGTACAGGCGGCTGATGAGGCTCACCAGCGTGGTCTTGCCGCAGCCTGTGCCGCCGATGACGCCGATGGTCTCGCCGGATCTGATGTGCAGGTCGATATCTTCGAGGATATCGTCGCCGGAGCCGTCGGTATGGTACTTGAAGTGGACATTGTTGAAGTCGATGGAGCCGTCCGCCACGGTGGTCAGGGGCTGCTCCGGGTCGGTGATGGAGGGCTGCTCATCCAGCACCTCGATCACGCGCTTGCCGGCGGCGGCGGTCATCGTCAGGTTGACGAAGATCATCGACAGCATCATCAGGTTCATCAGGATGGACATCACGTAGGAGAACATGGCGCTCAGGTCGCCCACCAGCAGACCGGATTCAGGCGTACATACCATCTTGGCGCCGAACCAGGACAAAAGCAGGATGACCGTGTACACCGTGCCCATCATGATCGGGCCGTTGAGGGCGATGATGTTCTCCGCCTTCACGAAGAGCTTGTATACGCCGCCGCTGGCCTCGCGGAACTTCTCCGCCTCATGCTCCTCGCGCACAAAGGCCTTCACCACCCGGATGCCCTTGACGTTCTCCTGCACGGAGGCGTTCAGCGCGTCGTACTTCTTGAACACCTGGCTGAACAGCTTTGACACCTTGCCGATGATCAGCGGCAGGGTGATGCCCAGGAACACCAGCGCCACCAGGAACACGATGGACAGCCGCCAGCTCTTGGAGATCGCCGCGATGAGCGAGAACAGCAGCGTCAGCGGCGCGCGAACGGCAATGCGGGTGATCATCTGGAAGGTGTTCTGGATGTTGGTCACATCCGTGGTCAGACGGGTGACAAGGCCCGCGGTGGAGAACTTGTCGATGTTGGCGAAGGAGAACCTCTGAATATTCTCATACATGGCCCTGCGCAGGTTTGCGCCAAAGCCGGTGGAGGCATGGCTGGCCAGATGGGCGCAGGCCACGCCGAAGAACAGGCTCACCAGAGCCAGCAGCATCATCAGCAGGCCGTACTTGATCAGCGCGTTCATGTCGCCCGGCTCGATGCCCTGGTTGATCAGCTCTGCCATCACCAGCGGGATCAGCACCTCCATCACCACCTCGCCTGCTGCGCACAGGGGGGTGAGGAGCGCCGACCGCTTGTACTGCTTCACATAGGAAGCAAGCTTCTTGATCATACGCATTTTCCTTTCAAAAATATAATGGGTCACTTGACTGCCTCGTAGACCTTCTGCAGGCAGGTGAGGAAGAATGCCCTTTCCTCCGGGCTGAGGTTGGCGGTCAGCCGCGCCTCGGAGTCCACCACCATCTGATGCCCCTGGGCATGAAGGCGGACGCCCTCCTCCGTGAGCCGTACCAGCTTGACGCGCTTGTCGGCCGGATCGTTCAGGGCCTTCACCAGCCCCTTCTTTTCCAGCCGGGATACCAGCCCCGCCACCGTGGACTGCGCTGCCCCGAAGTGCTCCTCCAGCGCCTTGAGGGACAGCGTGTTTTCCTCTGCATGGGCCAGATGGATCAGCACGCGGTTCTGCTGCATGGTCAGATTCAGCTGCTGCAGGTTGCCGTTGGCCTCCTTCTCCAGCGCGATGTCAATGCGCTTGATGTAAAAGCCGTAGCCTGCAATGGGTTTCTCCATGGGGATCCTCCTTTCCCTATACTCCGGAGCCTATTGTAACAGTTCGATCGCATGGTGTCAATAGCGTACGATTGAATATCCGGTTGAACTTTCCGCCGCCGGGAAGAAAAGGAAACCCCGGTGCGTTATATCCATGTAGGGCCAAGGCCCTGAAAGGAGGAAATAGCTATGAAAAGGATCCTTGCGATGCTCCTGGGGGCATTGCTGCTGGTCTGTCCCGCCCTGGCGGAGGAGGCAGATCCCCAGACCCAGGCCAACGCCGCCTATGCCGAAGTGCTGGCGGGCGGTCAGGCCGTGCGCGCGATCTCCGATGCGGAAATGCCTGCCGGGGATGCTCCCGCGTACACCCTGCAGCAGACGCCCGTGCGCTTCACCGTGCTGGATATGAACGGCGACGGCGTGAGCGACATGGTGCTGGAGCTGCCGCAGCCGGAGGAGCTGGTCATCCTGTTCTGGAGCGAGGGAAAGGTGCTGGCGCTGGAGGCGCCCTATCGCGGTCTGCTGAGCCTGAAGGACGACGGCAGCCATACCTTTTCCAGCGGTGCGACGGACGGCGGCGTTGGAACCATCGGGATCGACTGGGTGGAGGGCGTGCCGGTGTGGAACCGGTTCGTCCAGGCCTCGGTGCAGCCCGTTGAGGGCGCTGACGGGGAAACGCTGCGCATCGAAGTCGACGGCGCCCCTGCGGACGAGGCTGCCTACCAGGCCTTCCTGGCTGAGCATGAGGCCAAGCTGGACGCCCTGTGGTATGATTATACGGAAGAGAACGTGAAGCTGCTCCTTGGGCAGTAAACGGGATATGAAAGGGGCTGCCGCATGTGATGTGCGGCAGCCCCTGTTTTGGCTCTCGTAGAAAGTAAAGACTAAATGGTAAGTGTGACTCCCGTACCCCACCGCAGGTGGGGGCCGCCTCTCACGACAAAATGAGGAGAAGACGAGGTTGGGCGACGCGAGGACTCCATGAACTTGTTCATGGATCCGAGCCAAAGCGTACGCAACAAAGGAACACAAGATTTCGTTCCTTCTATTTCCACGCGCGCTCAGCTGCAAAGAAACAAATAATCTCAATCGCGGGAAGGGTCAATGGGCATTGTGCAGCAGCGCGTCCCCGGTGGGGACTTCGCCGCAGGCGAAAGCTGCAAGCGATGTTAGGAGAAATCCCTTGCGGGGTCCAGGGGCATTCCGTTGGAGCGCCTCCCCAGTGGGGAGTTCGCCGAAGGCGAAAGCGACGAGGAATGTTAATGTGCCCCTGGCCGTCGGAGACCTTAGCGTGTGCATTGTTGGAGCTTTACTCCCTCAGTACCCATATCCTCCGCTCATCGCGTCCGTCAGCAGGTCGATCACCCCGGCGTCCTCCAGCAGATCCATCAGGGTCTGCACCGCATCGGCGGGCGCGGCGACCAGCAGATCAAAGCCGCCCTTCAGCAGCGGCTCCCGGATGCGCTGCATCAGCGCTGCCAGGGAATCCCCGTTCACCGACAGGATGTTCATCCCGCCGATCATCTCCGGCGTGTAGCGGGGCGGTTCCTCCGGGGCAAAGGGGGTCATCGTGGCCGTGACCGTTGCCCAGGGGTACTCAAAGGGCGCTTCGTATAGCCGGAAGATCCACACGCTGCCCAGCCTTTCGCCCTCCATGCGGAGGGTGCGGGTCGTGCTGCCTTCGCTGCGCTCCAGCGTCAGGAAGAAGCCGAGCAGGGGACAGTCCAGGCTGGTGGGCAGCGTGAAGGACGCCTCCGTACTGCCCTCCGCCGTCTGGATGCGCACCGCGCCGGCGGCGAAGCCTGCGTCCTGGCGCAACGTCCCGTGCAGGCTCCCCAGCACCGGCAGCTGTACATCCAGCAGCAGGGTGCCCTCGTTTTCCTTCAGGGACAGAAGCGTCACCGGCCCTGCCTCCCACAGGAGGCTATCCTCCGTGCGGGTCACGGTGAGGCCCGTATCCATGGCCGTCAGGGCGTCCAGCAGGGCCAGCGTCCCGTCCAGGAGCCCCATGGCCTCCAGATACCGGGAAAGCGCCGCATCCTCGCAGCACAGCGTATACAGCTCCTCCGCCAGCGCGTTCAGCTCCTCCTGGGAGAGGGCCCATGTGGCGCAGTCCTCCGGCAGGAGCGGGGCCAGCAAAGGCCGTGCCGCCGACAGGCCGTGGGCATGGGTGTAGGGGTGCAGCAGCGCCGCCTGATCCAGCGGAAGCCCCAGCCAGGTGCGGGCCTTCATCCCGAATTCCAGCAGCGCCGCGTTGTTGATCATCAGCGTCTCGTCCCCCAAAAGGGAGGAGGTGAGCCCCCAGTGGGAATCCAGCCCGTACAGGTGCAGCGTGACTTGCTGCGGGCGTCCGTCTCCCTCCAGGGTGAGGGCCGTTTCCAGGTCAAAGGAGCCCTCGTGCCATTGCAGCGTGCCGGCGAGGGCGGCAGCATCCGCCAGACTGGCGAGGCCCTCCAGGGTCTGCCGGTGCTTTTGGGGCAGCTGCACCGGGTCGATATCCGCCTGCAGGGTAAAGCGTACCCCCTCCGCCAGGGATGGGGCGGGCAGCAGGCACATCAGCAGCGCCGTCAGGCAGCAAAGCGTTTTTCTTGCAAAGCCCATGGCTTACCCCCAAAGCGCCGCCAGGGCGGGGATGATCTGCTTCTTGCGGCTGACCACACCGGGCAGGAACACATGATGCGTCCCGGTCTCCGGGGTGTTGAAGGCCTGGGAGATGGTCTCCTCCTCGCCAAGGTAGAGCAGCTCCGTACCGCTGCGCAGCACGTCGGTCAGCATCAGCAGCAGCATGTCGTAGCCGCGCAGGGCCTTCAGCTCCCGCATCGCGGCGAGGAACTCCTCCAGCCGGCCCAGCATATCCTCCGTGTCCAGGCTGGTGATCTGGCATACGCCCAGGTTGTGCCCGGCGATGTGGAACTCCTTGAAGTCGGTGCGCAGCAGCTCTGCGGCGGGCTTGTCCGTGCTGATGCCGGCGGAGAACATCTCCCGGCCCAGGGTCTGCAGGTCAATGCCGGCGATGCGGGCCAGGCGCTCGGCCATGCGCTTGTCGCGGGGCGTGCAGGTGGGGGATTTGAACAGCACCGTGTCGGAGAGGATCGCAGCGGCCATCAGCCCTGCCAGCTTCTCCGAGGGCATCAGCCCCCGCTCCTGGAACATGGTGGCCACGATGGTCGTGGTGGAGCCCACTGGCTCGTTGCGCACAAAAACCGGGTGACCGGTCTGTACGTCCGCCAGGCGATGATGGTCGATGATGGCCAGGATCTCCGCCTGCTCCAGGCCGCTGACGGCCTGCCGCTTCTCGTTGTGATCCACCAGCACCACGCGCTTGCGGCGGGGGCGCAGCAGGTGATAGCGGCTCAGGGTGCCCACCACCCGATCCCGGTGATCCAGGATGGGGTAGGAGCGGTAGCGGCTTTGCAGCACGGCGTCGCGCACGTCGTCGATGTAATCGCTCAGGTGGAAGTACACCAGCTCCTCCCGCTGGGCGATGCGCCCCACGGGGATGGACTGGTAGATCATCCTGGCGGCGCGGTAGGCGTCGCAGGGGGTGACGATCAGGCAGGTCCTGGAGGAGATGCCCATGAAGCGCTCGGGCAGCGCGCCCTGGCAGACGATCACGCAGGCGGCGCCCACGCGGATGGCTTCCTCCACCACATCCTCCTGCTGGCCGCAGATGACGATGCTGCCGGCCCTGATCCCATGCAGGCCGCTGCCGGGCAGGGCGATGACCACCTCGCCGGAGATGACGTCAAAGACGTCCTCCTCGTCGTTGTTGAGGATGTGGCCCTCCAGCGCTGCCAGGAGGTTGAATACCGGCACGTCCTCCACGCGGGGCTGGCTGATGGACTGCATGTCGCTCTCTGCGATGCTGCCGGTGGTGATCATGCCATAGAGCTTCCCGTCCTCTGTGGTGACGGGCACGGCGGAGAGGTTCGCGTCCTCCTGCAGGATCTGCCAGGCATGGCTGACGGGCACGTTCACGCCCAGGGCCGGGGGCTCGTCGTAGTCGATATCCCGTACCTGGGTGCGCACGGTGGTCAGCAGCAGGGGAGGCTCAAAGCCGAAGCGCTCCAGCAGGAAGCGCGTCTCATCGTTGGGGCGTCCCAGCATGGCCGCTACATACTCGTTGTCGCCCAGGGCATTGTGCAGCGCCGCATAGGCCATCGCGGATACGACGGAGTCCGTGTCGGGGTTCTTGTGTCCGCACACATAGATCGGATCCATGGTGAACGCGCCTCCTTGTGTATCGGGCGGGGAGATCAATCCTCCCAGTCCTCGTCGTCGATCACGGCCCACATGGCCGGGTCGGAATCCACCTTCTTCTGGTAAGCCTTGTTCAGGGCCTTCTGGGTCTCGAGGTTGGCGATGCCCAGCACCTTCAGGCCGTTCGCCTGCTGGAAGCCGGTGATGGCGTCAGCCGTGGCCGTGCCGTAGACGCCGTCCGCGCTGCCCTCCGGCAGCAGCCCCAGGTAGACCAGCTTCTCCTGCAGCTGGCGCACCTTTTCGCCGCTGTTGCCCTGGCGCATCGTCCAGTCCGCCACGTCATGCACCGTGCCGTAGCCCAGGATCTTCTTGTCCGAGATGGCATAGGTGACCCGGGCGACGGAATTGGGGTTGTTGCCCTCCAGGCAGTGGAGCGACACGTTGCCGTGTTCGTCCTGCGTGCAGTATTCCACCATGGCCACATGGTCGGTATCCGTGTCGCTGGTCCAGGTGAAGAACACCCAGTCGCCGGGCTGGGGGATGTACTCGCCGGCCTTGATGAACTCCTCCGCGCCCTTGATCCACTGGTAGCCCCAGCTTTCCAGGTTGCCGTTGCGGGCGATGAAGCGTCCCTCCCGGATGAACCAGCGCATACCGGTGTTCTGGCCGGAGTAGAGGGGATACACATTGTGCAAAAGCTCGGTGCCGTGGGTCTTGTCCACCTGATCGACGCACCAGCACAGGTACTCGGCGCACCACTGGGCATAGGGATCGCCCCAGTATTCGCCGTATTTGCTGTAGCCGTGGGGCCCCTCGCTGTAGCCCACCTCGGCCCCTGCGATCTCCAGCAGCTTCGTCACATAATCCGGCACGCGCCACTGGGGACGCAGCACCGTTTCTTCCGCATGGGCAGGGAGTGCCGCCAGCAGTGCCAGCAGGGTCAACAGGATCAGTAAACGCTTCATGCAGACGCTCCTTTACAGGGGGATAGATGAACAAAGTATTTTGCAGGGAGGTATTGGCTGGTTTTCTTGCGGCAGTACGAGCAAGCGGCAAGGAACGCGCCAGGTTGCGGCGCCAGCAAAGGCTCCCTTGTGTAAAGGGAGCTGCCCCGAAGGGGCTGAGGGATTGCTTCCCAGCGCGCATGACCATGCAAAGGAAGTCTGCGGCGGGCTCCCACCGTCATCGCGCAAGCGCGATGCCACCTCCCTCAAGGAGGGAGGCTTTGGGTTGCGCAGGCCCCTGTGCTCCCTGTAGGGGCGACCATTGGTCGCCCGCCCCGCTGCAATGACCAGACTGCTGGTAAGGGGGGAGCCTACAGACTGCCAACGTCATCAGGGGCATTGCCGGGCTGACCATCACAGCCAAACCGGAACCGTCCCCACGATCTCCGCGCCCTCCGGGGCCACGCGGCACACCGCCGCCACAATGCGTACCCCGGCCTCCTGCGCCTCCCGCAGCGCCTGCCCGAAGGCGGGGTGCGTCGCGTCATTGGGCCGCAGGCATTTGACGTCCTCCCTCTGTATAACGAAGCAGACGCCGCATTCCATGCCTTCCCGGGCTGCCCGGGCCAGCCCTTGCAGGTGCTTCACCCCGCGCTGAGTGGGCGCGTCCGGGAAGAGGGCCGTTCCTGCCTCGTCAAAGAGGGTCACGCCCTTGACCTCGATCAGCCCCGGCCGTCCGCCCCGTTCGTAGGCGAAATCGTAGCGGGAGTCCCCGTGGGTCACCTCGCTCCGCAGGCCGGTCACGCCCTCGCCCCAGCCGCCGCGCTCGATCCATTCCCGGGCGATGGGGTTGCAGGCCTGGCTGTCGATGTTGATGACCCGCCCGTCCTTCATCACCGCCACCAGATCCCAGGCGGTCTTGCGGGCAGGATTGCTCCCGGCCGTCACAAAGCACTCCGCGCCGGGGGTCAGCAGCTCTCCCAGGCGGCCGGTGTTTTTCACATGCACCGGTACCTCTGTGCCATCCACCTCGCACCGGGCAATAAAGCGATTGACCCGGTACAGAAACCTGCATCGGGTCAAGTTGTGATAAAGGATCATTTCGCTTCCTCAATGTCCGCGCGGTAGATCAGCCAGCACAGCGCGCCGTCGGAGGAGGTGTTGCCCTCCAGGCGGATGGGGAAGTCGTAATCGTTGCGGAAGCGCAGGTTCAGGCTGTCGTTGCCCACCGCCGCATCCACGCCGTGGGGGAGGTAGGGGGCGCCGTTTTCGCCGTGAGCGCGCCGCTGCAGGATCTTCACTCCCGGCAGCTGCAGAAGGGCGTTGTAGATCGTCGAGGACACCTGGCAGGTGCCGCCGCCGTAGCCCTCGCTGGATTCGCCGTCGTTGAGGGTGCCGGCCACGAGGTAGCCGTTCTCCTGGCTGTAGGGGCCCATCTGCGCGTTGCAGTTGAAGCTCTCCCCGGGCTCAAGCACCACGGACATGCGCCGGCAGCCGATGGCGATGTTCACCAGGCGGTTGGCGTTCTTCTCCGTGTCCACCATCTTGTAGAAGGAGGTGTAGCCCGCGATGGGGGTATCGTCGTTCAGCGCTTCATCGGTGGGGGAGACGCGCACCAGGTCGGTCAGGTCGTTGATGTCGATGTAGGCGTAGGTGCGCCAGTAGATGACCACGGCCCAGCCGTCGATGATCTTCCACACCGTCAGCTTGGTGCCGGGCTTGAGCACCACCCAGCACATATCGTCGTGGCTCATGGAGACGTGCACCTCGGTCTCCGCCTTGGTGGTGGCCACATACTGCGGCTTCTGCACGCCGTAGGGGGAGATGTTCTCCCGGTCAAGGGATTCCACCTCGTAGATGCGGTGGCGCTTGACGTAGGCCAGCTTGCCGTCGTAGCGGATGATCGCCCACAGGGGATCCAGGTGCAGCACCTCGCCCCGTTCGCCCTCGCGCTTGGTGCGGTACACGCGGTCTGCCTCGATGCTGCGGTCAACATAGCCGCTGGTGTTCTTCATCATCCGGCAGGTGTACAGCGCCGGGGATTTCTTGTTGAAGTCCTTCAGCGTCTTGTCCTGATAGATCGGGCCCATGGGCTGGGGCAGGTTGTTGTCGTCAAACCCGATGGGCACGATGAACTGATTCTCGCCGTTCTCGCCCCGCGGCACCACCTCGGGCATGATGATCTCTTCCTTCTCCTCGTCGCCCAGGGCCGGCAGGGCGGGCAGCATACACAGGAGCAGCAGCAGGGCAGTCAAACGCTTCAGCATAAAGGGGACTCCTCCCTTGAATACACAAATATACATCCTACATTATAGCATCCGCCGCCCGCCCCTGCAAGAGGCAGAACGGCGGAAATTGGCGCTTCCGGCGATTTTTACAATTTGGAAATGTACCCTCGCCCGGAGCGGCGGATATAGCGCCCGCGCTCCCGGGCCTGAAGGGGAGGCCCTTGTCCGTCACGAAGCCGGAAGGGTCTTTTTCGCGTTGTCGCAAAGTACGGTCAGCACCAGGGCCACCTGCTCATCCGTCAGGTCGGAGAACTCCACGCCGTACAGGCTGGTCTCCCCGGTCTCCCGCAGGTGATTCAGCAGGCTCCGGAAGGCTCCGGGGCTGGCGCTGGGCAGTCGTTCAGGCAGTTCCATCATATCTCTCCTTGTTCGTTGTCTTCAGGTCTTCCTTGATCATCTCCAGCATGTCGCCCAGACCCATGGCGTACACCCGGTTGTATTCATCCTGGAAGCGCACGGTCCGCATCAGGTTCATGTTCCAGCCCGGTGCGGACGGCGTTTTCAGCTCATCCAGGCGGATAGCCGCTTCCTCCAGCTCCCTCTTTGCGATCTGCAGCAGGAGCTGCTTCCACGCCCGGCAAAGACCGGTGATCACATTGGCCTCCGCGCTGGGCGTCCGGGGAACCTCCGGGACGATGGGGCGGCTGGCCCCATGATCCCATTGCAGCCCGAAATCCCCGCAAACCCGCTGTGCCGCATGATAAGGCCGCAGCCCCAGCGTCATCGCGTACAGGTCGGTCGCGTCCCCGTGCTTCCTGCAGGAGAAGCAGTGGAAGTGGCTGTTTTCGTCGTAGCAGACCAGGCTGGGCGTATTGTCCACATGCAGTGGGCAGCTGAAAACGCCTCTGTCAGTGCTCGTGCGCTTGCCCCTCAGCCCCAGCTTCAGCGCCGCCTCCACGCAGGAAGCCTCCTTTGCCGCTTCGAAAACCGTCAATCCTGTCACCTCCAAAGGAACGTTTGTTCCCATTGCTTTACGATACCATAATAGCACAGTTTTCGTGATAATGCAAGCTAATCTGTGCTAATCCGTGCTAATCTTTGCCAGTCGGTGCCAGTTTTGTAACAGAAATATAAGAGAACGTATGTACCCCTATGTATTGACTTTTTAGCTGATTTCTGCTATAATAACCGATAGGTGCCCCCGGAGGGCATAGGTAACATAGGGAGCATAGGGAACCCGAATTGCCTGCCTCCTCCCGCGAAGCAGATGAGAGGGCTCCTTTACATAACACAGGCACGCACCAGCGAAGACCTCATCCGAACTCGCTGCGGGGACGTTGTCCCTTGCTCGGCCACCATACGCCTCCGCTTCGCTCCGGAACCTTTGCCCGTTCCGGGCAACTCCCCACTGGGGAAAGTGGCGCCGCGCTTGCGCGGTGACGGATGAGGTCTCCCTCACATCTTTGCAACATCAATTCAGGCAAACAATCGCCATCACCTTTCCTCAAAGGAAAGCCCCACAACAAAAAAGCCGCAGGAGGCATTGCTGCTTCCTGCGGCTTTATCATGTCAAAATCAGAACAGACCGGTGATGACGCCGTCTTCGGTGACGTCGATGCCCTCGGCGGCGGGCACCTTGGGCAGGCCGGGCATGGCGATGATGTCGCCCGCAAAGGCCACGATGAAGCCCGCGCCGGCGTTGAGGCGCACCTGGCGGATGGTCAGGGTATAGCCGGTGGGCGCACCCAGGGCCTTGGGGTTATCGGAGAAGGAATACTGGGTCTTGGCGATGCAAACCGGCGCCTTCGCCCAGCCTTCAGCCTCAAAATTGCTCAGCTGCTTGAGGACGCTGCCGGTAAAGACCACGTCCTTCGCGCCGTAGATCTTCGTCGCCACTGCGCGGATCTTGTCCGCCAGGGACAGGTCGTCGGTATAGGTGAAGGAGGGCTCGGCCTTCTCCTGCTTGTCGACGGTGTCGCAGACGAGCGCTGCCAGCTCCTTCACGCCTTCGCCGCCCTTGGCCCAGCCGTCGCACAGCTCAACGGGCGCGCCAGCAGCCTCGCAGGCCTCGCGCAGGGCAGCCATCTCGGCCTCGGTGTCGGTGATGAAGCGGTTCATGGCCACGATGACCGGGCGCTTCCACACGTTGCGGATGTGGTCGATATGGGCCAGCAGGTTGGAAAGACCGGCCTTCACGGCCTCGACGTTCTCCTTGCCCAGATCGGCCTTCAGCACGCCGCCGTGGCTCTTCAGCGCGCGGATGGTCGCAACCAGCACCACCGCGTCAGGCCACAGGCCGCTCATGCGGCACTTGATGTCCAGGAACTTCTCCGCGCCCAGGTCAGCGCCGAAGCCGGCCTCGGTCACCACATAATCCGCCAGCTTCATGGCGGTGGTGGTGGCGATGACGGAGTTGCAGCCGTGGGCGATATTGGCGAAGGGGCCGCCGTGCATCAGGCAGGGGGTGCCGTCGATCGTTTGAACCAGGTTGGGCTGGATGGCGTCGCGCAGCAGGGCAGCCATCGCGCCCTGGGCATTCAGGTCGCCGGCGGTCACGGGAGTACCGGCAAAGGTGCGGGCCACCTGCAGGCGGGCAAGGCGGGCCTTCAGGTCATTCAGGTCCTTCGCCAGGCAGAACACCGCCATGACCTCGCTGGCCGCGGTGATGTCAAAGCCGTCCTCGCGGGGCATACCGTTCATCTTGCCGCCCAGGCCAGAGGTGATGGAGCGCAGCTGACGGTCATTCACGTCCAGGCAGCGGCGCCAGGAAACCTGACGGGGGTCGATGCCCAGCTTGTTGCCCTGCTGGATGTGGTTGTCAACCATGGCAGCCAGCAGGTTATTGGCAGCAGTGATGGCGTGCAGGTCGCCGGTGAAGTGCAGGTTGATCGACTCCATGGGCAGCACCTGAGCATAGCCGCCGCCGGTCGCGCCGCCCTTGACGCCGAACACCGGGCCGAGGGAGGGCTCGCGCAGGGCCAGCATGGCTTTCTTGCCGATTTTTGTCATGCCGTCCGCCAGGCCCACGGACACGGTGGTCTTGCCCTCGCCCGCAGGGGTGGGGTTGATGGCGGTGACGAGGATCAGCTTGGCCTTCTTCTCGCCCTCCACCTTGAGGGGATCGACCTTGGCCACATAGCGGCCATAGGGGTAGAGCGCCTCCTCGGGGATCCCGGCGGCGCGGGCAATATCATCGATGCGCTGCGCAGTGGCAGCCTGTGCGATCTGAATATCCGTAGGCATGTCGAATCGCTCCTTCATGATGTCGTTTGGTGAACAATCCAACCCATTATAGCGGAATTGTGCGTGATTTGCAAGACCTGTGGGTATGAATACAGGAATTTTGGTTAGGTTTCCGGTCATGTGCGGGTCAAATCGCGTACGTCGCCCTGCCAGTACTGCCGGATGCAGTCCAGGCGTTTGCGCGAGTATTCAAGGCCAAGGGTTTTCTGGCGGTTCAGTCGGACTTCCTCCTGCGTTTTTGGCTGCAGCACGGGTTCTTTGACGCGGGAGATGAAGATCATCCTCCGCCCATTGAAGAGGCGTGCAACGGTCACGGAGCGCACCTCATTCCACGGGATGTGCACACGGTTGTTGAATCCCGCATGTTGGGTCGCGCCCCTTTCGTCGATCACAAGGCGGAAGCTGGCGATGATGGCGAACATGATCATCGCGAGCCCCATGCAGGCTGCCAATACGATAACATCGTCGGTGGACAGGTTACCCAGGCGCTCCCACCGGCTACGGAAGACGATTCCGATCACCGCTGCGATGATTGCTACAGCCCATATGGCAGAGGGCAGCAGAAAGCTGCGGATGCGACGAACAGGCTTATTCATAAAATGCACCTCCGCCGACATGATAGCACAGCCGGACAGGCGTCGTCAATGTGCGGCCTACACTTGAAATTGCAGCAAAACGGTTGTATAATGTGAAAAACACACCGAGGAGGCTCACAATATGAAGGTTTCTGCCCATCGTGCATTTTCTCTTTTGAAGGAGCTGGCCTACGAGCGCGTCAGCTGCTCCGAGGCCGAGAAGCAGGCTGCCGAGCGCCTGCTGGAGGTCGCCCTGTCCACCGGCGCCGAGGCCCGCATCGAGGAATTCCCCGTCGCCTGCGGCCGGGTCAGCCATGCAAAGCTGGTCGTCACCGAGCCCTACGTCAAGGAGTACGAGTGCACCGGCTATGAGCGCGGCCTGTCCACCCCCGAGGGCGGCGTGGATCTGGAGTTCTACTACGCTGAGGGCGTGGAGGACGCTCACCTCTCCCGCGTGAAGGGCAAGGCCGTCATGATCAACGGCCGCCTGGGCAAAAAGGCCTACGAGAAGCTGATGAAGGCCGGCGTGGCTGCCATCCTGACCTTTGACGGCACGACCCTCGACCGTCGCAGCGAAACGGACTGCGATATCCGCAAGCTCCGCGAGGTGCTCACCGAGGAAGTCGGCCCCTGCACGGCCCTGCACCTGCGCACCATGGACGCTGCTGAGATCGTCCGCAGAGGCGCGACAAAGATGCACATCGAGCTGACCGCTGAGGACTACGAGGGCACCAGCCGCAACGTCTGCGCGGTCATCGAGGGCACGGAAAAGCCGGACGAGATCATCTCCTTCGGCGCCCACTATGACAGCGTCTACTTCTCCACCGGCGTGTACGACAACATGTCCGGCTCCGTCATCATCATGGAGCTGCTGCGCTACTTTGCCGAGCACAAGCCTGCCCGCACCATGAAGTTCAACTGGTACGGCTCCGAGGAGCAGGGCCTGCTGGGCTCCAAGGCCTGGGTCAAGGCCCATGAGGACGAGCTTAAGAAGCATGTGCTGATGATCAACATCGACGTGGCGGCCCCGATCCTTGGCAAGAACGTGGCGCCGGTACTGGCCACCGAAAAGGCCGTGGGCTATGTGGACGCCCTCATGCGCGAGGCCGGCATCGCCTGCGAGACCAAGCTGGATATCTACTCCTCCGACTGCATTCCCTTTGCGGATAAGGGCGTGCCTGCGGTCAACCTGCTGCGCTTTGGCGTGCCCGGCGCAGGCTACATCCATGACCGCCGCGACAACTTGAAGAGCGGCTACCTCAGCGCCGAGGCTCTCGATATCACCCTGCAGCAGGCGCTGATGTTCGCAAAGCGGGTGGACGGTGCGGAGCTGTTCCCCATCGAGCGCACCATCTCCGACGAGATCGTCAAGAAGGTCGATGAATACCTGTTCAAGAAGAAGGATAAGACATGAGCAAAGGGAAGAAATGGCCGCTGATCAGCCGCATGCGCCTGGCCTGCTGTGCAGCGGGAGTCATTTATCTCCCTGCCGCCATCGGCACCTTGCAGCTGTGCTTCGGGATGGATGCTGCGGCGCTGGTGGAGCAGAAGTGGCTCATGTGGCTGATGCTGCTGGCCGTGATGACAAGGCGCTTTTTCATGCCCATGCTGCTGATGCTCCTGTGCATCGTCACAATGGTCTTTGAGATCCTGAAGGCCATGCGGGAGGATCATATGCAGTGGCAGGCAGCCCTGACGGCGCTGGCCGTGGTATGCTGCTGCACAGGCCTGGTGTCGCTGGAAATCTTCTATCAGACCATAATGGGCGTGTAACACCTACTCTCCCAAAAAAACACAGGACGGCTCTCCCTTGCGGAGGGCCGTTTTGATATTCCGGAAATAGACTGGTGCGCTTATCTCAGCCCAGGCAAGCCTTTTCAGCGAATTCTCATTTTTCTGTAATGAGAATCACCTTGTACGCGCAGCTCCCAGGTGCTATCCTTATCAGCGTGGACAGGGGAGAGCCCCCGCTCCAAGCGAAGGATGATAAGGAGAATGGGTCATGAAGAAGAGGACTGCGATCATTTTTATTGCGGTGGCGGTGTGTCTGGCGCTGGTCATTGGCGCTGTCAAGCGGATCGGCTATGCCGACGGCGACAGGTACGCAGCGGGCAACGCCCGGATCAGTGACGAGGTGAAGGCCATTGATATCAACTGGGTGTCCGGCAAGGTCAGCGTTGCGGCCTACGACGGCGACGAGATTCTCCTCACCGAGGAAGCCGACCGGCAGCTCCCGGAGGAGAAGCAGATGCACTGGCTGTTGGACGGCGATACCCTGCGCGTGCAGTATACCGGGCCCCGCGTGTTCCGTATGAACAACGCCCATAAGGAGCTGACGGTGCTGCTGCCGGAGGATCTGCTGCTGGACGAGGTGAACATCAATGTCGTCTCCGCCGGTCTGGACATCGAAGACCTCAGCGCAGAAGTCCTGCACATCAACACCGTTTCCGGTCAGGTCAGGGCGGAATGCAGCCGCGTGGAGGAAGCAAAGGCCAACAGCGTCAGCGGCGGCGTGCACCTGCTCTTTGAGCGTGCGCCCGGTAAGATCAAGGCGGACAGCGTCAGCGGCAGCCTGAAGATCAGCCTGCCCGGGGACGCCGGCTTTGAGGCGGAAATGGACAGCGTCAGCGGCAGGGTGAACAGCTCCTTCGACCTGGAGCGCAAGGATGACGACACCTATGTGTACGGCAACGGCCGCTGCTGCATCGATGCAAACACAGTCAGCGGCAGCCTGACGCTGGACGAACTCAGGTAAATCGCAAAGGCCCCCTGATCGGTTTAAGATGCCGGGGATCATACAAAAGCACGGCCCGTACCTTTCGGTACGGGCCGTGCTCATTTTACGCAGGAATGCTGATACCCAGCTGGGCTGCCGCGGCATGAAGGCTCTCCGTCACCAGCGCCTCCATGCGCTCCTCCTCCATGCAGGGCATGTACTTCGTGGCGATGCACGCCGCCAGGCCGTGGGTGTAGAAGAAGCTGCGCTCGTAGAGCTTCACGGCCGTTTCACGATCCACGCCCAGGCTGCTTTCAATGACCGGGAAGCCCCAGTCGTGCTTGTACTCGCGCCCGCAGGAGCCATCGCTGACACGGTCGCGCATGAACAGCAGCTTGAACAGCTCCGGCTCGTCCCGGGCAAAGAGCAGGTAGGACATGCAGATGGAAATGTAGGCGGAGCTGCTCTTGCTGGCCCGCTCCCGCATCCGGCTGCAGATGCTTTCATCCGCCAGGCGGATCACCTCCAGCCGCAGCTCATCCATGCCGGTAAAAAGACGGAAGATGGGCTGGGTGGAGCCGCCAAGCTCCTTGGCCACGGCCCGGGCATTGAGGGCCGAGGGGCCCTCGCGGCGGACGAGCTGATATGCGGCGTTGAGCACGGCTTCCCGATTGAATTTTGTAATGGGCGGCATAAATGATATCTCCTTCTGTATCGGTTATCTCCGCTGGATATAGCGGAAGGTGGTCGTGCGGGTCTGCGGCGCAGAGAACTGCCCGGAGAGGCTGCGGTTCTTGGTAACGTTGAGCGCCAGGGCGATGCCGCCCATGTTGGTGGTCATGTTGGAGCCGCCGTAGGACAGGAAGGGCAGGGGAATACCGGTGATGGGCATCAGGCCCAGGGCCATGCCGATGTTCTCAAACACATGGAACAGCAGCATACCCATCACGCCGATGATGACCAGCATACCATACTTGTCGCGGGTGTGGCGGGCGAGGTACAGCAGGCGCAGGATGATGGCCAGGTAAACCAGCAGGATGGCAAAGCAGCCCACGAAGCCCCAGGCCTCGCCGATGGTGGCGTAGATAAAGTCCGTCCAGTCGGCGGGCACATAGTTCAGCTGGCTCATGGAGCCATCCACAAAGGTGCCGATGCCGCTGAAGCCGCCGGAGCCGATGGCGATCTGGGATTGCCGCATCTGGTATGCGTCGTCCAGGGGGGAAAGCTCGGGGTTGAAGAAGGCCAGGATGCGGGAAAGACGGTAGTCCTCAATGTCCAGGGCGATCATTGCGCCGTAGAGCGCCAGCACTGCCAGCACGGCGAAGGCGCCCAGCGTCAGCAGCAGCTTCATGTTGACGTTGGAGAAGAAGAGCATCACCGCGAAGAAGAATACGATAACGATGAGCGAACCGGTTTCGCCCGAGGCCAGAATGATGACGCCGGGCACGCCCACGCGCATCACGATGTGCAGGAAGTCCTTCATCGTGGACAGCGGGCGATCCTCCTTGGACAGGTCCCTTGCCAGCATCAGGATCATGGCCAGCTTGATGAATTCCGAGGGCTGGATGGTGTAGCCCCAGATAACGTCCGTCCAGGCCTTCACGCCCTCGGCACGGTTGGTGACCCAGGTGACCAGCACCAGCGCGGTAGCGCCGAAATAGGCCGCAGGCGTAAAGCGTTTGAGGATGTGGTAGGGGATGTTGATGATGACCGAAACGATCACCGGGGCCAGCAGCAGGAAGAAGCACTGCCGCATCGCCGAGGAGGACTCGACGATGTGAGCCATCAGCGTCTCAGCTGTGGAATCAATGGAGTAGGTGGCGACACAGACCGCGATCACGCCAAAGAGCGACAGTCCTGCGACCATCAGGATCAGCGGTATGTCGATATGCGCACGGGCGCGCCTGTTTTCAGCGATCAATGCGCTTGACCTCCTTGAGGGTGGGTTTGAAAATGCGGCGGTACCACGGCAGCTTTTCGGTGCCGTAGCAGGGCAGGGGCGCCTCCGCGTCGCTGCCGAGCATCCGCCAGGCAATGCGGGTCAGGGCCCGGCGGGCCTCGCAGTCCAGATCCATGGGGGAGAGCCGCTGGAGCGTGGCGCGGTATACGTCGCGGTCATCCGGGATCTCGCCCAAAAGGTACAGATCCAGCGTGGCGGCCACCGTGGCAGCCGAGTACATCTCGCCCCCGCGGATCAATTCCGGCACGAGGCGGTTCACGATCAGCTTGGGGCGGGGCAGCCCCTTCTTTTCCATCACGCTGCAGGTACGCTCGGCGTTGCGGATGCACACGTCATCCGGGGTACAGATGATGAGGGATTCCTCGATCTCGCCGTTCATCAGTCCGCGGACGCCGCGCTCGATGCCGGCAGGGCAGTCGATCAGCACGATATCGAACTGGGCCTTCAGCTTGACCAGCAGCTTGCGGAAGGCCTTGGGCTCCAGCTCCTTGGCCCGGGCAAACTGGCTGGCCGGCAGCAGGGAGAGGCGGGAAGCGCCCTCCGGGGAGATCAGCGCCTCCTCCAGCGTGCAGCTGCCCTCTGCCACGTCCAGCAGGTCATATACGATGCGGTTCTCAAGGCCCAGCAGCACGTCCTGGTCGCGAAGGCCGATATCCGCATCGATGATGCAGACCTTCTTGCCCTCGCGGGCCATGGCGATCCCCAGGGCGGCGGTGATGGTGCTTTTGCCGACGCCGCCTTTACCGGATGCGATGATCCAGGCTGTGCTCATATTGGAAATCCTCCTCATGCGTGCGTGTGTATCGTCAGGGGGCCAGGTTGTTGCCGGGGGTCAGGATGTAGTCCGTTGTGCGCAGCTCGGTCTGATCCAGATACCACTGCACAAAGTCACGGGCTGCGATGGATGCCATACCGCCGGAGTAGCCGTGGGGCACGAAGACGACGATGGCGATCTTGGGGTTCTCCCGCGGGGCGAAGCAGACGAACCACGCATTGTTCTCCAGGTCGATGGAGGTGACCTGCGCGGTACCTGTCTTTGCGGCGATGTTGTTCTTGACCTTGGCGTGGTCGCGGAAGTGGGAGTTGGCCGTACCGGTGTCGTCTGTAACGCCCTCCATGCCCTTGCGGATCAGCGCCAGGTAATTGTTGGGATCCTCCAGCGTGTTGATGAGCCGGGGCTCGCGCTGGGCAATGATCTCGCCCTCGGGGCTGATGATGGAATCAACGATAGAGACGTTGTAGACCTGGCCGCCGTTGGCGATGGCCGCCACATAGCGGGCGACCGCCACGGGCGTCACCGTGGTGACGGACTGGCCGATGCCGCACAGGATGGTCTGCTGACCGCCCCACTTGATATCGTTCATGTAAATGTAGGTATCGGTAATGACGGCAGCGGAGTAGACCATTTCCTTGCTCATGTGCAGCTCTTCCATCAGGATGGTGCGCATGTGGGGGATCCAGTCGTCCTGGTTGGTCTGCACCGCCATGTCCATCAGGCGCTTGGCGCAGGTGGAGAGCTTCTCGTCGGAATACTCCAGGCCGCGCACGGCGCCCTGCTGGCGCAGGTGACGCTTGATGGAGTTGAATACGATGATGGGCTGGGAGGTATCCTGACTGGCTTCGCCCATGGCCTTGGTGGGGTCGTAGAGCGTGTTCTGGCTGCCCACGACGCTGCGGACCTCGCCGGGCAGATCGATGTCCGTCAGGCTGGTCAGGCCGAAGTAGGCCGCATAGCGGTACAGGCGCTCCTCGCCCAGACGGTCGGCCATCTCATAGAAGAAGTAGTTGCAGGAGTTCTGGATGGCCTCGGTGATCGTCTGGAACTGGTGGTCGGTCTTGTTGTTGATATTCTTCCAGCACTTGGGGGCGGTGGCTTCGTCGTCGTTGTACTTCTTGTAATAGCCCAGGTCGGAGAACTCCTCCGTGGGGAGAAGCTCGCCCTCCGCCAGCACGCCAAAGCCTGTGACCATCTTGAAAATGGAGCCGGGGGTGGCGCGGGAGCCGATGGCGTAGTTCAGCATCAGGTTGCGGTCATCGGCGAGGATGGCGCGGGCCTCCTTGCCGGCGGCCACCAGGGCATTCAGGTCATAGGTGGGGTAGTTGGCCATGGCCAGCACCCGATCCTCCATGTCCAGCACGACCATCACGCCGTGCTCGGCCAGCTCGAGGGGATACTGCTCCCAGTTGCGGGTGGCGATATCGGTGCGGTTATCCTCCAGCCATTTGGAGTTGACCATCTTCTTTTCCTGTTCGTCGCGGATCTCCTTGACGTTGTTGGCAATGGCGCGCTCCGCAGCCTGCTGGTAGGAGGCCTTCAGCGTCAGCTTGACGTTGTTGCCGTCCTTGGGCTCGGTGTAGGAAAGCTCGCGCACGACCTTGGACCAGTTGTTGCGCTCGACGATGCGGCTTCCCTGACGGGCAGAGTTGTTCTGCGTCAGGTAGGATTCCATCGTGTACTCGATGCCGTCGCGGCCGATGATATCGTTATAGCTGTAACCCTGGGTCTGCAGATCCAGCCAGGTGGCCCGGCTGGGGATCTTGCCCACATAGCCGATGACCTGTGCGGCCAGGGAGTGCTTGGGATACACGCGCTGGGTGGCGACCTCCACGTCCATGCCCGGCAGGGTCATCTTGCGCGTTTCCATCTCAATGACGGTCTTGAAGGTCACGTCCTTGGCGATGGGGATGGGCTGGGAGTTGAAAACGTTCATCTGCATTTCAGAGTACACGGCCATGACCTGCAGCATCGTTTCCTCATCCAGCAGGAAGCATTCGACGTGGGCGCGGCCGGCCTCGGCGTCCTCCGCCTTGATGGCCTCGCGCTCCTCCTCGCTCTGCACGATGCGGTAGTTCTTCTTCAGCTTGGCGATACAGTCCGCAGCGGTGGGGTAGTAGCGTGCGGACACATAGTTGTTGGAGCGCCACTGGCTCTCGCGCTTCTCCAGAACGGAGTCGGATACGCCGGTGCCGAAGTTGAATTCCCATTCGCCGGTCTCTTCGCTGCGCTGGATGACATAGTCAAAGGCCAGCTCGCCGCCGTTGCGGTGGATGATCTCCAGCGAGTTGATGATCGACTCGGTATAGTCGTGATAATTCTGGCGGCTGGTTTCGCTGGCGTCTTTATAGAAGGTGATGTTGTACACCAGCTCGTCCTTGGCCAGGATGACGGAATCCGCGTCGGTGATGTTGCCGCGCTTGCCGCGCAGAACGATCTTCTTTGTGCGCACGGATTCTGCCTTCTCGGCATATTCCTCGCTCTGCTGCAGCTGAAGCCTGACCAGACCGCTGGCCAGGTAGCCGAACATCAGCAGCAGGATGCCGACGAATACGAGGTATCGCCAGTGGATCTTTTTGTTGGGATCCTGGCTTGCAGTATTGCTCAAAAGGCTGCCTCCTTTACGTAATGGGCGAAAGCATCGGCAGAGACGATCTGCCGCCGTGCAGCTCGCCTTTCTCCGGGACAAAGGCCCCGGGACGTATGCGGCTTATTCCTCTTCAAGCTTCAGCGGACGGCCGAAGCGGAGGGCCGCAGGGTTTTCGGGCTCCGGTTTGCGGAAGCCCAGCAGCTTTCGTACGGGGATCATCACCACGGCGGTGAGCAGGGTCGTTGCAAGTACGCTCAGCAGGGATTTGCCCAGCTGGGCGGTGGTCAGCACCGCGCCTCCCAGATACATGTAAGCCACGTTCACGATCTCGTAGATGACGGTGTTGACCGCCGCGCACATCACCGTGCGCAGCAGGGGGCTGATGTTGCGGCCAGCCTTGCCGGCGGAGCGCTCATACTGCAGTCGCGCGGCGCTCTTGTCGGCGAAGAACACGCTGCACAGCAGGGCGGAGACCGGGTAGAACATCAGGTTCAGCATCGGCACGGTGGGCAGCAGCGTTTCCATCACGATGCCGTAGAACGCGCCGACCCACAGCGCCCTGAGCTTGCCGTAGCCGACGGTCACGATGGCCACCACGGCCAGCAGCATACTGGGCACGACGTCGCCCAGCTGGATATAGGGCATGATGCACACATGCGTGAGGTAGCCCAGCAGCACCACGAGCATCAGCTTGATCTGGCGTATAAAGGCCTTGCGCATGATCAATCATCCTCCCATGTCATCTGGGACGGGTCGATGGTGATGATCGGCGTGGGCGAGGGGGTAGGCGTGGGGGAAGGCGTCGCCGTGGGGCCGAAGAGGGAGGACTGATACTCCAGCACGGGGCCTGCAGGCGTGGGGGTGGCGGTCGGCGCCGGGGTCGCGGTGGGCGTGGCCGTCGGGGTCGGGGAGGGCGTCGCCGATACCGTGGGGGCAGGCGTCGCCGTCTCGCCGAAGCGCAGCGTGGAGCCGATGCGCAGCGTCGGGTAGGGACGCGCGGACACCGTGGGCTCGTACTCGTTGTAGCTGGCCGTGGATTCCCGGCCCTCGACCGCGCCGGCGGCGGGCTTGTAGCGCAGCACGATCACATACTCCAGGTGCTCGAAGTCCACCTTGGGCTCCACGACGATGTACTGGTTGTTCTGATCCATGCCGCGGGTGGATTCACGCACGGTGCCCACCGGGATGCCCTTGGGGAAGGACATGCCGATGCCGGAAGTGACCACCATGTCGCCGGGGCGGGGCAGGTGATCGTTGGGCAGGTAGTACATGCGGCACATGGCGGTGCCGTCAATGCCCAGGGTGCCGCTGATGATGCCCTGGTCGCGGCTGGACTGGATCAGGCAGGCGATGGAGGCATTGCTGTCGATGATGGTGCGCACGGTGGAGGTGGTGGAATAGACCTCCTCGGTAAAGCCGACCAGCGCGCCGTCGATGGTCACGGCCATGTAGGGCTCGACGCCGTGGCGGCTGCCCTTGTCGATGGTGAAGGTGGAGAAGTAATTGCCCTGCTCGCGCCCGATGACCTGGCAGCGGACGGGGTTCATCTCCAGGTTGCTCTGGATCTCCTCGTCAATGGCCTCATACTGGGCCAGGCGTCTTTCGTACTCGCGCACAAAGGCCGCGTCGATGGCGTACTGCTCGTTGAGGGCAAGCACATCCACATAGGCCTGCTCCAGGTTGGCGCGCAGCTTGAGCGTGCGGAAGTAATCCGCCACGGACTCGGTCAGATAGGAGAAAAATGCCTGCACCGGGCCCACGGAGGTGGAGACCACGTTCTCCGGCAGCTTCAGGATGGCGGTGTCCGGCATCATGGTGCGGGAGAGCATCATCATGCCGATAGCGCCCAGCAGCACCACGGTGACGGTGATCATCACGAACATCCGCAGCTTGGGGTGCTTCGATTTGGTGTCCTCCTCTTCGGGAACGACGCGCTGCTGCTTTTTGGCCTTGCTGCGGGCCACGGGGATGGGCTGGGCAGCGGCGTTGCGGGCCTGCTTGCGCTCGCGCTGGCGGGGGGTGAGGTACTCGTCTTCCTCGTCCTCCTCCGCATAGGTGCTGCGGCTGTAGGAGTAGACGGTTTCGGCTTCCTCGAATTCCTCCTCGTCCTCTTCGCCGGCTTCTTCAGCCAGCGCGTCCGCCTCGGCTTCCGGGGAAAGGCCCACCATGCGGATGCCAGCGCGGCCGAAGCCCTCGGTCATGGGCAGGGGCTGTGCTTCCGCCTCTGCCTCCTCCTCGGACGGGAGATAATCTTCTTCGGTGGGCAAGCCGCGGGTCACGCTGTCCAGATCGTCGTCGAAATAAAACTCGTCCGGATCCGGCAGCAGATCAGTCCTGCGGCTGTCCTTGTCATTGCGCTTTGCCATGTGTCAGTTCACCTCACAGGTTCTTGCAAAGGGAAGCGCAGCCTCCCTGCGGATAAAGCGTGCGGATCAGCCCAGCTGCGGCATCCGCCCGGTCTGGATCAGCATGGGCATGTTCTCCACGATGTAGCCCAGGCCCAGCGCTGTGCAGTCCGCCGGCTCCTTGGCGATGAGCACCGGGATGCCCAGCTCGTTGGCGATATACTGGTCCATTGCGTACAGCTGCGCCACGCCGCCGGTCAGGTGAATGCCGGTGCGCATCACGTCCGCAGCGAGCTCCGGGGGGGTGCGCTCCAGCACCCAGCGGATGGCGGCGATGATGGCGCGGCAGGGCTCGTGGATAGCCTGGTAAGCCTGGCGCGCGGTGTATTCGATATCCATGGCCTGGGGGGAGAGCAGATCGCGGCCGCGGATATGCACGCTGCGATCCTCGGTCAGGGGCATGGCGGAGGCCAGGTCGATCTTCACGTCCTCGGCCGTGCGGTCGCCGATGAGCATGTTGAACTCACGCTTGATGTGGTTGATGATGGACTCGTCCATCTTCGAGCCGCCCACGGGGATGGACTGGCTCACCACCAGGCCGCCCAGGGACACCACGGCCACGTCCGTCGTGCCGCCGCCGATGTCCACCACCATGCTGCCGATGGGGTCATACACCGGCAGATTGGAGCCCAGGGCCGCAGCGAAGGGCTTCTCTACCAGATAGACCTTCTTCACGCCGCTCATGCGGACGGCTTCGGTGATGGCCTTGCGGTTGACGTCGTCCATGCCTGCGGGGACGGATACGACCACCTTGGGCTTGACCACGTTGGACACGCCGATAGCCTTGCGCATGAAATAGCGGATCAGCAGGGCAGTCATGTCAAAATCGGCGATCATGCCGTTGCGGATGGGGTGGATCACCGTCTTGGAGGCGCTGGTGCGGCCCAGCTCATGGCGGGCTTCGTCGCCCACGGACTGCACCTGGCGGCGGTTGCTGCTGTTGACAACCACCAGCGTCGGTTCGCTGATGATGATGCCGCGCTTCTTCACATACACAAGTGTGTTGGAGGAGCCGAGGTCAATACCAATATCGGGGGCAAAAAAATGCATATGCTTTCATCCTTTATCTGAACAGTCAGCGCCGGCGGCGCGGGAAAAGGCTTTGGTATGGATCACAGGAGGCCGCACGCCGCCAGCATACGGCGGGTGAGGGTCATGGGCAGGCCGATCACATTGGTGTGGGAGCCGCGGAGCCGATCGATCCACAGCCCTGCAATGCCCTGCACGGCGTAAGCGCCGGCCTTGTCCATGGGTTCGCCTGTGGCGATGTAGCGGCGGATGTCATCATCGGACATATCCTCAAAGTGGACGTCGGTGCCGTCTGCGGCGCTGAAGATGCGCCCGTCCGCCGCGACCACGGTCACGCCCGTGTACACCTGATGCCAGCGCCCGGAGAGCATCCGCAGCATCCGGTGGGCGTCCTGCCCGTCCCGCGGCTTGCCCAGCGCCTGGTCATCCACGGATACCAGGGTATCGGCAGCCAGCACCACGCAGCCGGGATGCTGTGCGGCAGCGGCCAGTGCCTTGCGGCGGCTCAGCTCCACAACAGCTTCCCGGGGCGGAAGGGAACAGCTCTCGTCCACGTCCGGTGCGTCGACAGAAAAGGAAAGGCCGGTCATCATAAGCAGCTCCCTGCGCCGGGGCGAAGCCGAGGCAAGGATCAGCGTTGCGTCATTCATCAGGATGCCTCCTGCGGTCGATTCGGAATACCCTATAGCACTCCATCCTGTATTATAGCACATATCCCGCGATAATGGAAATGATTCTTGCAAATTTTCAGCCGATCCACAGGTTTTTTTACATTGGGTGGATAACTTTTGCGCACTTTGAGGGATCCGGGAAATAAAAAGCAGACCCGCAGGAAGAGCGGCGGGTCTGAAAAGCGGATCAAAAGGGTTGATGGAGGTTCAGGCCAGTGCGCTTGAGCGCAGAGAGCAGCACGCCTCCCAGGGCGACAGCGGCAACTTCGCCCAGGGCGACCTGTCCCATCGTCAGCGGTATGGGAAGGCCGGAGGAGAGCGAAAGCACCAGTCCGACGATCACGCTGTTGGCGATGACCGGGCAGGCGGCGGCCAGCAGCGGCTTCTTCCTGAGCAGGTAGGTTCCCAGCGCAGCGATCAGCGTCGCCAGGGAGCCGAAGATCACGTCGGTGATCATGCCGGTGAAAAGATTGGCGATCACGCAGCCGATGAACAGTCCGGGTACGGCCTGGGGCAGCAGGATCGGCAGGAGCGTCATCGCTTCTGAGATGCGGCATTGAACGGGCCCGTAGGAGATGGGCGCCAGCAGCACCGTCAGCGCGGCATACAGGGCGGCAATGGCCGCGCTGATGCAAAGGGAACGGGTCGTCAGCAGCTTTTTGAACATAAAAGCGCCTCCAGTATCAGATTTTGCCGCGGCTGCCGGAAAGGAAGTCCGACGCCCTTCGGCCACAGAAGAAGCATAGCATAATTTTCCCCGAATCACAAGCGGAAATTCGGGTATGCTGAAAGTGCGCCTGAAGGACGGAGACACAGGTTCTGCAGGCGACAAAAACCAAAGGAGGGTTCCTGATATGTCTCAGAAGACCAACAATCAGTCCATCCACTGCTCTGTGGAGAGCTGCCAGCATCATGCTGTCAACGGCATGTGCTCCCTGACGGACATCCAGGTCGCGCCCAAGCAGAACTGCTGCAACGGCAAGGCGGATGAAAGCCAGTGCAACTCCTACAAGTGCCGCTGGTAAGGCAGCAGGAAACCTGGAACGGAGAGGGCTGCGTCACCCTTGGTCGGCGCAGCCCTCTTTGACGTGAAGCAGCAGGAGGGGCAGATGGACAGACAGATCAGCAAAGCCATCGACAGGAGCCGTGCGGCCATGGATGAAGCACTGAAAAGACGGCTGAATCCGGATATGCACGTGCGCCATTTCCGGGCCTTTGGGCGGGATGCGTCGGTCTATTATGTGGAGGGCGTCGTGTCGGTGGATTTCCTGCAGCAATACGTCCTCAAGCCCCTGGCGCTGCTCAGGGATGCGGAGATAGAGGAGCCGCTGACGGAAGCGGTCCATGCGGCGGTGTACAACTGCGACGTTCAGACTGCGAGCACCATCCCGGAGGCCGTCGTGCAGATGATGAACGGGCGCGCGGTGGTCTTTGTGGACGGCATGAACTGCGCCATGGGCTTTGACGTGCGGATGTTCGTGCGGCGGGGGATCTCGCCGCCGCTGACAGAGAGCGTCGTGCTGGGGCCTCATCAGGGCTTCAATGAGTCCATCCGCGACTGTATCACCCTCCTGCGCCGCATCCTGCCTACGCCGGAGCTGATCGGCGAAATGCGTACCATCGGGGATAAATACCCGGTATCGCTGTGCGTCATGTACCTGGACAGCGCTGTGGACAGGGATAACCTTGCCCGCCTGAAGGGGAGGCTGGACGGCGTCCGTACGGATCATGTGCTGTCCATCGGCGCGCTGCAGCAGCTGCTGGAGGACCGCCCCTTTTCGCTTCTGCCCCAGTTTATCCTGACTGAACGGCCCGACCGGGTCGCGTCCATGCTGCTGGAGGGGCAGATCGCCCTGGTGCTGGACGGGTCGTCCCAGGTGCTGGTGCTGCCGGCCAGCATCCTGCATCTGCTTCATACGCCGGACGATACCTCCGCCCGCTGGCAGTACGGTAGCTTCATGCGCCTGCTGCGCATCCTGGGGATGCTGACGGCGCTGCTGCTGCCGGGGCTGTTTGCAGCCTTTGTGACCTTTCATCCCGAGGCGCTGCCGGTCACGCTGCTGACGGCGGTGCTGGAGAGTCAGTCTGCGGTGCCCCTGTCCATCCCGGCGGAAACGCTGCTGATGCTCGTCATGTTCAATCTCATCGGGGAGGCCAGCACCCGGGTGCCGTCTGCGGTGGGTTCGACCCTGGGGGCGGTCAGCGGGCTCATCCTCGGTCAGGCTGCGGTGGATGCAAAGCTGGCGCATCCGCTGCTGCTGATCGTCGTGGCGATCTCCAGCCTGGGCAGCTATGCAGCGCCGGATTACGCCCTGGGCCTTGCGCTGCGCATCGGTCAGCTGCTGATGCTGGCGGCCGGCTGCATCTTCGGGGTATACGGCATCGTGCTGTTCCTGGCGGCAGGAACGGTGCGGCTGTGCGCCCTGACCAGCCTCGGCGCGCCCTTTGCGGCCCCAATGGCGCCCCTGCGATCCCACAACCCGGATGAGCTGGCCCGCTGGCCCCTGTGGCGGCAGCGCTGGCGCACCTGGCTGGGCAGCCCGTGGAGCCAGCAGCGACAGCAGGGCCCCATGCGCCGCTGGGACAGGAGGAACCGATGAAGGCTGTGATAAACGTGCATTCTCCACAGGAGCGCCTGCAGGCCCGCATGGCCGGAGAGTCAAAGGCCCGTACGGCCTTCGTGCAGCTATTGTGCATCGCGTCTATCCTGCGCACGGCGCTGACCCGGCTCCTGCCGTTGGCGGGCGGCGGGGCCTGGTGGATGCTGCTTGTATGCCTGCTGCCGGGATTGGCCATCGTCGCTTTACTGCTTCTCCTGATGCGCCTGACACACGCCCCCACGCTGCAGGAGTGCGTCCGGGCCTGCCTGGGGCGGCCGGGCAGCTGGCTGCTGGCGCTGCTGCTGGGCGTGCCGCTGCTGCTGGACGGCGCTTCTTCCATCACGGCGCTGATCACCATGTTCACCGAGGGCGTGGGAACGCACGGCACCCAGGTGACCCTTGCGCTGTTGACGGGCGGCGTGCTCCTGGCTTCTCTCCACCGGGAGGGCCTGCCCCGCGCTGTTTATCTGTTGCGGTATGTGCTCCTGGGGGCTGCGGCGCTGACGGCAGTTTCCGGCCTGTGGTTTGTCCGGGCAGATCATCTCTTTCCCATGATGGGCGAGGGAGAACCGGCGCTGAAAGCAGCGTTTTACGCAGGCTTCAGCCTGGCCTGGCCCCTCGTGCTGCTGCTGACACTGGCGAAGCCGCCCAGGCGATCCATCCTTGCCGACGCCTGTCCGGTGATCCTCGCGGCCCTGGGCGTGATGCTCTTTCTTTGCCTGACGACGCCGGGGGAGCTCCTCATCCGCTGCCAGACGCTGGCGGACTGCATACTGCTGCCTGCGCGCTATGCCGCTCCTGCGGTCAGGACGCTTTACCAGTGCCTGCTGATGCTCGTGCTCTTCCTGGCCATCGGCGGAGCGGTACAGCTTGCTGTGGAGTTCTTCTGCGCGCCGCTGGGGGAGCCGCCGAAGTGGCTGCCCTATGGGACGCTGATCCTGCTGACGGCGTCCCAGGCGCTGGACGTCCGCTGGCTGTGGGGGGCGCTGGGCGTCCTTGAACCCTGGCTGGCGCTGCCCTTTGCCGGGCTGGTGCTGATCTGTCTGCCCGGAGCGATCCTCAGGAGGAAACGGATATGAAACGTATCTTGGTCATATGCGCGATCGGGCTGATGCTGTCCGGCTGTACGGCGCTCCCGGCGGAGGAGCGCTCCTTTGCGGTGGCGCTGGGGGTGGAGGGCGGCCAGGGGGCATGGCAGGTACATGCCCGCATCCCCACCTATCAGACCGGGGGAGGCTATGCGACCGTCACCGGCGAGGGGGATTCGCTTTCCGCTGCGTTGGCTGCCCTGGATGCGACTTCGCCCATGCAGCTGCACTTGGGTCAGCTGCGGCTTCTGGTATTCTCCGCCGACCTTGCCCGGGGAAAGGAATTCGCGCTTGCCCTTGGGGAAATCACGGCCCGGCACGATCTGCGCATGGAGGCAAAGCCAGCGATCACGGAGGCTGACATGAAGTCCCTGATGGACGCCCTCAAGCCTGCCACCGGCGCAAGGCTGAGCAAATCGCTGGATGTGCTGATGGAGACTCGGGCTGAGCAGGGAACGGTGATCGCTGCGCCGCTGTCGGAGATCCTCCTGATGGGGGAGCGGCAGTCGCCGGCGCTTCTGAACATCTCGCTGGACGGGCAGGAGGCGTCCCTCTTCGGCTGCTGGCCCATCGGCACAGACGGCAAGGCGCAAGGGCCCCTTTCGCCGGAGGAGACCCAGCTGCTGTCCCTCATGCTGGGCCGGATGAAAACAGGAACGCTGTCTTTGACGGAGGGAACGATCCGCATTACGTCTGCAAAGGCGGAAGTCAGCCTGGAGGGGCCGACGCTTCAGAATGCCGCCGTCCGGCTGATGCTGCGCTGCAATGCCTCATCCCTGAGTGACGCAGCGGTATCCCAGGCGGCAGCCACGGCGTGCCTGGGGGTACTGAACAAGCTGTCCGGCATGGGCTCCGACGCCCTGGGCCTGGGCAGACAAGCCCTCCGGCACGTACAGGACATGGCGCAATGGCATGATATGAACTGGCCCCAGCGCTATCGGGAGATCGAATGGTCAGTGAGCGTCGGTGCGCAGCCAGCGGCATAGAAAAAGGCCGGGCACATGACGTGTCTGGCTAAGACTGTCAAGAAACCTCCAGGAGGTGTCGGAGGGCCCGCAGGCCCTCTGACTCAGCCCATCGACAAAGGCCGTGATTCCAGACAAGGAAGCACGGCCTTTGCAATATGAAGGAAGCGGGAAGAAAGGAAAGAGAAGGCCTTAGCGAGGCGCTTCATGTTCTGAACAGCAGCGATGAGGAAGCACTGCTCGCGCATATTTTGGATGCCGAGCATGCGAGCAGTGCGGAGGCCATGGTTCTCTTTGCCCTCCGCAAAGGATCGTTCAATTGTCTCCTTGCGCCACAGGTAGATCCGTTTGCCAATCGTCGTCCTGGTGAAGAATGTGATATCATCCAGAGCATCCTGCCAAACATGCCTCGTCACCATCCTTCTTGTCGCTTTGCTGCTGAAGCATTGTTCCCTCATAGGGCATTGGGCACATTTCTTTGGGTCGCTGAAATATTGCCGGTAGCCCTCTCGTGTGGTCGTCTTCCAGTAAAGCGGTTCTTTGGCAGGGCAGAGATATGCGTCAAAATATGAATCGTATGAGAAACGAAATTTCCCGAAGTGATCTCCTGCATGTGTATGGCGGCGGTAGCCGATGACGCCCTGAATTCCCTTGCTCTCCAGCAGATGCGCCGTGGGTGCATTATGGTAGCCCGCGTCCAGTCCCATGTAGACCGGCAGCGTGCCCAGGCGTTCTTCAATTTCGTCCAGAATTTCAGGCAGAGGCGTTACGTCATTGATGTTGGCGGGTTCAACGTGGACATTCACGATGACGTTGTTTTTGCTGTCTACTGTCCGGTGCTCGCTGTAATGAAACCCGTCCGGCTTACCCTCGCGGGTCTGCTGACCGCTGTCCGGGTCGGTGGTGCTTATGACTTTCGTGACCGTCCCGCCGCCGGAGGGCGGATCGTCATCCCGGTCAAAGGGCTTCTTGCCCAGCACCTTCCGGTCAAGGTCGATCTGCGCATTCAGCTCGTCCATGTAGGCCTTGGGCGTCTGATCCACGGTCACGACCATCTTGCGATGCTTGTTTGCCTTGGCTTTGATATGCGTCGAATCCGTGTACAGGATCTTGCCGCTTACCAGTCCCCTGGCGATACACTGCCGCAGGATCTCATTGAAAATCTGCTCGGCGATGTTGTTGTCCCGGAACCGACGGACACGGTTGATGCTGATGGTGGCATGGTCGGGCCCTTTTTCCGTCAGCCTCAGCCCCAGAAACCACTTGAATGCGATGTTTTCATTCACTGCCTGCGCCAGCTTCACTTCCGACGGGATGCCGTACAGGTACCCCAGAAACAGCATCTTGAACAGCAGCTCCGGCTCCACGGCAGGACGGCCATTGTCCGGGCTGTACAGATCCTTGCACAGGTCATGGATGAAGCTGAAATCCACCGCTGCGTCGATCTTCCGCAGCAGGTGATCCTGAGGCACCAATTCTTCCAACAGTACAATCTCATATTCGTTTTGACGGCTCCCGCTTCGCTCTCTCAGCATCTGTCTCACCTCGTCTCGCTTTACTTTTCTATTTCTACTTCATCTCCTCTTTTTCCTGTCACTAAACCTCCAACCTGGACGGCTGGAGGTTTGTTGATGGACTGTGTCGGAGGGCCCGCAGGCCCTCTGACTGTAATCGTATCCGGTGGCTCTGCCGCCGGGGCGGGCGTTCTTGGCTTTGCCAAGAACATACCCTACACGTAGGAACGGCCGGGAGGGCCTTCAGGCCCGACCCGTGACGGAGTGTAATTCCTCGAAAAAGTGCCTAAAGCACTTTTTCGACACGCAGGATCGGGGACATGATGTGTCCGGCCATAACTCATGGTATAAGCAGCATATCGCGCCAGGTATTCGTCAGCCTTTCCAGTGACCACGCCGCATTGGCCGGGCTGGTCGAGGGCAGCACGACTGCCCCGATCCCTGTTATCGGCTGCAGATAGCGCGCATACAGCCGCCCGGCCAGCGCGCCGTTGCAGATGACCCGCGTGATGGGAGCTGCCCGCAGTACCAGCTCAATGTCCACCGGCACGGCGTTCTTCACCGAGGCGTCCGACGAACCCTCAATGTCGCAGGAGGCGATCACGTCCCAAAGGGCAATGTGGTACTTCAGCAGCAGCGCCTTCTTTCCGGGAATACCCGCAGGAATGTCCTCCCCAAAGACAGCCGCCAGCATCCGCCAGAACCGGTTCTGCGGGTGGCCGTAGAAGAACCCGTCCTCCCGGGATTTTACCGACGGAAAGCTCCCCAGGATCAGGATACGGCAGTCCTTATCCACCACCGGGGGGAAGGGATGCGTCACGCGCGCCATGTCAGTCCTCCAGATGCAGCACCCACACCTTGGCAGGGAAGGTTTCGCTGCCGTCGAAGGTGGAATACTCGCTGTAGTGGTCGAAGGTGCAGCCCACCTTTTCCATCACGCGCCCGGACGCAGGATTGGCCACGGCGTGGTTGGCATAGAAGGTCTTCACGCCGAATTCCCGGTGGGCGAAGTCGATCATCGCGCGGGTGGCCTCGGTGGCATAGCCCTTGTTCCAGCAGTCCCGGCGGAGGTTGTAGCCGAACTCCCACGCATCTGCGATGGCATAAGGCCGGCCGTCCTTGGGCCCGATGGAACCGGCGCCCACCAGCACGCCGTCCTCCTTGCGGACGAAGCCGAAATGGTATTCCTCCGTGCACTGCTCCACGGTACGCAGCCACTCGCGGGCCTGCTCCACGCTGGTGTACAGGTTATAGGGCATGAAACGGTTGACTTCCGGATCGGAGAGCCATACGAACTCGCCCTCCGCATCGTCAACAGTCAGGGGACGGAGGATCAGGCGGTCGGTTTCGAGGACAAAAGCGTGCACGGAATCACCTGCTTTCGAAAAAAAGATGCTCCATGATAACACAAACCCCGCCAGGATGCAAGTCCTGACGGGGTTTCATGCGCTTATTCCAGCACGATGCGGGGATTTTCCTTGCTGGGGCGGTACATCACGAAACGGCGGCCGATGCACTGCACGGGTTCAGCGCCCAGCTGAGCGCACATCTCGTTGAGTGCCTCACGGGCGGAGATGGGGCTGTTCTGCTGGATGGCGCACTTGATGATCTCGCGGGCCTCCAGCGCATCGCTGGCCTGCTTGATCGTGCCGGGAACGATGCCGTCCTTCCCGACGTACAGAATGGTCTCCATGGTATTGGCCATGGAACGAAGGTAAGCACGTTGCTTGCTGGTCATGGTCATTGATTCTCCTTATCGTCGAATCAATTCCTAATTCTTAATTCTTAATTCTTAATTAGGAATTGATCATGTTGTTCAGGCAGGGATGTCGAAGTAACTCAATTAAGCATTAAGAATTAAGCATTAAGAATTATTCCACAAAGTCAAACTCCATGTCGCCCAGCCTGACGGTGTCGCCCTCCTTAGCGCCCTTTGCCCGCAGCGCGTCGATGACGCCCCAGCGGCGCAGGGTCCGGTGGAACCAGGCGATAGACTCGTCGTCGTCGAAGTTGACGGAGTCGATCAGGCGATCCATGCTGGTGCCGGCGACCTCGTACACAGCGCCGTCGCGGATGACCTCGAACTCGCCGGGCTTGAGCTTGTCCTCAAAGGTGACCTCCTCGACGAAGTGCACGATGGGCGGCAGTTCCTCCAGCATCTCGGCGGCCTTGTCCAGCAGCGCGTCGAAGCCCTGGTGCGTCGCGGCGGAGACCACGAACAGCGGGTAATCGAGGCCCTTTTCCTCCAGGTGAGCGCGCAGCATGTTCACGCCCTCCTCGGCGTCGGGCAGGTCGGCCTTGTTGCAGACGATGATTTGCGGGCGTTCCGCCAGCTCGCCGTAATTGGCCAGCTCGTGGCAGATCTGGTCGAAGTCCTCGGTGGGCAGGCGGCCCTCGGAGCCGGCCACGTCGATCACGTGGAACAGCAGGCGGGTGCGCTCTACATGCCGCAGGAAGTCATGGCCCAGGCCGGCGCCCTCCGCCGCACCCTCGATGAGGCCGGGGATGTCCGCCAGCACGATGTCCTTGCCGTGGCGGCGCACGATGCCCAGGTTGGGCGTGAGGGTCGTGAAGTGGTAGTTGCCGATCTTCGGCCGCGCGGCGGTGACCACGCTCAGAATGGTGGACTTGCCCACGTTGGGGTAGCCGACCAGGCCCACGTCCGCGATGGTTTTCAGCTCCAGCAGGAAGGTGTGGATCTCGGTCTTCATGCCGGGCTTGGCGAAGTTCGGGGCCTGGCGGGTGGGGGTGGCGAAGTGCTGGTTGCCCCAGCCGCCCTTGCCGCCCTTGAGGATGATGCGGTACTCGCTGGGCGTATCCATATCGGCCACCACCGCGCCGGTCTCCTCCTCGCGGATGACGGTGCCGACGGGCACCTTGATGACGAGGTCCTCGCCATTTTTGCCGGTGCAGCGGTTGGCGGAGCCGTCCGTGCCGCTCTCGGCGGTGAACTTGCGGTTGAAGCGGAAATCCAGCAGCGTGTGCATATTGGGGTCGGCGAAGAAGACGATGTCGCCGCCCTTGCCGCCGTCGCCGCCATCGGGGCCGCCGGCCTGCACGAACTTCTCGCGGTGGAAGCTCAGGCTACCGTTGCCGCCGTTGCCGGCCTTGCAGGTGATCTTGACGTGGTCAACGAAGTTAGACATGGGATTCCTCCGGAATCAGAAATTCTTAATGCTAAATTCTTAATGCGTAATTCAGTTACTGGTACGACTGGTGCGCGCAGCAACCGTTCTGCATTTCCAATTAAGAATTAAGAATTACGAATTAAGAATTAATTTTTGAGGCTCTGCAGCGGTGCGGGAATTCTGCCGCCGCGGGCGATGAACTCAGCGTTGTTGCACTGGTTGACGGGCATCACGGGGGCGAAGCCCAGCAGGCCGCCGAACTCGACCGTGTCGCCGGCCTGCTTGCCGATGGCGGGGATCACGCGCACGGCGGTGGTCTTCGAGTTCACCATGCCGATGGCGGCTTCGTCGGCGATGATGCCGGAGATGGTCTCGGCAGTGGTGTCGCCGGGGATGGCGATCATGTCCAGGCCCACGGAGCACACGCAGGTCATGGCCTCCAGCTTTTCAAGGGTCAGCTGACCGGCGGCCGCCGCCTCGATCATGCCGATGTCCTCGGACACGGGGATGAAAGCGCCGGACAAACCGCCCACATGGTTGGACGCCATCACGCCGCCCTTCTTGACGGCGTCGTTGAGCAGCGCCAGGGCCGCGGTGGTGCCGGGAGCGCCGGCCATTTCCAGGCCCATCTCCGTCAGCACATGGGCCACGGAGTCGCCGCGCGCCGGGGTGGGCGCCAGGGACAGGTCGACGATGCCGAAGGGGATGTTCAGCCGCTGGCTGGCCTCGCGGGCGACCAGCTGGCCCACGCGGGTGATCTTGAAGGCGGTGCGCTTGATGGTCTCGGCGACTACGTCAAAGGGCTGGCCCTTGACCTTCTCCAGCGCGGTCTTGACCACGCCGGGGCCGGAAACGCCCACGTTGATGGCGCACTCAGGCTCGCCCACGCCGCAGAACGCGCCGGCCATGAAGGGGTTATCTTCCACAGCGTTGCAGAACACCACCAGCTTCGCGCAGCCCAGGCTGTCGTTGTCAGCGGTGAGCTCGGCGGTCTTCCTGATAATCTGACCCATCTGGCGCACGGCGTTCATGTTGATGCCGGCGCGGGTGCTGCCCACGTTGACGGAGGAGCACAGGCGCTCGGTGGTCGCCAGCACCTCGGGGATGGACTCCACCAGGCGCTCGTCGGCCTTGGTGGCGCCCTTCTGCATCAGCGCCGAGTAGCCGCCCAGGAAGTTGACGCCCATCTCCTTCGCGGCCTTATCGAGGGCCTTCGCAATGGGCCGGGGGTCGCCCTGGCAGATGAGGCTCACGGGGGTCACGGAGATGCGCTTGTTGACGATCGGGATGCCCAGCTCACGCTCGATGGCCTCGCCGGTCTTGACCAGATCCTTGGCGGTCATGCAGATCTTGTCGTACACGCGGGCCGCACAGGCCTCGGCCACGGGGTGGGAGCAGTCCAGCAGATTGATGCCCAGGGTGATCGTGCGGATGTCGAAGTTCTGCTCCTGGATCATCTGCATCGTTTGGAGGATTTCGCCCGTTTCAATCATGGGGACACCTCCTTAAATGCGGTGCATGGCGTCGAAGATATCCATGCGCTGCATGTGGATGTGCAGGTTCTTCTCCTTGCGGATGGGGTCGAAGGCCTCGTCGATGGCCGCGTATTCCATGCCCGCGCCGTCCAGGTCGACCACCATCATCATGGTGAAGCAGCCGGACAGGATGGTCTGGGAAATCTCCAGGATGTTGACGTTCAGATCGGCCAGCTTGGTCGCGACAGCCGCGATAATGCCGGTAGTATCCTGGCCGGTAACGGAAACAAGCGCCTTGGTCATATATTTCTCCTCCTTCTGATAACACAAAGAAGCCGGCATGGCCATACCATACCAGCTTCATAATATAGTGGAAAACCGTTCATTTGTCAAGGGGGGGGACTTCGTCCCTTTTTGCCGCTGCCGCGGGGCGATGCCTTGTTGAGGAGTCCCGTCGCAGGGTCTTCGACCCATTTACGTGCGCCGGGACGTGGTAGACGGAGTGGGGGAGTCCCAGTAACCAAAAGGCTCCCCCTTTGGGGGAGCTGTCACCGCAGGTGACTGAGAGGGTTCTCACGAGTCACCACCGCACCCGCATTTCACATCGCGGGTTGCCTGCCCTGACGCTGCCCACCAAATCCACCTGCACGGCCTCGCCCAGCACTTGCCGGAACATCGCCAGCGCGTACCCGCAGGAGCACTCGCACCACATAAGCGGCACGGGGCCCTCCGCCCGCTTGACGCAGCTGCACACGCAGGCGTGGTAGCCGAAGATCAGCTCCCGCTCGCTGACGTATTCCAGGAAGGCGTACGGGTTTTCCTGCGTGAACAGCGCGCACCCGCCCGCAAGGCTCCCGGCCCTGCGGATGCACCCGGCGATCTGCTGCGCCATGGAACGGCCGTCATTGCAGCGGCAGTCTCTGCGGACGGTGGCTGCTGTGTCTTCGTCCAACTGCGTAGAAAGCGCATCGCAGATTTCGCAGGCCCAGCGGTACTTTTTCCCTACGTCGGCGGATTTTGCAAGCGGGTGCGCATCAGCAAAGGCCTGTGCGGCCTCATCACTGACGTGCCCGCGAAGGGCCTCTGCCAGCCGCAGAGCATGAGGGTTGTCGTTCTTTGGCATGGGATCACTCCTGTGTTGCTGTGGGGGGCGAGCAATGCTCGCTCCTACGGAAGATGTCCGCCGTGCGTCGTAGGGGCGACCAGTGGTCGCCCGCGGCACGTCACTGCACCCTGTCAAACTGCGCATGATACAATTCATAATACATGCCCTTCCGCTCCAGCAGCTCCTGATGCGTGCCGCTCTCGACGATCCGCCCCTTGTCCATGACGAGGATGCAGTCCGCCCCCGTAATGGTACTCAGCCGGTGGGCGATCACGAAGCAGGTGCGGCCGTGCATCAGCTGGAGCATTGCGTCCTGGATGGCCCGCTCGGTCTGGGTGTCGACGTTGGAGGTGGCCTCGTCCAGGATCAGCATCGAGGAGTCGATCAGCATCGCGCGGGCGATGGTCAGCAGCTGCTTCTGCCCCTTTGAGATGCTGTTGCCGCTGCCGGTGACGACGGTGTCGTACCCCTGCGGCAACGACTGTATCATCTCGTGGATGTGGGCGGCCTTTGCGGCGCGTTCGACCTCCTCGCGGGTCACGCCGTCGCGGCCGTAGGCGATGTTCTCAAACACCGTGCCGTCAAAGAGCCAGGTGTCCTGCAAAACCATGGTGAACTGCCGTCTCAGGTCGTCGCGCCTGAGCTTGCGGATATCCACGCCGTCCAGCAGGATCGCGCCCTCCGTCACGTCGTAGAAGCGCATGAGCAGGTTGATCATCGTCGTCTTGCCGCAGCCGGTTTCGCCGACGATGGCCATCACCTTGCCGGGCTCGGCGGTGTAGTTGATGTCATGCAGGACGGTTTTGCCCTCCTCGTACCCGAAGGACACGTCCCGGAACTCGATACGGCCCTTGCAGTCGCTGACGGGCAGTGCGTCGGGAGCGTCTGCCGGTTCCGGGCTGAGGACCAGCAGGCCGAGCACCCGCTCCGCCGCCGCCAGGGACGACTGGATCTCCGCCAGGATGTTCGCAAACTCGTTGATCGGGCCGGAAAACTTGCGCGAGTACAGCACAAAGGAGCTGACGTCGCCCAGGCGGATCTTGTCCGCCATGTACATCAGCGCGCCGAAGACGCTGACTGCGGCCAGGGAGAGATTGTTGATCAGGTTGACCGTGGGGCCCGTGACGGCGGCGGTGTGATCCGCGTGCCAGGTGGCATGGACGGCGTTGTCGTTGTGGGTGCGGAAGCGGGTGTTGAATTCATCCTCCTGGTGGTAGGCGCGGATGGTCTTGAGGCCGGAAACCGCCTCTTCGCTGTAGCCGTTCATTGCGCCGAGCATCCGGCTGCGTCTGGAGAACAGGGGCCGCACGATCCGCGCGCGCCAGCGGGTGATGGCGATGGAGCAGGGAATGGTCACGGCGAAAACCAGCAGCAGCTCCGGGGCAATGGACACCATCATGATGAAGGAGCCCACCACGGTCACCAGGCTGGAGATGATCTGCGTCAGATCAGTGGAAAGCGTCGCGCCCACTGTGTCCACGTCGTAGGAGAGGATGGACAGCACGTCGCCGGTTTGATGGGTGTCAAAGAAGGAGATGGGCAGGGTGGTCAGGTGGTCGAAGAGATCCTTGCGCATCTTGCTGACCACGTTCCGGGAGAGCCGGATCATCATGGCGGAGAGCGCCCAGGAAATGAGGGAAGAAACTGCGGCGACTACGATCATCAGCACCACATAGCGGATGACGACCGGGAAGTCCACGCCTGTTTCCAGCTCGATGGCGTTGATGGCCGCACCGGAGAGCCGGGGAGAAAGGAGCCCCAGCGCGTTACCCAGGATGGACAGCACCGCGGCGATGACGATGATCCACTGGTATCGGGCCAGATACCGCCACAGCTTCAGGAGAATGACGCTGGTCTTTTCCTTGGGCTTTGCAAAGGCAGGGCCGCGCCCTGCGCCGCGTCCGCGGTTCATGCAGCGTCACCTCCCAGCTGAAGGGTGCAGAGATCCCGGTACATCGGGCAGCTGCTGACGAGCTCGTCGTGGGTACCATGGCCGATGATGCGGCCCTTGTCCATCACCAGGATCAGGTCGGCGGCCATAACGGCGGAAACGCGCTGGGCCACGATGACGGTGGTGGCGAGGCCATGGCGTTCCCGCAGCGCATGGCGCAGCTCCCGGTCGGTGCGGAAGTCCAGCGCCGAGGAGCAGTCGTCCAGCAGCAGGATGCGGGGATCACCTGCCAGCGCGCGGCTGATGAGCACGCGCTGCTGCTGACCGCCGGAGAGGTTGCGTCCTCTGACGTTCAGCTCGTGGTCAAGACCGTCCTCTTTCTGATGGATGAAGGCAGCCTGTGCGGTCTCGATGGACTCGCAGATGCTCTCATCATCGATATCGCGCCCGAAGCGGATGTTCTCGCGGATGGTGTCCGCCATCAGGAAGTCGTACTGGAACACCACGCCGAGGCGGTCGTGCAGCTCCTCGGGGCTGAGGGAGGCAATGGGCCGTCCGCCGATACGGATCTCGCCCTCGTCCGCGTCGTACTGGCGCATCAGAAGGGCCAGCAGCGTCGACTTGCCGCTGCCCGTCGGGCCGATCACGCCCAGGGTCTGCCCGTATCCCACTTGGAAGGTCAGGTCGGAGATGTTATTGTAGTTTTTATTATAGGAAAAGCTGACGTGATCAAAGACGATATGCGCATCGTCCTGCACGGCCTCAGCGTCGGAATGTACCAGATCAGCCGGCATGTTGAACACCTCCTCCAGGCGCTTGGCGCTGGCGGAGCCCTTCGAGTACATCACGAAAATACGCGTCACCATCAGCAGCGCGTTGAGGATGATGGTCACAAAGGAAAGGAAGGAAATGATCGTGCCGGGGCCGATGGCGTTGCTGGCGACGCGGTAGGCGCCTACCAGCACCACAAAGGCAAGGCTCGCGTTGAGGATAAAGGAGGTGATGGGGGAGACCACGGCCATGGTGAGGTCGGCAGTGCGCTGGCGGGCCGCCAGATCGTCGTTCACCTCGCCGAAATCGTCCTGCTCCCATTTCGTGCGGGAAAGCGCCCTGATGACCCTTGCGCCGGACATATTCTCCTGCACCTTGCGCACGAGACGATCCTGTCCTTCCTGCACGCGGGTGAAGAGTGGAACGCCCTTTTTGGATGACCACATGACCGTCACTGCAAGCAGCGGCAGGGTGGCGATCAGCACCAGCGTCAGTACCGGTTCGGTGATCAGCGAAACGATGATGCCGCCCACCAGCAGCATCGGCGCGCGGACGCCCAGGCGCTGCATACGGTCGATCATGTTATGGACGTTATAGGTATCCGTGGTCAGGCGGGACACAAGGGAGGCGTCGGTCAGCCGGTCCTGCTGGGCGGCGGACAGCGCCGTGATGCGCTGGAACAGATCCCGCCGCAGGCTGCGTGTCACCTCCCGGGAAATGTTGGTGGACATCCGGTTCGCCACGCAGTTGCCCAGCCACGCCAAAAAGGCGCAGACGATCATAGCCGCACCCATCAGCCAGACTCCCGTGGTATTTTCGTTTTTTGCAAAGTCGTCGATGATGACCGACAGCATCGCGGGCAGGAACAGCTCGATCACCGTACCGCTGATCTTGATGCACATCTGCAGGCTGATGCGCCGCAGATATGGCTTCAGGTACCGTCCGACAGTCCGCAAGCGCCCTCGCCTCCCTTCACGTAAGCGTCAGCCCGCTGGGAGATGCGCAGCATCAGCCGGGAGAGTTCACGCTGCTCCTCTTCGGTGAAATCCTGGGTCAGATAGCTGTTCCACTCGCCGTAGCAGCTATAGATGCGATCCAGCACGCCGGAAGCCTTGTCAGTCAGATAGACCAGCATACTGCGCTTGTCGCCGGGGGCAGACTCGCGCCGGACGTAGCCCTGTTCCTCCAGGGCCGCCAGCTGCCGGGTGACGGAGGACTTGTTCACGTTCAGCTCCCTGGCCAGCTCCTCCTGCGTGATGCCGGGACGGCGGGAAAGGGCGGTCAGATAAGGGGTCTGACAGCCTGCGAGCCCGGTGTCCGCCAGCTCCTTTTCTCGGAAGCGCATGGCGCAGCGGTAGGTAATCGAAATCTGCTGCATGAAGGGGTGCATATCGTCACTGCCTTTCGATTGGGTCAGGTGAAATGTTGCGTATGCAACCATTGTACCCCAAAGAAAACGCTCCTGTCAAGGGTAACATAAGCGCTGTAAACCATTATGTAAGCTTTTGCCGCAAAACATCACAGGAAGCTCGTCTGTACCGGCATTCCTGCAAACATCTCCCGGTTGATATCCCGGAAGCGCCAGTTTAGGCCCTGCCTTTCGCACTCGTCCCGGAAGGCAGCGTAGAGCGCATCCGGCTCCCTGGCGGGGATCTCGTAGGCGTTGCCGTATTCCTTCAGGTAATACTCCCGAACGCCGGGGAATTCCCTTTGCAGGGCGTCAAAATAGTATTCCCGGTTGCCCGTCCGAAGCGTCATGCCGAAGAAGCACACCACAAACCGCCCGCCGGCCTCTGCCGTCATGCGCACGATGCGGCGGATGTTGTCCTCCGTGTCCGTTATGCAGGGCAGCACCGGATTCAGCCACACGCCGGTATACACGCCGGCAGCGGCAAGGGCACGGATCGCCTCGAAACGCTCCGACGTGACGGACACATGAGGCTCGATCTTCCGGCATAGCGCATCTTCTGCGCAGGTAACGGTCATCCTGGCGCATACCGGCGCATGACGGCTGATATCCGCCAGCAGCTCAGCATCCCGGGCGCACAGAGCGGATTTGGTGGTGAAGGCCGCGCCAAAGCCGTAGCGCTTCAGCAGCGTCAATGCCCCGCGCGTGAGCTGTAATTCACGCTCCAGCGGGTTGTAGGGGTCGCTCATCGCGCCCATGGTGACGACGCCTGCCGTCCGCTTGCTGCGCAGTTCCTTTTCCAGCAGGGCCAGCGCGTCTGCCTTGGGCCGGACGGCGGAGAAATTCCCGATCCGGTAGCACGCCGAGCGGGAGTCGCAGTAGATGCACCCGTGGGAGCAGCCGCGGTACAGGTTCATGTTCCAGTCGGCATAGTAGAAATCCTCCATCGAGCCGCGAACCGGCGTGAGCAGCGATTTGACCTGAACGGCTTCCATGGCGCATCCCTCCCTTTGCAGGCATTTTACCGCTGTACGCCGATGCAGTCAAGGCGAACACGAAAATTTGTTCGCAAACAGTGCAAATGCAGCATACAAACGCACAATCGCTTGATTATTCCCCCCGGGATGGAGTATAATACCCATGAAAACCGGAATCCACTGAGAATCGGGAGAAGATATATGAAACAGCCTCATATCCGCGATTACGCGGGCAAACGAATCCACATGATCGGCATCGGCGGCTCCAGCATGTCCGGCCTGGCCCAGATGCTCATTTCGAAGGGCTACCAGGTGTCCGGCTCCGACCGCACCGAGGGTTACCTCATCGGCGACGTGCGCGCAGCCGGCGCGAAGGTGTATATCGGCCACGCGGTGGAGCAGGTGCACGGCGCGGACATGGTCGTATTCACCGGCGCTGCGGCCAGCGATAACCCCGAGCGCGTGGAAGCTGACCGCCTGGGCATCCCCTCGATCGAGCGCAGCATCCTGCTGGGCCAGCTGATGGAGGGCTATCCGCAGGCCGTGGGCATCTGCGGCGCGCATGGCAAGACCTCGACCACCTCCATGCTCTCCCAGATGCTGGTGGAATGCGGCCTGGATCCCTCGGTGCACATCGGCGGCAAGCTGGACGCCATCGGCGGCTCCACCCGCATCGGTACCGGCGACGCCTTCCTGGCCGAGGCCTGCGAATTCCGCCGCTCCTTCCTGGAAATGAAGCCCACCGTGGCCGTCGTGCTGAACATCGACGCCGACCACCTGGACTGCTACAAGGACATCGACGAGATCGAAGCCACCTTCGGCCAGTTCATGCACCTGGTGCCGGAGACGGGCGTGGTCATCGGCAAGGGTACCGACGAGCGCGTCGTCCGCCAGATGAAGACGCTTGCCTGTCGCACGCTGACCTTTGGCATGACGGCTGACTGCGACTTCCATCCCGCCAACCTCACGGAGGATGACCGCGGCTATGCTTCCTACGACCTGATCGGCGAAGGACAGCAGCTGGCCCATGTGAAGATGGCCGTCCCCGGCGATTTCAACGTGGAAAACGGCCTTGCCGCCCTGTGCACCGCCTATGTGCTGGGGGCTGATATGGAAAAGGCCGCGGAGAGCCTGGGCCGCTTCATCGGCGCCCATCGCCGGTTCGAGCTGACCGACGTGATCAACGGCGGCGCGGAGATCTTCCACGACTACGGCCATAACCCCACTGAGATGCGCAACGCCGTCACCGTGGCCCGCAAGCGCTGCAAGGGCAAGCTCTACGCGGTCATGCAGCCCCATACCTTCTCCCGCGTGCGCACGCTCTTCAATGATTACCTCACCTGCACCAAGTTGGCGGACGTCACCGTCGTCATGGACATCTGCGCCGCCCGCGAGAAAGACCCCGGCGACCTGAACAGCGGTATGCTGGTGGAGGGCATGAAGGCTCACGGCGTCAACGCCGTCTGGACGCCCACCTTCGATGACACGGAAGCCTACCTCCGCGCCCACTTGGCGCCCGGTGATCTGGCCATCACCATGGGCTGCGGCGACGTGAACATGCTCAACGAGCAGATTCATCGCCACGAGATGGAGAAAAAAGCATAATCATCAGAGCGCATCGGGCAGCCGGTGCGTTCTTTTTTTCGGATCATGCCCGTATCCTCCCGGGAGGTGATGGCGAATGAAAAATCGCACGCTTTCCTGGGAGCTCCTCGGCGCGGCGGTGGGGGCGGGGCTTGCCTCCGGGCGGGAGATCGCAGCCTTCTTCGGGCGTTACGGCGCGTGGGGGTATGCCGGTATCGCGCTGGCCTGTGCTGCTGCCGCCGCCGTTGCTGACGTCCGGTTTACCCACACGATCCTGGCGCGGCTGTGGAAGGGGATGCTCTCGTTGCTGCTGATCGCCACCGGCGGCGCCATGCTCTCCGGCGCTGGGGAGACGGCTGCCCTTTCGCTGCCGGTGCAAGGTGCGAGGTGGATCGGGATGGCGGTCACGCTCGTGCTGGCCTGGCTGCTTTCCCAAAGGACGAATGCCGGGCTTGCCTGGGTCAGCCGGGCGATGCTGGCCGTCCTTGCGGTGCTCATCCTCTCCGGGCTGGCGCTGCCGCCCATGCAGGCCGCGAGGCTGGAGGCTCCTTCCGTCCCTCTCGGGCTCCTCCGGGCCCTTAGCTACGGCGGCTTCAACGCAGCTTTGATGGTTCCCGTGCTGCGCTGCCGGAGCGAACTGCCCGCCCTGGAGCGCCGCTGTGCGCTGCGGAGGGCCTGTGTCCTGATGGCGCTGCTCCTTGCGGCGGGGAATGCCGTGCTGCAGCGGCATCCGGCGCTGATGGCGGAGGAGCTGCCCTTTGTCCGCATGAGCGCAGCCTGGGGGCGGGCGGGATACGCGCTGGCGGCGGCCAGCCTGTATCTGGCGATCCTCTCCACCCTGACTGCCTGCGTGAAAGGGCTGCAGGGCAGGGGAACGGCACTGCTTGCGATTCTGCTGACGGCTTGCCTGGGCTTTTCCGGCGTGGTGGATATCCTCTATCCGCTGCTGGGCGGGGGCTGCCTGCTGATCATGCTGGGGGCAAAATTCACGAATTGTATCAGAAACACTTTTAATTCCCGGCGGGATATGCTATAATACAATTTACGGCTGGCGTCCCCAGTCGCTGTTATCGTATCACTGAGAAGAAGGTGAACCTGTGTGATCACACAGTATCCACTGCGCACCATCGACCTGTCTGCGCTGCGGGAGAACGTGCGGCTGATCAAAGCGTCGCTGCCCGCGGAAACGCTGCTGATGGTGTCGGTCAAGGCGGATGCATATGGACATGGCATCGTCCAATCTGCCCGGAGCGCCATTGCTGCCGGAGCCGACTGGCTGGCGGTGGCCCGTACCTGCGAGGGCGCCGTCCTCCGCCGGGCGGGGATCGAAGCCCCGATCCTGGTGCTGGGCGCATCCGGCGATCATGAGATCGCCCAGGGTGTTGAAAATGACCTGACGCTGGCGGTCTGCAATCCCGACAGGCTGCTGCGCCTGCAGAAGGAAGCGGAGCGCTTGAACCGCACGGCCAGGATCCATATCAAGCTGGATACGGGTATGGGCCGCATCGGCGTACGCAACGAGACGGAGATCAAGACCCTCCTGGCCGTGCTGGCCGAGTGCCCCAATGTTACCCTTACCGGAGCCTTTACCCATTTTGCCGACGCGGACGGCGAGGACGATGTATATACCCGCCGGCAGCTGTCCCGCTTCCGCGAGCTGCTGAACTGCCTGCCGGAGGGGATCATCCGCCACTGCGCAAACTCCGCCGCCATCCACCGTTATCCGGAGGCGGCGATGGACATGGTGCGCGCGGGCATCTCCATGTACGGCTGCCCGCCGGTCAGGACGGACATGCCCCTGCGCCCGGTGATGGACTGGCGTACCGTCGTCACCTTTATCAAGCAGGTCGAACCCGGCGACAAGATCAGTTACGGCTGCACCTTTACGGCGGACAGGCCCATGCGGCTTGCGACGGTGGCCTGCGGCTACGGCGACGGCTATCACCGCAGTGCCTCAGGCCGGGCGCAGGTGCTCATCCGGGGCAGGCGCGCGCCGGTGGTCGGCCGCATCTGCATGGATCAGATGATGGTGGATATCACCGGGCTTGACGAGGTCTGCGAGGGCGATGAGGTGATGCTCATGGGCGCCCAGGGCAATGAGACCATCACGCCGGACGAGCTGGGCTCCTGGGCGGGCACCATCGGCTATGAGATGCTGCTGGCTGCCTCTGAGCGCGTGCACCGCCTTTGGGTGGACGCTGATGAATGAGAAGGCTCTTCTGCGCAGGCAGCTGTGCAACGTTCATCCGGGCCGCGAAGAGCGGGATCGCCAGAGCGCGATGATCTGCGAGCATATCCTACAAAGCGATTGGTACCGTGAGGCGCGGATCATCGGCGGCTACATGCCCCTTCCGCGGGAAGCAGATATTTTGCCGGTTTTGCAGGACGCACTGAATAACGGCAAGACCCTGGCGCTGCCCCTTTGCGGGGAGCCGCCCCGCATGACGCTGCGCCGTGTGGCCTCATTGGAGCAGCTGACGCCCGGCGCGTACGGCATTCCGGAACCCGATGCTGCGTCGGAGATCATATCGCCCGCCGCGCTCGATCTGCTGCTGGTGCCCCTGGAGGGGATCGATGATCGCGGCATGAGGCTGGGCAAGGGCGGCGGCTACTATGATTGTCTGCTGGCGCAGTGCAGTGTGCGGACGATGGGCTGTGCGCTGCAATGGCAGTGGACGGAACGCGTCCCGGCAGATGAGTGGGACAGGCCCCTGGCTGCCTGCGCCGGTCTGAACGGCGTCAGGTATTTTGAAAACGAGAAATAACGAAGAGGTGTACGACCATGCAGGGAAAGAAGAAACAGAAGATCGAGAAGGTGACCAAGCCGTATCTCCGGGGCCGTATCGTTGACCGGACGCTGCCGGGCGGCGCGCTCAAATTCTTTTTCTTTACGGCGCTGATGACCTTTGTGTATTTTATGAGCCTGATCGTGGCGTCGGTGGAGTCGCGCTTCCTGAGTGTCGTGATCAATCTGGCCATTCTGGGCACGACCTGGCTGATCTTCTGGCAGTCCGGCTTGGCCAGCGGCGCGGACGCCGTCAACCAGGGTGAGATCATGTACCAGCGGCGCGAAAAAGGCCGTCCCGTGGCGGACTGGGAGGAGAAAATGTGCTACCATCCTCTCAAGGGCCTGGTGATCGCGCTGGTGGGCTCGCTGCCTCTGCTCATCTGCTCCGTGGTGCTGGCCTGCATCGCCCAGCGGCAGATGACCCCCATGGGCATGCTGCCGGGATGGGTCGAAGCCCTGGAGGGCCGGCAGGAGATCGGCGGCGCGCTGGCATACTATCATCAGGAAGCAAAGCTGACCCTGGAGATCGTGCTGCGGGTCATCATCCATATGTCCACGATGCCCTATGTCAGCCTGCTGGGCGCAGATAATAAGGATATGATGCTGCTCCTGCAGCGCATCAGCCCCATCCTGAACCTGATTCCGGCTATCGTTTACGGCGCTGCCTATGCCATGGGCCCCAGGGCCCGCGCGGTGGTGCATACCAACATTGCCCTGGGCAAGAAGAAGGCGAAGAAGAAGCAGGCGAAGGAACGCCGCGCACGCCAGCAGTCCCGGAGCAGCGGCCCCCAGCAGCTGAACTGAGCGGCGGTACCCACATAAGAGGCGGTTTTCCACCCGCTGACGACCATTTTCGGATGAGCCCGGAACAGGAGGAGGGATTCCCATTCGGATCATTGCAGGTATGGCCCGAGGACGCACCTTTGATGCGCCTCAGGGTCTGGATACCCGTCCGACCCTTGACCGGGTGCGGGAAAATGTGTTCAATATCCTTCAGATGAAGGTGCGGGGCGCACAGGTGCTCGATCTGTTCTCCGGCAGCGGCGCCATGGCCTTTGAGGCCCTCAGCAGGGGCGCGGCAGCAGCGGTGCTGGTGGATATCGACCGGAAAGCCGCAGCCGTCCAGCAGCGCAATGCCCAGAAGCTCCGGATGCAGGAGCAGTGCCGGTTCTTCCAGTGCAGCTGGCAGGATGCGGTGCGCCGCCTGGCAGGCGAGGGCGCTCGCTTTGACATGGTGTTCCTCGATCCTCCCTATAAGATGCACGACATGACGGCCGTGTTTGAGGCCCTCGTGCCTGTGCTGCAGCCGGATGCGGTCATCCTTCTGGAGCATGAGGCCAAAACCTTCCCGGCGGTCTGCGACGGATTTGAGCTCTACGACAGCAGGAAGTACGGCGTCGCGGGCGTCAGCTTTTTCAGACAGTTTGCAAAGGAGGCGGAGTGAATGGCGCGCATTTGTGTGTATCCCGGCAGCTTTGATCCGATCACCCTGGGCCACATGGATGTGATCCGCCGGGCCGCTGCGCTGTTTGATCAGGTGATCGTGGCGGTGCTCTACAATCCCCATAAGAAGGGCACCTTTTCCATCACGGCCCGTACCTCGCTGATCGAGAAGGCGGTGGCGTCGATCCCGAATGTGGTCGTCGATACATGGGACGGCCTGCTGGTGGATTATGTGAGCAAAACGGGGGCTTGCGCAGCCGTGCGGGGGATCCGCGGCGCAAGCGATCTGGAGAGCGAAATGAATATGGCGAGCATCAACGCCATGCTTGGCGACGGAATGGAAACGGTTTTCCTGCCCGCCAGGCCGGAGCATGTCAGCATTTCCTCCTCGGTGGTGCGGGAGGCGGCGCTCTTCGGCGTGGATCTGACCCCGTTTGTGCCAGCCGAGATTGTCGAGGACGTCATGAAGCGCTTCCGGCGCACAAACCGGTAACGGAACGACAAAGTATATCAATATCGTGAATGGAGGCAAGGGACATGATCAAGCGTGAATCTTCGGGCAGTATCGATCAGGTGATGACGGCTCTGCGGGAGCTGGAGGAGACCATCGGCGGCGCGCAGCGTCTGCTGGGCGACCGGTGCATGATCAACAAGCAGTTTGCCCTGCAGCGGATGGAGATCATCGGCCGCTGCCTGCCCGAGGCGGTGACGCAGGGCGCAGCCATCGCGCAGAAGGAGCAGGAGATCCTCGAAAACGGTCAGCGTGCTGCTGCGGAAACCGCCCGCCGGGCTCGCGAAGAAGCGCAGAAGATCATCGACGAGGCCCGCCGGAAGGCCGACGAGCAGCTGGCGGCTGCCCGCAAGGCCAACGAGGAGGCTGCCAAGGCGGCCGAGAGCGCCAAGCAGCAGGCTGCGGCTGTGAAGGCCCAGGCAGACAAGGAAGCTGCCGCCGTCCGTCAGCAGGCCCAGCAGGAGGCACAGGCCATCGTCGGCAGGGCCCAGCAGGATGCACAGAGCATCCTGAGCAGCGCCCAGCATGACGCGCAGGCCATGGTCGCCCAGGCGGAAAGCGCCGCCCGGGCAGCCGTATCCCAGGACAATGTGCACCGTATGGCCGTCGTGGAGGCGGAGGAGCTGCGGGACGCCACCAACAAGAACATGCTGCTGCTGCGTCAGCAGTGCGTGGACTACCTGGACAACATCCTTGAGGATGCGGACCGCTACCTGGTGTCCCTGACGACGGATATCCGCAAGCAGCGCCAGGCGCTGGACGGGCACCGCTGAGAATCACATATGCCAGCCGCCGCTGCTTTCCGCAAAAGGAGAGCGGCGGCTGATATTTTCCCGAAGTTGATGAACAGTTCATCTTTACTTCACGCTCATTTCATAAAGCTGGCGTATCCTGAACATACAGTCAGCCGGGACGCCACCACCCGTGCAGGCTGTAATCTCCAGTGCATTCTTTGAAAAGAATGCAACCTCCCTATCCTCCATACAAGCAAAGGCCGCAGGCGTTTCAAAGCGTCGGCGGCCTTTGTGATGCAGTATGAAAAACCTTCTCCGGGGACATGCTGTCAGCAGAGAAGCGCCCGGTGCTGCCGGGTGCGCGTAGGAGGAGGCATATGCGCAGGAAATGGATCACGGCGCTGCTGCTGGGAACCACGGCGCTGATCACCGCGGTGCTGCTGATGGGGGATAACGGGGATCGGGCGGCAGAGGCCCGTCTGGTACAGGTCGAAATGGGCGATATCAGGAACATCGCAGCCCTGACGGGGCGCGTTTCCTTTGACGAGGAAAGGCTGGCCTATACCCAGGCGGCAGGCCTTGTGTCCGATGTGTATGTGTCGCCGGGGGAGCGGGTGCTTCAGGGGCAGGCGCTGCTGAGGCTGGAGGCGTCTGCCCTGGAGCAGGCCGCGGCTGCATGGATCGCCGGCGGGGAGCGGCTGCCGGAGGAGTTTCAAACTGCCGTTGATGCCCGTCAACTGCTGGAAACGACCGTTGTCCGCGCACCGGAGACTGCTACTGTCCGTCAGGTGCTGACGCAGGAAAGCGCCGCAGTGGCAGCGGGGACGCCGGTGGTGCTGCTCTCATCCACCCGGAGGCTGATCCAATGTGCTGCTGCCGAGGCGGACGCGCGCAGCATCCGTCCCGGTATGGAAGCCCTGATATTCTTAGAGGGTGAGGCGCAGTGCCGGGCTGAGGTGACGGAGATAGGGGAGCCCGAGGCCGATCCTCTGACCGGGCGCATGACCTGCCGGGTGACGCTGCTGCCGGAAAAGCACATGGATCTGCCTGCGGGCGCAGCGGTGGAGGCGGACGTGCTGCTCAGCGGTCGGGAGAACGTGCCCGTGCTCCCTGTGGAGGCGATCACGCCGCGGGATACGGTGTGGTGGGTGCATGATGGAAGATGCACAGAAATCCCGGCGGAAATCATACTCAGTGACGAAATGTATGCCTGGGTCAGCCTACCGGAAGGGATGCAGGTGGCCGTTGGCGAATTCAGGGACGGACAGCGGATCGCGGAGGTGCGCAGGTGAAGCTGAAGGACGCAGCAGCCCTGGCAGCATCCGGCCTGCGCGGAAGTCCGGTGCGGACGCTGCTGACGATCCTGGGGCTGGGCGTGGGCATCGGCGCGGTGCTGACGGTGCTGACCCTTGGCAGAGCGGGAGAAGCGCGGGTGGAGGATGAGATCGCGCGCCTTGGCGTGGATAAGATCTGGATCACCGCTGCGGACGAGGCGCATCAGCTGACGCCGGACTGCGCGATCTGCATCACGAAGGAAAGCGGCGTCCCTGCCTGTGCAGGCGCGTATACGGCCGGTTACGTTGTGCTGGACGGCGAAAGCGCAGCGGCGCAGATCGCCGGCTACGATATGAGCATGGAGGCGGTGCACAAGCCCAGCGCAAAGGAAGGCCGCCTCTTTACTTCTCAGGATCATGCGCAGCGGCGGGCAGTCTGCATTGTGGATGAGGCCCTTGCGCAGAGCCTGGGCGGGAGCGTCCTGCACCGGCGTATCAACATCGGAGGCAGGCGGCTGCTGGTCGTGGGTGTGGTGGAGGGGATGCCCATGCAGGCCATGGCCGTGGGCAGCGGCCTTGTCGTGCTGCCGCTCCCTGCGTATGAGGATACCTTCGGCCCGGCAGTGCGCGAGCTGACGATCTCCGTGCCCCGGGGGATGAATGCCGGAGAACTGGCAGAGGCAGCGCTGATGGCCCTGGACGACGGCGCGGAGGGCTACCGGGCCGATACCCTCGAAAATGAGATCGACGCGGCACGGCAGGTGGTGCACATCTTCGTAACGGTGCTTGCCTGTGTGGCAGTGGTGTGTATGCTCACCGGGGCCATCGGCGTGATGAACGTGCTGCTGGTATCCGTACGGGAGCGCAGGCATGAGATCGGCCTGATCAAGGCAGTGGGAGGCGCCTCCGGGCAGGTGGCGCTGCTGTTCCTTATGGAGGCGGTGGTCTACGCGGTGCTGGGCGGCGTGCTGGGGCTGCTGCTGGGGGCGGTGATGATCCGCATGTTCGGCGGTCTGATCGGCGTGGAGGCAGGGCTGTCCCTGGCGCTGGCGGCCCCGGTGCTGCTGGCAGCCTCCCTGTTGGGGGTGGGCTTCGGCGTGGCTCCTGCGCTCAGCGCGGCCGCCATGGAGCCGGTGGACGCGCTCAGGTGCGAATAGCGTGCGAAAGGCGAATACGCTTTCTGGCTGCCTTCGGGCCAAACCTTACATTCTGCACAAGGAATTCGGAAAAGAATTGTCAATCCGGCCAATTCACAATTTGCGAAATATCAGCTATAATATCGTTAGTTGAAATGAGCAATCCTCATCAACTGATCTTTCATACGGATTTCAGAGGAGGAAACGGATTATGGCAAGCGTATCCCTGCAGCACATTTACAAGGTGTACGCCGGCGGCGTTACCGCTGTCAGCGACTTCAATCTGGACATCAAGGACAAGGAGTTTATCGTTCTGGTCGGTCCCTCCGGCTGCGGTAAGTCCACCACCCTGCGTATGGTCGCCGGTCTGGAAGAGATCTCTGACGGCGAGCTGTACATCGGCGACAAGCTGGTCAACGACGTCGCTCCCAAGGATCGCGACATCGCCATGGTGTTCCAGAACTACGCCCTGTACCCCCACATGACCGTGTATGACAACATGGCCTTCGGCCTGAAGCTGCGCAAGACCCCCAAGGATGAGATCAAGCGCCGCGTGGAAGAAGCTGCCAAGATCCTGGGCATCGATCACCTGCTGAACCGTAAGCCCAAGGCTCTGTCCGGCGGTCAGCGTCAGCGTGTTGCTCTGGGCCGTGCCATCGTCCGTGAGCCAAAGGTCTTCCTCTTCGACGAGCCTCTGTCCAACCTGGACGCCAAGCTGCGCGTGCAGATGCGTACCGAGATCACCAAGCTGCATCAGCGCCTGCAGACCACCTTTATCTACGTTACCCATGACCAGACCGAGGCCATGACCATGGCTTCCCGCATCGTGGTTATGAAGGACGGCGTCGTGCAGCAGGTGGATACCCCCCAGAACCTGTACGATTTCCCCGCCAACGAGTTCGTTGCCGGCTTCATCGGCTCTCCCCAGATGAACTTCTTCGACGTCCGTCTCCGCAAGGAAGGCAACGACGTTGTGGCCGTCTTCGGCGACAACAAGATCGTCGTTCCCAACGGCAAGGTCGAGAAGTTCTACGATGAGTCCTACGTCGGCCGCGAGGTCGTCATGGGCATCCGTCCCGAGAACATCCACGACGACGAGCTGTTCCTCTCCACCGCTGCTGACGCCACCATCGACGTCGCGGTCGAGGTCACTGAGAAGATGGGCTCCGAGACCTATCTGTACATGACCACCACCGGCAAGGAAGGCAACATCATCGCCCGCGTGAATGCCCGCACCACCACCAATGCCGGCGCGAAGATCAAGGTTGCGTTCGACGTGAACCACCTGCACTTCTTCGACAAGGAGACCAGCCGCACCATCCTGGTGTCCGAGGCTGTGCCCGCTCCCAAGGCCTGATCTATTTCTCTGAATCCTCACGGCTCCCTGTAAAGGGGGCCGTTTTTATGTGCAAAAGTGCCGAAATCCGGGTTCTTTTGTGACATATTCACAAAAAAATCGACTTTTGGCACGGAATTCGCTTTTCATCGCAGGAGAATTGTGATATACTATACCATATGGAATTGTATCCCGACTGCCCGGGACTTTGGGCAGCATTCGAAAGGGGAGTATACCTGTGGCTGAAAGACACCTGCAGGAGCAGATGGAGCGGGTTTTGTCCCGTCTGGCGCTGCCCGTTGCAATCATGAACCGCGATCCGGAGGCCCATGCCAGCATCCCGGCAGGCCTGGAGGAAAAGCTGACCGAAGGCGTGACCTGCCTGCATGAGGGCATGATGTACATCGCCGTGCCCAGAACGCAGCTTGCGCTTTGCTGCACTGCCGAGCAGCCCGGCGCAAAGGACGTGCTGCTGCTGGCGTGCGAGCTGCTCAGCGCGCTGAATGCTGCCGATCCCCATGCGGAGAGCAGCGTTGACGTGTACCGCCGCGCCCTGCGGGGCGAGCTGGCAGGCAGCGAGCTGGAGGCTCTGTGCCACGAGTATCAGCTGCCCGATGATCTCAAGCGCTGCGTGATGGTCTTCCATATCGTGCAGACCGACAGCGCCCGCGCCTATGACCTGCTGCGGGATATCACCCCCATGCAGGATCATGACGAGCTGATTGATATGGATCGTCATACCGTTGTGCTCCTCAAGGATATGACGGATGAGGATACCGTCGAGGAGCTGATGCAGTATGCCCAGGCACTGCAGGAAACGCTGATGAGCGAGACTGCCCACCAGATGACCATCGGCATTGGCCGCAGCAGGCATACGATGGATGCACTGCGGGAAAGCTATGCCGAGGCGCGCCGCGCCATCGAGGTCGGCCGAGTATTCAAGCCCGACGAGAGCATCTATGTGTATGACCGCCTGATCCTTGAGCGCTTCCTGATGGAGCTGCCCCAGGACAGCAGCGCCTATTATCACAGCCTGCTGTTCAACCGCAAGAACCAGCGCCTCTTTAACGAAGAAATGCTCTACACCATCGATATGTTCTTCCGCAAGGATCTGAACCTTTCCGATACCGCCCGGCAGCTGTACATCCACCGCAACACGCTGGTCTACCGCCTGGATAAGGTGCAGAAGCAGACCGGCCTGGATCTTCGTTCCTTTGAGGACGCGGTCACCTTCAAGATCCTCATGGAGCTCAAAAAGGTCAGCGGCGAGCGGCAGAATCCCCGTAAATCCTGATTGAATGGAGGTTGAGCCAGTGAAGAAAAAACTGCTCATGCTTGTCAGCCTGCTGCTGATTGTCAGCCTGCTGACGGGCTGCACCTATCTCCCTGCGATGATGGGCGATATGCTGACCACCGCGACGGCCGCCGGCCGCGGCAATGTGACGGTGGACGGCGATACCGTAACGATGTCCCGCGAGGAATATGAGCGCTACAAGCAGTTCGATGTGCTGCTGCAGCTCATGGACATGGTAGAGGTAGGCTATTTCGAGGAATATGAGATCCAGGATATGCTGGACGGCGCGGCAAACGGTCTGCTGCTGGGCCTCGGCGATCCTTATACGTTCTACTACACCCCGGAGGAATATGCCGAGCTGTGGGAGGATGACGAGGGCGAGTATGCCGGCGTCGGCATCCAGATCAGCACCTCTTACCTGACGGGCCTGTGCACTGTCAGCCGCGTGTTCGACAATGGCCCTGCCCGTGAGGCGGGCATCCATAAGGGCGACGTCCTCTACATGGTGGAGGATCTCTATGTCAATTCCTCCACCATCAACGACGCGGTGGACATCATGCGCGGCACCCCTGGCACCCAGGTCAAGGTCATCATGCTGCGCGGCACGGAGGAGATCACCTTCAACCTGACCCGCGCCCAGATCAGCGTCAACCGCATTGAGTCCGGTATGCTGACCGATGATATCGGCTACATTTTCCTGTATGAGTTTGCCGGCGACTGTGCCCAGAAATTCCAGACGGCGGTGGATGAGCTTGTCGGCAAGGGAGCTAAGGGCCTGATCATCGACTTGCGCGATAACCCCGGCGGCTGGGTGGATGACGCGGAGGCCATCGGCGATATCTTCCTGGACAAGGGAACGCTCTGCTACCTGCAGTACAAGGACGGCCGGCGCGAGTATTACCGCACCAAGGCCGGTAAAACGGAGCTGCCGCTGGTCATCCTGATGAACGAGAACAGCGCCTCCTCTTCGGAGATCCTGGCCGGCGCCCTCAAGGACCGGGCGGACGCTACCATCGTGGGCGTGCAGAGCTACGGTAAGGGTATCGTCCAGACCGTGCTGCCTCTGGCAGGCGGCGCCGGTATGCAGATGACGGTCGCCCAGTACTACACGCCCAACGGCAATGCGGTGCACAAGCTGGGCATCACCCCGGACGTGGAGATCCCGCTGCCCAAGGGAGACAACGGCATGTATGAATTCGGCGACCTGGCAGATCCTCAGCTGGCCAAAGCGCTGGAGGTCATGCAGCAGAAGCTGACCAAGTAAAAATCAGCCGTACCCATTGCGGGTACGGCTTTTAACATGCAAAAAGACGTCCGGAAATACCGGACGTCTCTTGGGTCACTCAGCGGATTCTTCCTCATCCTCGTCGGCTTCCAGCTCGGCGCAGAAGAGCTCGAACACGGCATCAATGACGGCTTCATCTTCGATGCCGGAGTACATTTCGCCCTCCTCGGTCCTTTCGACCTTGAGGATCAGCACGTTGTCCTCCTCATCGCCGTCTTCGTCCTCCATGGGCAGGAGAACCATGTAATCCTCGCCCTGGTATTCCACCACGTCCAGCAGCAGGAAATCCACGTCCACGCCGTTGTCGTCGGTCAGCGTCACGATGCTGTCGTCATCAATCTGAATCATACAAACCTCCAGCGGCAGGGGAGTCCTCGCTCCCGCCTGTTGCTCTTACTCGGCGTCGGTGAACATCGCGTCCTCGTCCTCGTCGGTGAAGTTGTATTCATCGGCGAAGAGCTGCTTGAACTCCTCAAAAACTTCGTCGGTGATCGCCTCGTTCTCCTCGGCAACGAACTCCTCGGTCTCGTCGTCGATGATCACGGCCTTGAGGATCACGACCTCTTCGTCCTCCTCATCCTGGGGAACCAGCACCACGTACTCGTCCTCGCCCTTTTCAATGCGGGCGGCGATATCGTAGATGTACTCGTTGTCCTCGTCGTCGGTCATCACGACCACGTCCTCGTATTCTTCCTCGTTCATCTCGGGGGTGTTGTTGATATCGGTCATGGATGTTGCCTCCTTATTCAGCACAATATTTGGCCTTGCCATGCTTATTGTAACACAAGGGGAGGTGCAAAGCAAGCCTGATTTGACGGTTGTTGACGCATGTGTTAAAATGACCGGGAGGTGATGATATGTTTATTCCGGAGTCGATCAGGGCCCACCTCCCTGAAGAGAATTTCAGCCTGGACAGCATCGGCTGCTCGGAGGCTTCCGTCCTGCAGTTCCCTGACCGCGTGCTGAAGATCCAGAAGGACTGCAATGTTTCCGCCAACGAGTATTACATGATGCGCTGGCTAAAGGGAAAGCTGCCCGTGCCGGAGATCATCGCGGCGGATCATGTGGATGGCGTGCGATACCTTCTCATGACCCGGATGCCTGGCAGGTATCTGTGCGACGATGCGATCCTCAATGATCAGCACCGCCTGGCTGAGCTCTGTGCCGAAGGCCTCCGACGCCTTTGGGCAGTGGATATCACCGATTGTCCCACCCGCCGCACGCTGGATGACAAATTTGGTGAGATCGAAGCGGGCCTGCGGGGCGGCTGGATCACTGCGGAGCAGGCCGGTCAGCCGGATACCTACGGGCCAAACGGCTTTGCGTCCCCGGCGGCGCTTTTCGACTGGCTGGTTGCCCACCGCCCGGAGGAGGAGCTGGTCCTGAGCCATGGCGACTACTGCCTGCCCAATATCTTTGCAGACGGGCAGGGCCTGACGGGCTTTATCGACATCGGTCTTTCCGGCGTGGCGGACAAGTGGGTCGATATCGACAAGGGCCTGTGGAGCATGTGGGCCAACACGACGGGCTTCTTCGGCGGCAAGCAGCGCCCCTTTGACAGAAAACTGCTCTTTGACGCGCTTGGCATGCAGCCGGATGAAGATAAGATCCGCTATTACGGGCTGCTTGACGAGCTGTGCTGATTAACTCATAGTGATTTGTCAAACCAAGTGCAACACATTATAAAGTTCAAGATCCCAAAGGAATTGAGGTGACTGGAAATTGAGCACCTTACGAGGCCTGGCGTTGATCAACGCCAGGTTTCGTTTTAGTGTAACGGGACTGACTCT
>JAFQEB010000012.1 GCA_017399225.1 Clostridia bacterium | reverse complement strand
TATGCAGCGATGTGGTCTCGTAGCTCAGCTGGATAGAGTGTTTGACTACGAATCAATAGGTCGCAGGTTCGAGTCCTGCCGGGATCACTTCTTCATAAGGTTCATGACCTGACCTGCTGCCCCTGACGCACATGGTCTCGTAGCTCAGCTGGATAGAGTGTTTGACTACGAATCAAAAGGTCGCAGGTTCGAGTCCTGCCGGGATCACGCAAAGCCTCATCGCATACGCGGTGAGGTTTTTCTTTTGTTTGACGGATTCGGCAAGGTGTGATAAAATGGACGCAACGAAAGCTGTTCAAATCAATATCGGGAGGGATTTTACATGAAAGTTGCCATCCTCGGCGCAGGTTCTATCGCCCGCAGCATGTGCCGCACCATCCTTGGTATGAAGGCTCAGGGCCGTCCGGTGGAGCTGTATGCCATTGCTTCCCGCGATATCGAGAAGGCGATCCGCTTTGCCCGGGAGCAGGGCGTGAAGCGCGCCTATGGTTCCTATGAGGAGCTGCTGCAGGATCCGGCGGTGGAGCTGGTGTATATCGCCACCCCCCACAGCCACCATGCGGAGCAGCTGAAGCTGTGCATCGAATACGGGAAGCCTGTCCTGTGCGAAAAGGCATTCACCGCCAATGCCGCCCAGGCGCGGGAAGCCCTCGCCCTGGCCCGGGAGAAGGGCGTCTATGTGGCCGAGGCGATCTGGACGCGCTACATGCCCGCCAGAAGGATCGTTGATGAGCTGATCGCCTCCGGCGCCATCGGTCAGCCCAAGCTCCTCACGGCGAATCTGGCCTATGATGTGGAGCGCATCCCGCGCATCGTCCTGCCGGAACTGGCGGGCGGTGCGCTGTTGGATCTGGGCGTGTACCCGCTGAACTTTGCCTCCATGGTCTTTGGCGATGATATTGCCCGGATGGAAAGCAGCGTCGTCATGATGGACAGCGGCGTGGATCACACGGAGAATATCACCATCCATTACAAGGATGGGAAGGTGGCCATGCTGATGGCTTCGGCCGGCTTCAATGGCGACCGCCGCTGCGTCGTCTACGGCGACAAGGGCTACCTGACGGTGGATAATGTCAACAATCCCGGCTATATTGAGGTCTTTGACCGCAACGACCATCGCAGCCCGATGCAGCACATCGACGTGCCGCAGCAGATCACCGGCTATGAGTACCAGGTGGAGGCCTGTCTGCGGGATATCCCCCTGGGCCGCCTGGAGCCGGAGGAGATGCCCCACGAGGAGACCATCCGGATCATGGAACAGATGGACGCTCTCCGTGCCCAGTGGGGGATGAAGTACCCCTTTGAATAAGACGCCCAAAGAGCCGCAGCAGGCATGAAAATCTGCTGCGGCCTTGCTGTATATTCAGCGTGTGATGAGAATCGTGTGGAGGGTTCCGCGTTCCTCTGCCGTCGGCAGGTGCAGCACTCCGGCTTCAGCAAGGTGGTTCAGGCAGTGCAGGATGAAGCGGTCGGAACGGAATACGCCATCCAGCAGATACTCGCGCAGCTGGCGCAGATGTGGGGGCGTGGCCGTCATGAGTGCGGAAGCCCAGGGAGCGCGCAGGGCAGAAAGCGTATCCTTGTGGCGGCGGAAGACGTCGGCAGCGAGGCTCAACAGACGTTCCTGCACGGCTTTCCCGCGCAGCCAGAGGGTTTGCGTCTGCCAGTGCTGTTCCGGGGAATCGGCAGCACGGATGACGCCCCGCCGAACGAGCTGGGCATATTCTGCTTTGCTGAGTGTTTCGCCCTGCACCAGCATCCGGTGCAGCAGTGCCAGGATCGGCCCCTCCGTCGCCTGGTACATTTCGCTGATCCGCTCCTCCGACCAGACCGTGTCGATCTGCCAGAGGGTCACGCCGCTGTTTGCGTTCCAGCAGGGGCCGGAGAAGCGCTCCATCCTTCCGGCGAGGGCGGGCTGTGGAACGCCGGGCGGGGTGATGGCCGCGTGGCAGAAGTTCTGCGCACCGTCGGGGCGGAGAGAAACGACGTCCCGGAAGGAGATGCTTCCCTGGGCTGGCTGGCTGGCGATGGCCCAGGGGATCAGCGCCCACAGGGCGTAGGACGGGCTGGCTCCTTCGGGACAAATGATATCCTCGTCTGCAGTCAGCGCTGGGGCGAGCGCATCTGCCAGCGCCGGGCCAATATGTGCGGCGGCCTCCAGGTACATTGCATCCGACAGCCGGATGAGCTCCTCCGTCCATTCGGTCAGGAGGATCGTGCTGCGGTATTTGCCGTTTTCTTCTTCCAGGTAGTGCATCTCGGCCATGCGGATGACTTCATCCTCCGCATAGACGGGGGAGACGCCCAGGGCGTCTGCGATCTCGGTGATGGTACGGCTCTGACTTTGGCAGACATAGGCGATATTCTGCGCCATGCTGCTGCGGAAAACGCGCCAGGGGCTGCCTTCCGGGCCGATGCTGCCCTCCGTGCCAAAGGCGGAAAAGCGGATGGGGTCGAATTTCAGATGTTCCATACTGCGGGGATGCTCCATTTGCATTTTAAGCTCCTTTCTTGCTTCAAAGAGGTGCCATTTGACGGTGCCCACGGGCAGCTGAAGGGCTGAGGCGATATCTGCCTGCTTCATGCGGTGGAAGTAGTGCATCACCACGATCTCCCGCTGCTGGCGGGATAGGCGGGCCAGCTCCCCATGCAGGCGGCGAATATCATCCTGGGCCAGCAGATCGGCCTGAAAGTCGGTCTCGTCCATGGCCTCCACGGGCACGCCGACGCTGCACCGGGCGCGGTCACGGTAGTGGTTGACCAGCACGCTGCGGGCAATGGTCCAAAGGTAGCGCTGGGGGTCGCGCAGGTCTTCCCGCTGCAGCATGCGCCATGCCTGCATGAGAATATCCTGCGCGGCGTCCTCCGCATCCTGCGGACTGGCACAGCGCCGCAGGCAGTAGCCGTACAGCTGCTGCATATGCTCGCGGAGAAAGGCTGACGCCTGCGATCTGTCCATGGTGTACCTCCTGTGTGAATGGAACGCGTTCATCCATAAAGACGAAGAAAACCGAGAAAGGTTGGCGACAGCCGGAAACTTTTCTGCTTTCGCTTTCGCAATTGACTTCCCGCGTATATTCCGGTATAATGAACGAAGGCTGAAAATGCTTACATTGCATAGGATGGGAGCGATGAACATGAGTACCATGGGCTGGTTCAGGGAGTATCTGATAGCCAAATCAGCCGGCGCGGTATGGAATCCTGCGGAGGATTTCGCCATCCGCGTCTGTATGACCTTCCCGGAGGCGGAGAACCTCAAAAAGTATGTGATTGATTGCGCGGACGCCTATATTGATCAGGGCGAATGCACCCCTGAGAAGGGCAAGACGCTGTTTTTTGCGCTGGAGACGACCGGCGAGGAGAAGTACCGCGAGACGATCCGCCAGGTGATGGCGGAGCTGAATGCTGCTCCGGTAGAGACGGCCACCCTAGAAAAGCTGTACGCAGAGCTGCCCTTCCGCATGGCCTATGAGATGAAGCTGAACGGCATGGAGAAGGTCGGGCAGGTGGCGGCGGCCTTCCGCAGCGCCCACGCGAAGCTGTGGGACGCCAGGGAGAAGCTCCACCGTGCTGCCGAAGGGGAGGGCTTCTCCCTGCGCAGTGAGGCCTGGTTCCTCATGGCGCTGGCGGACAGCGTGGCGCTTTGCGCCGATCAGCTCTACGAGCACTGGCGCGCCATGGTGGATATCTACCGCGAGACCCTCTCCGGCGTGCTGCACCGCATGAATGCGAAGGGTATGCTGACAGCAGACCCGACCGACGCAGAAAGTGCGCCGGATGCTGCTGCGACTGCGATCGTCCTGTATGCGCTGCTGCAGGGCGTACGGCAGGGGCTGATCGACCCGGAGCGCTATCTCCCCGTGGCCTGCAAGGGGATGGCTGCGCTTCGCCTGAATGGCGAGACCCGCGCGGCTGAAATGATGGAAGAAGTATTTGGGGTGAGATGATGTTTGAGGTCAAGAAGCTGTTTGTATCCGCCCGCAGCGCCACCATCGAGCTGCCCGACGGCGGTCTGTACAACACGAAAAAGCCCTATGAGCTGACGCTCAACGGCGAGGCGGCCGGCACGGCGGAAACGGTGGTGCATTCCATCTATGGCCTCTGGCCGGATACGAAGTATACGATCAAGGTCTGGGACGGCAGCAAGGAAATGGGCCGGGTGACCTTCCGTACGGAGGAGGAGAGCTTCACGCTGAACGTCCGTCGCTTCGGCGCGGTGGGCGACGGCGTGCATGACGATACTCCCGCCATTCAGGCGGCCATCAACACCTGCCCGAAGAAGGGCCGCGTGCTGATCCCGGCCGGCGAGTACCATGTGCTGCCCATCTTCCTCAAGAGCCATGTCCGCATCGAGATCCAGAAGGGCGCGACCCTGCTGCTGGACACCGACCGCAGCAAGTTCCCGATCCTGCCGGGCATGATCCAGTCCACCGACGAGAAGCGCGACCTGAACCTGGGCTCCTGGGAGGGCAATCCCCTGGACATGTTCGCCGCCTTCATCTCCGGCAACGGCGTGGAGGACGTGGTCCTCTACGGCGAAGGCGTGCTGGACGGCCAGGGCGACAAGGCGGACTGGTGGGTCAACCACCGCATCATGCGCGGCGCATGGCGGCCCCGCATGTTCTTCATTAACGACTGCGAGAACGTCACCGTGCAGGGCGTCACCTTCCGCAACAGCCCCGCGTGGAACCTGCAGCCCTATTTCAGCCGCGATTTGAAGTTCCTCAACATCCATGTCAACGCTCCGGCGGACAGCCCCAACACCGACGGCTTCGACCCTGAAAGCTGCACGAACATCCTGCTGGCGGGCGCGCATTTCTCCCTGGGCGACGACTGCATCGCTATCAAGGCCGGCAAGCTGTACATGGGCGCCACCTACAAGACGCCCACCTCCAATATGGAGGTCAGCCACTGCCTGATGGAGAACGGCCACGGCGGCATGACCTGCGGCAGCGAAATGGCCGGCGGCGTGAACCACGTCTATTGCCACGACTGCCTGATGCGCAACACCGACCGCGGCTTGCGCATCAAAACCCGCCGCGGACGCGGTGAGCAGGGCGTGATCGACGAGATCGTGTTCGAGAACGTGATGATGGACAATGTGGGCACGCCCTATGTGGTCAACTGCCTGTACTTCTGCGACCCCGACGGCAAGACCGAGTACGTGCAGACCCGCGAGAAGCAGCCTGTGGACGAGCGCACGCCCCACATCGGCCGCATCGCCTTCAAGGACGTCACCGCCACAAACGTCGCCTGCGCCGGCTACTTCCTGGGCCTGCCGGAGAAGCCCATCGGCTGCGTGGAGATGAAGAACGTCTCCATCACCTGCGGCGAAAACGCCAAGGAAATGCAGCCCGCCATGGCCTGCGGCGTGCCCTACATGAACCGCAAGGGTCTGGTGGCCATCAACGTAGACCGGATCGTGATGGACAACGTGACCATCACCGGCCAGGACGGCGTGAAGCTGGAGTGCGAGAACGTCCGGGAGGTCGAGGAATAAATGGGCATGTTCGATAAGCTGTTCGGTCGGAGCAGGAAAGAACTGCTGGTCAATGTGCAGCTCAACGCCCGCTATCAACCCATTGATCGGGGCGCGTATGTGGAATTGACGGAAAGATTCCTCCAGGAAAAGGGATGGGGACGCCTTGGCGACGGCGAAGGCACCATGCTTTCGCCAACGGGCGAGCCGGAGTCCTGCGACTTTGATCTGCTGGTGCCGCCGGAGCATTTGACGGATGTGACCGCTGCGCTGGATAAGGTGTTCTTCGTGCCCAAAGGCAGCAAGCTGGTTATCGGGGACGATGAGCAAGCCATCGGTCAGCAGGAGGGCCTCGCGCTGTACCTCAACGGGACTGATCTGCCGGATGAGGTCTACCGGACGAGCGACATCAACGCGGTCATTGGGAGCCTTGAGGATCATCTTGGCAAGGAGCGCGGACGCTTCCTCAGCTTCTGGCAGGGCCCGAAGGAAACGGCGTTGTACTTCTATGGCCCGAGCTATGCAGCGATGAAAGCTGCATTGGAAGAAATTATCCCGCAGCATCCCCTTTGTGAAAAGTGCCGGATAGAACAAATTGCATAAAGAACAGGCAGACGGCTCAAACGAACCGTCTGCCTTGCTTTATATAGTATCACGCGCGCGAACGCCGAAGAGATCCGAAACCTCGATTGCGAAACGGGTCAAGGGATGAAATCCCTTGCGCGGGGTCCAGGGGCGGCGCTAGCCCCCTGGCAGGGTGCAGGGGCAGCGCCCCTGCCGGGGTTAAGGGGCAGAGCCCCTTACAGCGTCACGCCGGTCTTGAAAATCGCCAGGTCGTGGAAGCCGTTGCGCTCGGAGCACAGCTGCTCGCCAGAGGCGACGGCCAGCACGTAGTCCATCAGCTCCTGAGAGAGCTGGGGCAGGGTCTTGCCGTGGGTCAGCAGCTGACCGGCGTTGAAGTCGATCCAGCCGTGCTTCTTCTGAGCCAGGGGGGTGTTGGTGGAGATCTTCATCGTGGGCACGGGGCAGGCGAAGGGCGTGCCGCGGCCGGTGGAGAACAGCACGATCTGCGCGCCGGAGGAAGCCAGGGCCGTGGCGGCCACCAGGTCGTTGCCGGGGGCGGAGAGCAGGTTCAGGCCGTTGACCTTGACCTTCTCGCCGTATGCCAGCACGTCCTTGACGGGGGCAAAGCCGCTCTTCTGGGTGCAGCCCAGGGCCTTGTCCTCCAGGGTGGAGATGCCGCCGGCCTTGTTGCCGGGAGAGGGGTTCTCGTAGATCGTCTGATGATGCTCTTCAAAGTAGCGCTTGAAGTCGTTGATGAGCTTCACGGTCTTGTTGAACATCTCCTCGGTCTCACAGCGATCCATCAGGATGGTCTCCGCGCCGAACATCTCGGGCACCTCGGTCAGGATGGTCGTGCCGCCCTGGGCGACCAGCAGGTCGGAGAAGCCGCCAATGACGGGGTTCGCGGTGATGCCGGAGAAGCCGTCGGAGCCGCCGCACTTCAAGCCGATCACCAGCTTCGACGCGGGGCAGGGGACGCGGACTTCATCGCGCATGTGGTCGGCCAGCTCGGACAGCAGCTTCATGGCCTCGGCGAATTCGTCCTCCACCTGCTGGCAGATCAGGAAGCGCACGCGCTCCTTGTCGTAATCGCCCATGTGGCTCTCAACGATGGCCGCGCTGCTGTTTTCGCAGCCCAGGCCCAGCACCAGCACGCCGCCGACGTTGGGATGAGTTGCCAGGTCAGCCAGGATTTGACGGGTGTTCTCCTGGTCGTCGCCCATCTGGCTGCAGCCGTAGGGGTGGGGGAAGGCATACACGCGCTCCACGCCGCCGCCCACGAGGGACTGCGCTTCCTTTTCGATGGCCTTGGCGATGTCGTTCACGCAGCCGACGGTGGGCAGGATCCACAATTCGTTGCGCACGCCGACCTTGCCGTCCTTGCGGGGATAGCCCATGAAGGTGGCGGGCTCGGCGGTCTCATTGGCGGGCCAGGTGGGGTTCCAGGTGTATTCCAGCTCGCCGGAGAGGCAGGTGTGCAGGTTGTGCACATGGATGTGCTGGCCCTGCTTCACGTCCTCCTTGGCATAGCCGATGGGGAAGCCGTACTTGATGACCTTTTCGCCCGCGGTGATATCGGCGAGGGCGATCTTGTGGCCCGCGGGGATCTCGTTTTCAGCGGTGAGGGCAATGCCGTCCACCTCGACGGCGGCGCCCTTTTCGATCACGGACAGGGCAACGGCGACGTTGTCCTTGGGGGTAATGCGGAGCAATTCAGCCATGGGGATATCTCCTTGCATATTTGATCCGGGGTAGGGGATTTTGCTCCTGCGGGAGCGACCAGGGGCTTTCCGGTCGCCCCTGGACCCTTCGGTTCACCAATTGTAATTATGTTTGTAGAAAATCGGACCGGAGCATGTTCCCCGGTCCGATGCGAATGTCTCAGCAGCCGAACTTCTCTTCCATCACGGCGCGCATCCCCTTGTCGAGGATTGCCTTGAGAGAGTCGGTGACGCTCTGGATCAGGCCGGGCACCTTGCACAGGTCGGGGCCGAAGAAGCTTTCGTTGGACAGGAAGGCCTTCACCTGCTCGTCGGCGGGCAGGTCGTTGGCGAAGAACTCCAATACCGCCGCGTCATCCTGCAGGGTGTAGGTCTCTTCGCCGCGCTTGCACTGCAGCTTGCCGTCGACCAACTCGCCGCCCTTGTACAGGCTCATCAGGCTGGCCAGGGAGAAGGTCAACCGGGCGGGCAGCTCGCCGGTCTTTTCCACATAGCCCAGGAGGGAGGGCATGCAGCGGGCGCGCCACTTGGACACGCTGTTGAGGCAGATGGACAGCAGCGCGTGCTTGATGAAGGGATTCTTGAAGCGGCCGGTGACTGCCTCGGCGAAGGCCATCAGGTCTTCCTTGGGCAGCGCCAGGGTGGGGATGACTTCGTCGTACAGCGTCTTCTGCATGAAGTTCAGGATGAGGTCGTCGTTCATGGCGGTCAGCACGATGTCGTGGCCGCACTGGAAGGCCGCAGGCACAAAGGAGGTGTGCGCGCCGTTGAGGATGCGCACCTTGCGCTGCTTGTAGGGCTTCTGGTTGTCGGTGTAGATGACCGGCAGACCGCACTGGGGCAGGGGCAGCTCGTTGGAAATATCCTTATCGGACTCGATGACCCACAGGCCGAAGGGCTCGGCGGTCACAAGGATGCGATCCTCATAGCCCAGCTTCTCCCAGATGCCCTGCACCTCGTCGCGGGGGTAGCCGGTGACGATGCGGTCGACCAGGGTGGAGGTGAACACGCAGGCGGTGTCCAGCCAGTTTTCAAACTTCTCGCCCAGGTTCCAGATCTTTGCCAGGCTCTTGACGCACTTCTTGAGCATGATGCCGTTGTCGTCGATCAGCTCGACCGGCAGCATCACCAGGCCCTTGTCCTGGGCGTAGTTAAAGTGCTCGGCGCGCTCGTAGAGGAACTTGCACAGCTTGGCGGGGAAGGACACGGGCGGGCAGGCATTGAAGTCGTCGTCTTCCTTGAGGACGATGCCGGCCTCGGTGGTGTTGCTGACGATGAAGCGCAGCGTCTCGCACTTGGCGTAGGCGGCGTACTTCTCATATTCGCCATAGGCGTCCACGGCGTCGGACACGGAGGTCACCAGGCGGCTCTGCTCCACCGCCTCGCCGTCCACCAGGCCGCGCAGCATCACGGTGTAGCGGCAGTCCTGCTCGTGGAACATGTCCAGGTTGCCGAAGGTGATGGGCTTCACCAGCACGATGGAGCCGTTGAAATCGGTCTTCTCGTTGGCAATGTCAATGAAGTAATCAACGAAGGCGCGCAGGAAGTTGCCCTCGCCGAACTGCAGCACCTTCACGGGGCGCTGGGCTGCGGGAGACATGGCGGCAGTCAGTCGATCCATGGTGATACGCTCCTTTATGTACAGGTTGATTTGGGTTTGCTCAGGCGTGTAAACATTTACATCACGCTCTTCATTATTCTACTCCCTTTTCGCTGTTCCGTCAATGCCCTACATGCTGGAAAGGGAAATAATTCTTCATGCAAAACTGCGCTAAAGCTTTGAAAAAACTGTTGCCAAATCAAATGGAAGCGTGTATAATAGCCGTGAAAGAAAAGCTGAAAATGCTTACAAGGAGAAAGGAGCCGATGCTATGGCGATGAATATCTACGATATTTCCCGGCGGGCTGGCGTCTCCATTGCCACGGTTTCCCGGGTGCTGAACAACAGCCCCCATGTATCGGAAGCCACGCGCAAAAAGGTTATGGCCGTGATCGAGGGAACGGGCTATGTCCCCAACGCCTTTGCCCGCGGTCTGGGCCTGAACACGATGAAGACCATCGGCCTTCTGTGTCCGGACGCCTCCGACCCGTATCTGGCGCAGGCGCTGACCTACCTGGAGCGGGATTTCCGCCAGAAGGGGTACGACTGCGTGCTGAGCTGCACGGGCAAGGAGCTCCCGGCGCGCCAGCAGGGTGTGGAGCTGCTCAAATCCCGCCATGTGGACGGCATGGTGCTCATGGGCTCCTCCTTTATTGAGGATTCCAGCGCGGACAATGATTATATCCGCGATGCGGCCCGCACTGTCCCGGTCGTCCTGCTGAACGGCAGCTTCGCCTGCGACAATGTCTACGGCGTGCTGTGCGACGATCAGCGGGCGATGGCAGAGGCGACGCTGTCCCTGCTGGAGGGCGGATGCCGGCGCATCCTATACCTGTACCACTCCAACAATTACTCCGGCCGCAAGAAGCTGGCTGGCTACCGCGAGGCGCATGAGCAGCGCGGCATCCCGGTGGATGACCGGCTCCTGTGCTTCTTCGGGCAGGACAAGTCCAGCGTGCATCAGGTGCGGGATACGCTCCTGGAGCTGGAGAAGAGCGGCGTCACCTTCGACGCGGTGCTGACCAGCGAGGACATCCTCTCTGTCGGCGCGCTCAAGTATGCCCGCACAGCCGGGCGCAGCGTTCCGCAGGAGCTAAGTGTGGTGGGTTACAACAATTCCAGCCTCTGCGTCTGCACCGAGCCGGAGCTGACCAGCGTGGACAACAAGCTGCAGGCCATCTGCGACCATATCGTCACCACCATGCTGGGCGTGCTGGACGGCAAGGAAATGCCCCAGAAGACCGTCTTTACCGGCGAGCTGGTGCGCCGGGAAACCACTCGCTGAGAAACAATTCATATAAAAGGAGACATCAAAATGAAGGCTTTCATGGACAAGGATTTTCTGCTGAACACGGAAACTGCCCGCGTGCTGTATCACGACTACGCGGCTCAGTGCCCCATTATCGACTACCACTGCCACCTGGCGCCCCAGCAGATCTGGGACGACGTGCGCTATGATAACATCACCCAGGTGTGGCTGGGCGGCGACCACTACAAGTGGCGCCTGATGCGCTGTGCTGGCGTCGAGGAGCGCTACATCACCGGCGACGCCTCCGACTATGAGAAGTTCTGCAAGTGGGCCGAGGTCGTGGGCAAGGGCATCGGCAACCCCCTGTATCACTGGACCCACCTCGAACTGCAGCGCTTCTTCGGCTATAACGGCGTGCTGAGCGCCAAGACTGCCGACGAGGTCTGGAACCTGTGCAACGAGAAGCTCCAGCAGCCCGGCTATACCTCCCGCGGCCTGATCAGCATGTCCAATGTCGAGACCATCTGCACCACCGATGATCCCATCGACGATCTGCACTGGCATCAGCTGCTTCTCAAGGACGAGTCCTTCAAGGTGAACGTGCTGCCCGCCTGGCGTCCTGACAAGGCTGTCAACATCGAGAAGCCCGACTTCATGGCCTATATCGCCAAGCTGGCCGCGGCGGCGGAGATGGAGATCAAGTCCTTCGCCGACGTGAAGGAAGCCCTGGCCAAGCGCATGGCCTACTTCCATGAGAATAACTGCCGCCTGTCCGACCACGGCCTGAACTATGTGGTGTTCGACCCCGCCTCTGACGAGGAGGTCGAGGCCATTTTCCAGAAGAAGGCCGCCGGCAACGACGTGACCGAGCGCGAGGTCGCCCAGTACAAGACCGCCTGCATGGTCTTCTTCGGCGAAATGTACAAGAAGTACGACTGGACGATGCAGCTGCACTACGGCTGCCGCCGCGACAACAACCAGCGCCAGTACGCCATCCTCGGCCCGGATACCGGCTACGACACCATCAACAACTTTGCCCCCGTCGACGAGATGGCTGCCTTCCTGGGTGCGGTGGAGGTCAAGTGTGGCCTGCCCCGTACCATCCTGTACAGCCTGAATCCCGCTGACGACCAGGCCATTGATACCCTGTGCGGCTGCTTCCAGGGCCCGGAGGCTGTGGGCAAGATCCAGCATGGCTCTGCCTGGTGGTTCAACGATCACTTTGTGGGCATGACCAACCAGCTGACCAGCCTGGCCAACCTGGGCTACCTGGCCGGTTTCGTGGGCATGCTGACGGACAGCCGCTCCTTCCTGAGCTACCCCCGTCATGAGTACTTCCGCCGCATCCTGTGCCGCCTGCTGGGCGAGTGGGTGGAGGACGGCCGCTTCCCGCAGGATTACGACATCCTGGGCGAGATTGTTCAGGGCATCAGCTGCAACAATGCCCGCGCCTACTTCAAGTTCCCCACCAAGTAAAAATCGACCGGGCCTCGCAGTGGGGCCCGGTTTTCTGTTGCGTCAAAGGGGTTGTCATTTGCCGAAAAAGAGGGTATAATGGCAGCAATGCAGAAAACTGCGTGAAAGTGAAACAAGGAGTGACCAATATGTATCGCAAGAACGCATGGGAAAACCTCGCAGAGGGCGAGAAGGAAAAGGTATATGCCTTTGCGGAGAAGTACAAGGCCTACCTGGACGCCGGCAAGACGGAGCGCGAGTGTGTGACCGAGGCCGTCCGCCTGGCGGAGGAAGCGGGCTTCCGGAACCTGAAGACCGTCCTCAAGGCCGGCGAAAACCTCAAGGCCGGCGACCGGGTATACTACGCCTGGATGGGCAAGTGCTTCCTGGCCTTTGTTATCGGCGAGAATGACATCGAGCGCGGTATGAACATCCTGGGCGCCCATATCGACAGCCCCCGCATCGACGTCAAGCAGAATCCCCTCTACGATGATACCGGCTTTGCCTACCTGGATACCCACTATTACGGCGGCATCAAGAAGTACCAGTGGGTCGCCTCTCCTCTGGCGCTGCACGGCGTGGTCTGCAAGAAGGACGGCAGCACCATCACCGTCGCCATTGGCGAGAAGGATGATGATCCCGTCTTCTATATTTCCGACCTGCTGATCCACCTGGCTGCCGATCAGATGAGCAAGACCGCTGCCAAGGCCATCGAGGGCGAGCAGCTGAACATCATCATCGGCTCCGAGCCCGTGAAGGAAGAGGACAAGTGGAACGTGAAGGCCAATGTGCTGCGCATCCTCAAGGAGCAGTACGGCATCGAGGAGGAGGACTTCGTGTCCGCCGAGATCGAGGCGGTGCCCGCCGGCAAGGCCCGCGACGTGGGCTTTGACCGCAGCCTGATCGCCGGCTATGGTCACGATGACCGCGTGTGCGCCTATCCCTCCATGGCAGCTGTCCTGGATTACGAGGGCACCCCTGCCTATACCCTGTGCGCTGTGCTGACCGACAAGGAAGAGATCGGCTCCGTGGGCGCGACGGGCATGGACGCGATGTACTTTGAGAACATCATGGCCGAGATCGTCGCCAACCTCAAGGGCTGCGGCAATCCGCTGTACCTGCGCCGCTGCCTGCGCAACAGCCGTATGCTGTCCTCCGACGTCAGCGCGGGCTTCGATCCCAACTTCGCCGGCGTGTTCGAGAAGAAGAACGCCTCCATCGTCGGCAACGGCGTGACCTTCAACAAGTTCACCGGCAGCCGCGGCAAGGGCGGCTCCAACGACTGCAACGCAGAGTTCGTGGCCATGGTGCGCCGCATCTGCGACGAGGCGAACGTCTCCTGGCAGACCGCTGAGCTGGGCGCCGTGGACGTGGGCGGCGGCGGCACCATCGCCTACATCTGCGCCAAGTACGGCATGAACGTCATCGACGCGGGCCTGCCCGTGCTGTCCATGCACGCCCCCTGGGAGCTGATCAGCAAGGTCGATCTGTGGGAGGAGTACAAGTGCTACTGCGCGTTCCTCAAGGGCGCGGAGGAGCTGGAGTACTAATTCGGAATGATGAATTCGGAATTATGAATTTTGTTTTGAAATGACAGCGCCGCCGGGGGATGTTGCTTCCTCCGGCGGCGTTTAAGTGTGGGGTTATTCGGGCTTCTGGGCCAGTACGCGTTCCAGCGGAACCCAGCCCAGGTAACGGGGGGCTGTCCAGCCCGGGGCGGGGGAGAGTTTCTCCAGGGCGAGGTAGTCGTCCGTGCGGATCTTATCCCAGGCGTGGATGACCCTGCCTTCGCCGATGCACAGTCCGCAGTGGCCCCAGTCGTGCATTTCACCGTTTACGACGCCGCAGCAGTCGTAAAAGACAAAGGCGCCTGCCTCCGGCACACCCTGCCGCATGGCGTCTGCGTACATCAGCGCAGAGCCCTTCGCGCTGTCTCCGCCAAAGAGCTCAATGTCATTGCTCTCTTCCACAGCATCCTCGATGAAAGACAGGCACCAGCCGACATATTCGGCTTTTCCTTCGCGGGCCAGCGCCCAGTTGATGGCATTCTGTTTCATCTGATCCATATCAGCTCGTTCCTTTCGGTATTGCTGTGCCAGCTCCGTCAGCTCCCTGACGCAGTCCGGCCGCCATTTTATCATCGGCAGATGATCGCAGGGGAAGTGCTCGCACACCCCGCAGAAGAGCGCGCCGTGCTCCCCGGCGCAGGCATAGGTGGGACATGCGCCGCTGACGGCCCATTCCTCGCAGTGGCCGTCAGTTTCGCGGCAGCCATGGCAGAGGCCGTCTGTCTTCTTGCGGCAGCCCTCGCAGCATTCGCCGCAGGGGGTGATGCGGGTGAAATCCATCATCCATGTCCTCCCAGCTTCGGGTGCTCGAAGAAGTATCCCAGCGTGTGCACCAGCTCGCCCGCGTCGTACAGCGCGCGGATCTCCTCCACGCTCATCCAGCGGATGGCAGCCACCTCGTCCGTTGTGGCGTTGGCCAGATCGACCGGGCCGTCATGCACGAAGAGCCATACGTCCCGGATGTCCTGGAAATGCTCGCGTACAGTGCTGCTGATGAGCCAGCCGTTGGCCGGATCGAGTTCAACGCCGACCTCCTCCTGCGCCTCGCGCAGCGCGCCCTCCAGGCTGTCTTCGCCTGCGGTGACGCTGCCGCCCACGCTCTCCCACTTCAGCGGGAAGGTCGGGCGGCTGGCCGCGCGCTGGCTGATCAGCCACTGCCCCCGGCTGTTCTTGATCCACACATGCACCACCAGATGATACCTGCCCGGCGGCAACTGCTCGCCGCGCACATGCCTTTCGCCCGTAAACTGGCGGTCACGGGTGTACAGATCCCAAAGCTCCATGGCGTCCACCTCCTGTGTATACATCCCGTATTCGACGTGCATCCGGTAATTCCTGCCGCCGATTAGGGGTGTACAAGCCGGCGGGGATGGTGTATAATGGTTGACAAAGCAACGAAAATCCCCAAAAGGAGGAAGAAACATGATTGATCAGAACATCGCCCGGGAGGTGCTGCAGGAGGCAGTGCGCACCGGCGGCGACTTTGCAGAGATCTTCGTGGAGGATCGCATCGACCATACGCAGATGATGCGTTCCGGCAGGATCGAAAACGTGAACACCGGCCGCCTGCACGGCGCGGGCGTGCGCGTGTTTTCCGGCACCAATGCGGTGTATGTACACACCAATGATACCAGCCGCGAGGGCCTGATGGCCTGTGCGCGCCAGGCAGCTGCGGCGGTCAGGGGCGGCAAGGGCTGTATCGTCCAGCCCTTCAAGGCCTGGAATGCCGCCCGTCCCGAGGAGATCCGCCTGCTGCCAACGGACGTGAAGGCGGCCCTGAAGGCGGAGAAGCTCCGTGCTGCGGAGGCTGCTGCCCGCCGTATCTCTCCGGAGATCGTGCAGGTCATCGGCAACTACCTGGATCATGTACAGAACGTCTGCATCTGCAATACCGAGGGCGTTTTCGTCACCGATCAGCGCGTGCGCACCCGCCTGAGCATCAGCGCGGTGGCCAGCAACGGCAGCGAAAACCAGACCGGCGGCGACAACCCCGGCGCTTCCATGGGCTTTGAGATCTTCGACGAGCGCATCAACCCCGAAACGGTGGGCGAAACGGCCGGCCGCCAGGCGGTCACGATGCTCCACGCGCCGGTGTGCCCTGCGGGCTTCATGCCCGTGGTGATCGACAACGGCTTTGGCGGCGTCATTTTCCACGAGGCCTGCGGTCATTCCCTGGAGGCCACGAGCGTGTCCATCGGCGTGTCCGAGTTCGCGGGCAAGCTGGGCCAGCAGATCGCCAGCCCCTGCGTCACCGCCATCGACGACGGCACCATCGTCAACTCCTGGGGTATGCTCCATGTGGATGACGAGGGCACGCCCGTGCAGCGCACCGTGCTGGTGGAGAACGGCGTTCTCACAAATTACATGATCGACCGTCTGGGTTCCCGCCGGATGAACATGCCCATCACCGGCTCCTCCCGCCGCCAGAGCTACGCCTATGCGCCCACCAGCCGTATGCGCTCCACCTTCATCGCGCCCGGTAAGGATGATGAGAAGGAGATGATCGCCACCATGGGCGATGGCCTGTACGCCAGGAAGATGGGCGGCGGCTCCGTCAACCCCGCTACGGGCGAATTCAACTTCGCTGTCAACGAAGGCTATCTGGTCAAGGACGGCAAGATCGTCCACCCCGTGCGCGGCGCGAGCCTCATCGGCCGCGGCAGCGAGGTGCTCACGAAGATCGACCGTGTGGGCAGCGATCTCCAGCTGGCGCAGGGCATGTGCGGCTCCGTCAGCGGCAGCGTTCCCACGGACGTCGGCCAGCCGATGATCCGCGTCAGCGGCCTGACCGTCGGCGGTCGTTAAGGAGGTAGAGCGAAGATGGATATGAATCTGTTTATCGACCAGGTGCTGGAGGCCGCCAAGGCTGCCGGCATCGAAACGGCTGAGGTATATTGCGAATCCGGCGAGAGCTTCCGCGCCTCCGCCATGGACGGGGAGATCAACCAGTACCAGGTGTCCACCAGCGCGGGGCTGTCCCTGCGGGGCATGGTGGGCGGAAAGATGGGCTATTGTGTCACGCAGGCCTTTGACGAGGCGGCCATCGGCCAGCTGATCGAGGGCGTGAAGGAGTCCGCCGCCCTGGTAGAAACGGATGAGCAGGACGAGATCTTCGCGGGAGACGAGAGCTACCCGGAAATCCCCCGGACTGACAGCGACATTGCCGACGTGCCCCCCGAGCAGAAGCTCAGCCTCTGTCTGGAAATGGAAAAGGCCGCCAAGGAAGCCGATCCCCGCATCTGCAAGGTGCAGCGGGCCATGGTGTCCACCGGCAGCAATACCATCCGCATGAAGAACAGCTACGGCCTTGATCTGACGGATGCGGGCAGTTACTGCATGGCCTATGCCGCGCCTATCGCCAAGGCGGATGGCAAGACCGCTACCGGCGGCTGGGTCAGCGCAGGCTTCCGCTTTGCGGAACTTGATCCCGTTGCCATCGGCAAAAAGGCGGCGGAGGAGACCGTGAGTCAGCTGGGCGGCAGCCCGGTTCCGGCAGGGGAGTACCGCATCATCATGCGCTATGACGCGATGCAGTCCCTCCTGGCGACCTTCTCCGGCATCTTCTCTGCGGAGAATGCCCAGCAGAACCTGAGTCTCCTGAAGGGCCGGGAGGGCGAAATCATCGCCAGCCCCGTTGTGACCCTGATGGACGACCCGCTGCTGCCCGGCGGCTTCGGCTCCCAGCGCTTTGACGGCGAGGGCAGCGCCAGCCGCACCAAGGCCGTCATTGACGGCGGCGTGCTGACCACCCTGCTGCACTCCCGCAAAACCGCCCGCAAGCAGGGCGTACAGACCACCGGCAACGCACACCGGACGGGCGGCGCGATCCGCGTGGGAACCACCAACTTCTTCTTCAAGCCCGGCGAAAAGAACCTTGAGGCCCTGATGGCGGATGTGGGCGAGGGCCTGGTCATCACCGACCTGGCGGGCCTGCACGCCGGCGCGAACGCCACCTCCGGCGATTTCTCCCTCCTGTCCAAGGGCTACACCATCGAAGGCGGCAAACGCGGCCGGGCGGTGGAGCAGATCACCATTGCGGGCAACTTCTACGATATGCTCAAAAACGTCGTTGCCGTTGGCAGCGATCTGGAGTTTTTCGGCAGCAGCATCGGCAGCCCCTCCGTGGACGTGGGCACGCTGAAGGTTTCCGGCTGACAATAATAACGGAAGGCAGGGGAGTGATCCTCTGCCTTTTGCTGTGGGGTGGGGGCAGCGTCGCGGCGGTCTGTCACGCGCCGCGCTCCCAGCAAAGGGAAAACCAGGAAACACCCCCCAAAAAAGGGGTTCTTAGGGGCGTAACGCCCCTAAGCGGGGTGCAGGGGCAAAGCCCCTGCCGCTTGCATTATTTCGGGAAAACGGGTATACTATTGCTGTTATTCTGTATTCAAATGGAGGATGCAATCATGATCCAGCAGCCCAGGCGCATTATTGGCGCCCTGCTTGACAATATCGGCAAGGTCATCGTGGGCAAGGAGGAAGCGGCGGAATACGCGCTGATCGCCCTGCTGTGCCGGGGCCATGTGCTCATTGAGGATGTGCCCGGCGTCGGCAAAACGACCCTGGCTTCAGCGCTGGCGAAATCCCTGGCCTGCTCCTTCCGCCGCATTCAGTTCACCCCCGACCTGACGCCCTCGGACGTCACGGGCTTCACGCTGGTCAATTTCAAGACCGGTGAAATGGAGTTCAAGGAAGGCGCCGTCATGGCTCAGGTGGTGCTGGCGGACGAGATCAACCGTACCAGCCCCAAAACCCAGTCCGCGCTGCTGGAGGTCATGGAGGAGCATCAGGTGACGGTGGACGGCGTGAGCCATCCCGTGCCTCAGCCCTTCATTGTGCTGGCGACCCAGAATCCCGGCGAGTTCGTGGGCACCTACCCCCTGCCGGAGGCGCAGATGGACCGCTTCTTCCTGCGCATTTCCATTGGCTATCCCACCGTGGAGCAGGAGATGGACGTGCTGGAGCGCTACTCCGGCGTGGTGAAGCCCATGGCGACCGTCGAGCCCGTGTGTGCGGCGGAGGACATCATTGCCCTGCAGCAGATGGTGCAGCAGGTCTATTGCTCGCCTGAGGTGCGGCTGTATGTGGCCAACATCGTCGCCGCTACCCGCCAGGAGCCCGCGCTGCAGCTGGGTGCATCCACCCGTGCGGCGATCGCGCTGATCCACGGCGCGCAGGCCTGTGCGCTGCTGGCCGGGCGGGACTACATCATCCCTGAGGATGTGCAGCATATGGCCCTGCCCATCCTGGCCCACCGCCTGGTGCTCAGCCCGGAGGCCCGCATGAAGGGTATTTCCGCCCAGAGCATCGTCCAGCGGGTGCTGAAGAATGTCGCCATACCGGTGAAGCTATGAGATTCCGTATGACATTGCCGCTGCTGGTGCTCTTTGCGATGCTGCTGGCAGCGTTTTCTACCGGCAGCCCCGTGTTTCTGACGGCGGGGCTGCTGATCATGCTCCTGTGCGGGAGCAGCATCTATGCGGTCTGGCAAACGGCGCGGAGCCTGCGCGTATCGGGCGGGCTGAAGGAGCGCGTCGTGCAGCGTGGGGAGGACACGAAACTGGAGGTCACCCTCAGCTACCGGTGCCTGATCCCCGTGGCCCCGCTGGAGGCTGAGCTCTCCGCCGGGCCGGATCAGGGGGCGCATACCATGACGGTCAACGCTGCCTCCGGGCAGGAGGTGCACCTGTCGCTGCCCTGCCATGCCGCCCATGTGGGCGTGACGCATCCCGGTGTGGAGGCGGTCACGGTCACCGACCTGTTCGGGATCTGCTCCAAAAGGGTCAGCCCCCGGCGGGAGGGCGGCGAGCTGGTGGTGCTGCCCCTGCCCTTTGACGTGGGGCAGCAGCTCTATGCCGCCGGCGAGTCCGGGAGCGAGAGCATGGCCCGCGCCTCCGAGGACGTGACCAGCCCGGCGGACGTCCGCACCTATCAGCAGGGCGACGCGATGAAGAAGATCCACTGGAAGCTGTCCATGCGCAAGCAGGAGTTGATGGTGCGCCGCTACGAAGCGCCGGTGATGCCGGATGCGCTGGTGCTGCTGGACTGCTCCGCGCCCCCTGAGCAGGCAGATGACGACGCCCTGGCGGACATCAGGGATGCGCTGCTGGAAACGGCGGCCTCGGTCATGGCGGAGAACATCCGCACGGAGCACCCGGCAAGGCTCCCCCTGCATGGGGAGCATCCCATCGAGCTGGACAAGGGGATGGGGATGCCGGCCATCCTGGAAGCCCTGGCGCGCATGGATTTCTCCGCGCAGGAGCCCTTTGAGCGCGTGTTGCGGCTGGAAATGCGGCGTATGCGCAAGGTGGGCTGCACCGTGGTGATCTCTGCCCGGCTCAATAGCCGCATGGTGGACGTGATGACCTCCATGCGCCGCATGGGGCCCTATGTCAGGCTGTATCTGGCGACCTTCACCCCGGAGGACGCCGCGCTGCAGCCCCTGATCTCCCGGCTGCAGAACGGCGGCGTGGAGGTCTGCTATGTGACGCCGCTGGCGCTGTGAGCCCGGCGGCATTTGCCCCGAATGAATGAAAAGGAGGTGATCGCACTGCAAGGGAAACTGCGAGATATGCTCTGGAGCGGCGTGGTGGCCTTTCTGTACGCGCTGGGCCTTGTGCTGACGCTGCTGCAGGTGACGGGCCTGAGCGCCTTTGGCGGGACGGCGGCTGCCATCATTGCAGGCGTGATCGTCCTTCTGTCCGTGGGCGGGATGGATCGCCTGGCGGCCTGGGTGCTGGGCCTGCTGGCGGCGGCCGCCGGCGGCATATGGCTGTTGATGGGCGGCGCGGCGACGGTGATGGAGGTGCTCCAGGCGCTGATGCTGCATCTGTCCGGCCTCAAAACGGCGCTGCCGCTGGTGGCGGGAGAAACGGCTGTCCTCCTGAGCCTGCTGTGTGCCCTGGCCTCCTTCTTTGTCACCCAGCGCGCCGCCGGGCCCTATCCGGCGCTGGTGGTGCTGCTGCTCTCCGTCGTGCTGATCTGGCTGGGAAATCAGGTGCAGGCCTTGTGGTGCCTGCTGCCCACAGTGGTGGCCAGCGTGACGCTGCTTTTGCAGGGCGGACACGAGATCAGCGCGGGCCGCGTGATGCCTCTGGCGCTGGTGACGGTGCTGGTCAGCTATGCCGGCGTGGCTGTCGGCGGCGCGGCGATCCCGCCCATGAAGGAGGCCGCGGACGCCCTCCGGCAGCGCATCTATGATATCTTCCTCTTCACCGGCTCCCGCGATGTGTTCAGCCTGGCGGACATCGGCTACTATCCCCAGGGGGAGGGGCAGCTCGGCGGCCCTGCTGAGCCGACGGAGGAGCAGGTGATGGCCGTCATCACGCCCCGGAAGGTTTACCTGCGCGGCGTGGTGAAGAATGTGTACAATGGCCGGGCCTGGCTGGATGAAACGGAGAGCAAGCGCTACCTGTGGGACAGCGCCCGCTTCCGGGAGATCCGCTCGCTGGCCTTTGACATGGCCCTTCCGCAGGTCGCGGATATCTCCGCCACGGCGCTGCTGGAGCCGGATCCGGTCATCGTCCGGATGCTTGCCTCCAGCGCATCCACCATGTTCGTGCCCCAGCGCGTCCGTACCCTGGAGCCCGAAGGGGATGTGGTTCCTTACTTCAATGCGGGCAGCGAAATCTTTGCGACCCGCAACCTGAAACAGGGCGACGTGTGGCATGTGGAAGCGCCGCTGTTCGTTTCCGGCGACAGGGGGCTGCCGGAGCTGATCGTCCTGAGCGAGCCGGCTGCCGACCCGAACTGGGAAAACGTCAACAGGGCCTACCGCGCATTGCCGACGCATCTGGAGCAGGAGATCTACGATATTGCCTGGGTCGCCGCCGGTGACGCCGCAACACCCTACGAGAAGGCGCTGGCGCTGCAGCGGTATCTGCAGGGCAGCTGTCAGTACACCCTGGACGCCGCCGTGCAGCCGCCGGAGCTGGACTTCGTATCCACCTTCCTTCTGCTGGAAAAGAAGGGCTACTGTACGCACTTTGCCTCCGCCATGACGGTGCTGTGCCGCATGGTCGGCCTGCCCGCCCGGTATGTGGAGGGCTATGTTGCCACGCCCGACGAAACCGGCATGGCGATCGTCACCGGCAAGCAGGGCCATGCCTGGACGGAGGTCTACTTCAGGGGCTTCGGCTGGGTGACCTTTGACGCCACGCCCGCCGGCAGCCAGACGATCGAGCTGACCCCCGATCAGCTGGAGGAGCTGCTGAACGGGGAGGACGGGCCTACTCCCACGCCGGAGGCGCCGACGCCCACGGAAACGCCCGCGCTGCCGGAGTCTACGCCCACCCCGGAGCCTGTGCCCACGCCCACGCCGGAGGCAAGCGCGGAGCCTGCAACGCCCACCCCGGCGCCGGATGATGCGTCAGACGCGCCTCCCACAGCGGTAAGCAAGCCGGACTTCCCCTGGTGGCTCCTGCTGGCTGTTGCCGTGCCCCTGGCGCTTGCAGGCCGGATCCTGTGGATGACGCCGGGCTGCGTGGCCCTCCGTCAGCGCACGGAATTCAGCCGCTGGCTCTCCTGGGCTCAGGCGACCCATGACGCGCTGCGCCAGATGGGCTTCGTGCGGCAGCGGGACGAAACGCCTATGGGCTTCCTGGCCAGGGTGGATGCGGCCAACTGCATCCCCGAGGTGCTGGCGAAGCTCTCCGGCGCGGAGTCGCTGATGTTCTACGGCCATGCGGTGCCCCTGCCCGAGGAGACCCGGCAGGCGCGCCATACCTATGAGGTCGTGCACCGGCAGCTTACCCGTACGCAGCGGATCCTGATGGCACTGCGCAGGGCCTTCCTGCCGCGCCGCAGCCGGGATATCACCGCTTGATTTTGCTCTTTGCGTGTTCGCTGAATGGCGGGCACGCAATTTTTATCATAGAAAATGCAAATTATATATAGCATTTTGCAATACGCTGTGCTATACTGTGCCTGTAAGAAAACAAGAGGAGGCGCAGAAGGATGAAATTGAAGGACGAACGGATCGAAAAAGGCAGCAATGCCCTGGCGGCGAAGCTGCTGCCGCTGATGCTGGTTCTCCAGGCAATCGTGCTGGGGGTGAAGCTGGCGCTGGGTGGCTGGCGCTTCTGCCTGCTGGATGTGATCGCGCTGGCGGCGGGCCTTGGCACGGCAGCGGTGCTGCTGACGGCAAAGGGCGTGTGGCGCGCGGATGACGACGCGCTGCGGGAGATCCGCAACGCCTGCCTGAGCAGGGCCTTCGGCACGATGCTCATGGTGCTGGTGGTGGGCGAGTTTGTGTGTACGCTGGCGGATGAAGCGAACCTCCTGTGGTATGCGCCCTCCATCATCGTGTGGTTCGTGCCTGCGCTGATCATGACGGTGCTGGTCATCCGCCGGGGCCTGTTCCAGTGGGGCACGAAGAAGGCGGAGAAGAACGGCAAGGCCCGGCTTGCAGGCTCCACGGCCATCGGCACGCTGTTTTTCGGCGTGGTGATGGGCGGGGAAAAGTGCATTGTCGACGGCGCATTCGATCCCAAAGGCCTGCTGTGGGTGCTGGGGATGGGCGCTTCCTGGGGGATCCTGTTCTACCTGATGTTCACCCTGATGCTCAAGCTCGGCGGCAAGCAGGCGGATAAGGCGATGGAGCAGGCTGTCCCGCAGGAAATGGAAGAAGGGGAGAACGTTGATGAAGCAGACGCATGATGAGCGGGCTGTCCGCGGCGCGAATGCGCTGGGCGCGAAGCTGTACCTGTGGGCGCTGGGACTACTTGGGCTGTTGGCTGTGCTGAAGCTGGCGCTGGGATATGTCTGGCCCGGTCTGCTGGTCGAGGGCGCGGCTCTGATGGCGGGTCTGCTGACGGTGCTGGTGCAGCGTATCCGCCTGGGGCTGTGGAAAACAGCAGACGACGCCCTGTGTGAGCTGCTGACGGAGGCGCGGGCCCGGGCCTTCCGCGTGATGTGGGCTGTCGCGATCGCTGTGATGCTCCTGGGCATGGTGCTGGACGGCGGGAATATGTTCCTTTACCAGTTGCCCGGACTGCTGATCGCGCAGATGCACAACAGCCTGCGCAGCCAGTGTGTGCAAAACGGCTGGTATCATGGGCTGACGCGCAAGCCGCGATCGGGTCTGGCCCTGATCCTGGAGCTGCTGGCGATCTTCGCCGGAATCACCACCCTTGTTCTTGGCCTGGGCTGGCTGGTCACCGGAACGCTGCCGGATGCGTGGGAGATCGGTCTGACGGCGATGCTGGCGGCCTACTGCGCTGCCAGCCGTGTGCATTGGGCGCATATGGCCTACCGTGACAGCAACCGGGCGGCGGACGAGGTCGTCAAAGGTGCGGAATGGAGTGAGAGACTGTATGAGTAAGGGAAGGGGCGGAACAAAATGATCTGGACGTTGAATCCTCCTGATGAGCGGCTACAAGCCGAACGACACGCCATCCGGGCGCGGTACTGGCTGTGGCTGCTGCTGACGCTGGCGCTTCTGCTGGCTGTTAAAGCGGTACTGGTCGGGGTGACGGAACTGCCACGGCTGATCCTGCTGCCGGAGGCTGTGACGCTGGCAGCAGGGCTGCTCATCCCCCTTGCTGTATGTGCGGTAAAGGGCGTGAAGCTTCCACTGGATGAAGCACAGCGCGGGCAGGCGAATGTCGTGCTGGACGGTGCGTATTGCGGGATGCTCGCGGTGCTGCTCATATCGGAGTTTGTGACGCTCAGCTTCGTCCGTGGCCTGGGTGGATGGGCGCTGCTCCTGCCGTCCGTTATAGCGGTTGTGGTCTGGGATCGTTGCGAAACGGAGCTGTTCCGGGCGGGGCTGATACTGTGGGGTGGCAATGAGCGGCGCAGGCGCGGCAAGAAACGGCTGACGCTGTTCATGCTGCTGTTGGGCGCAGCATTGATTATCGTCCGCATTGTCGCGCTGCTCAGTGCCAGCGGGCAGGATGTGCAGAATTTCGGCGATCTGATTGGCGATGTGATCTGGCTGTGCGTGTTGCTGTGCGTGATTCACGGCCGCATCGTCAGCCGACGCGATCAGGGCGACAACATTGCCGACAGGCTGGAAGAACGGGCAAAAAAGGTGGCGGAGTGCGATGAAGAATGAAGTGCGGCCTGTTGCCGATGAACGGATCCAGAAGGCATGGACGAAGCTGTCGGCCTGTTTCTTTTATATTCTGGCGGCTGTGCTGCTGGCGATGGGGGCGCTGTGCTGGACGCAGACCGGCTGCTGGTATACCGCCCTGCCGGAGATGATCGGCCTGGCGGTGGGCCTGGGCGCTGCTGCCTTTTCCCTGACCGCCGGCAAAGCCTGGCGGGGCAGGGACGAAGCGGTGTCCGAGCGCCGCTGGATCAGCCTGCACGCATCCTTTTTCCTGATGAACTGGACGGCGTATCTGGCCATCTTTATCGCTGCCTTTGTTGATCGGACCCACAGCAGCTGGTATCTCCTGAGTATGCTGGCGGCGGCAGTGGTGTACTTTGCCCGGCGGATCCTGGCGGCTCGTAGCGGACTGATCCTGTATAAAACGCCGGAGCAGCGCAAGCGGGGCGATCGCCGCTTCCTTTGGGCGTCGATTGCCCTGGGCGTGTTCACGGGCGCGGTCACGTTGGCGCCCTTTCTGCTGCTGGGCGTCATGGGATGGCTACCCCTCGTCATCGCTGCGGTCATCGGAACGCTGATGGGCTGGCTCTTCTGGCGGTATTACCGCTGGCTGATCCGCATGAGCGAAAAGGCGGCGGAGCAGGAGCTGGCTGAGGCAGAAGGAGGCGCGGCGGATGAAGAATAAGAAAATGAAAATCGCACGCATCGAAAAGGATCTCAGCCAGGAGCAGCTGGCTGAGCTTCTTGGCGTGACGAGGCAGACCATCGGCCTGATCGAATCGGGGAGCTATAACCCGACGCTCAAGCTGTGCGTGGCCATCTGCAAAGCCCTTGACAAAACCCTGGATGAGCTTTTCTGGCCGGAGGCCTGAACTACCGATCATACAAAAAGCGCAGGGGTCGTGATGACCTCTGCGCTTTTGTATGGGTAATTATTCTTCGTGTGTCAGATCGCCGGGGTTGATGGTCGGCGCGGCGGTGGGCACGGGCGTTGCCACGGGGGCCGGCGTCGGCGTAGGGGTGGGCGTCGGGGTTGCGGTGGGCGCGGGCGTCGGGGTGGCCAGCTCCTCGGCATAGATGGCGTTCCAGGTCTTTCGGTCCACCTGGCCGGTCTGACTCAGCTTGTGATCCTTCTGGAAGGCCTTCACGGCCTTGACGGTGCCGTCCAGGTAAGTGCCGCCGATGTGGCCGCTGTAGTAGCCCAGCGCCGCCAGCTTGCTCTGCAGCCAGAAAACGTCCTCACCGGAGGAGTTCTTCTTCAGCGTGCGGAATTCGCCCTCAGGCAGCATGCCGGCTGTGTATACGGGGGCGGCGGTGGGTTCGGGGGTCACATAGGGCAGCATGTACTGCTTGTTGAGGGAGGGCAGCTTGAGGGCTGCGCGCAGCTCCGGGTCGGCAGGGAGATCCTCGGTGATGGTGACGACGACGCCTTCGCCGCAGTTGTCGTAGATCCACTTGGCGTCGGCGACGGTCAGGCGGATGCAGCCGTGGGAGGCGCGGGTGCCGAGGTTCTTGTAGCTCTTGGTGCTAAGATCCATCGTGTCATAGCTGTTGTAGATGACGCTATGGAAAGCGATGGAATCGTTGATCTTTGTCCAGAACTGGGCGTGGCCGCCCCATTTGGGGAAATCGCACCAGCGGGCGGTGCGGCCGGTAAGCACCCATTCGCCCACGTCGGAGGGCGCTGCTTTTGTGCCGGTGGAGCACAGCATCTGCCGCACGATCACGGTGTACTCGTTGTTTTCATCCAGGCCGTACACGGTGGTGACCTGGTTGTTGACGTCCACGGTGATGGCGTAGGGGACGGGGGGCTTGGGCTTGGGCTCGTCATTCACGCCGCGCACGTCGGGATCATTGAAGAGCGCGTCCCAGGTCATCCGGCCGACGATGCCGTCCGCCTTCAGGGCGTTCTGCTCCTGGAATGCCTTGACGGCATTGCGGGTATGCCCCAGGAAGTTGCCGGAGATGCGGCCGCTGTAGTAGCCCAGCTCGGTCAGGCGCTCCTGCAGCTGCTTGACCAGCTTGCCGGAGGACTCCTCATACTTGAGCGTCTTGGTGTAAGGGATGACGGGCGCGGGCGTGGGGGTAACAAAATCCACCACGCTGTAGGGATCGGGCGTAGGGGAGGCGGAAGCCAGAATATCCTGCCCGTCCTGCCAGGCAACGGCGTTTTCGGAGAACAGGAGCGTCAGGGTATCCACGTCCGCGCTGCCGGTGGGCGCCTCGCCGCTGAGCAGCTGGAAGTTGTACACCGCCTCCTGCGTGGCGGGCAGGTAGGTGCCGGAGAGCTTGCCGTCATAGTAGCCCAGGTCGGTCAAACGCACCTGCAGCAGGCGGACGTCCTCGCCCGTGCAGCCCAGGCGCAGGGGCCTGTACTGGGTGGAGAACAGGAGCGTCTGGGTCTCCACGTCTGCCTCGCCCGTCTGCAGCAGGCTGAAGTCCGACTGGAAGGCCTTGACCGCAGCCTTGGTCAGGTCGCCGTAGCTGCCGGTGATCTCGCCCTCATAGTAGTTCAGCGCTTCCAGCTTCAGCTGCAGCATGGCGACCTCCTCGCCGAAGGAGCCATAGGTCAGGGGCTGGTTTTCAACTACGATGGCCACCTCGGCCTCGTCTGTATCGTCGGCCAGTGCCTGCACGGGCAGCAGGGCCAGCGCAGCCAGCAGGAATATCAGGAACTTTTTCATATTGCATACCTCGCCATTTCAACGTACGGTCTTATTGTAGCGGTTCCTGCCGGTATTTGCAAGAGGGAAGGCATATTTTACAAGATTGGCCCCTGCCTGTCAAAAGCCGAACCTTTCTGCGGGCAGACGCCAAAAAACAGGATGAAAACACCTGAAAGGGTTGACAAACCCGAAAGCGCATGTTATCCTTTTTGTAATTTCCTGAGGAAGGGAGTACGCGCAGATGAAGCTGGTACACACCGCGATGTTCATGATGATGCCCATGTGCATGTGCCGCATGAGCATGCGTTGCCGTACCGGAATTCAGATGCGCTGACTGATATCGCTGCCCGACATCCCGGAGGAATACAGGGTGGCAGAGAGAAGGAGGAAGCTGCATCGAAGGATGGAGACTTCCTCTTTTCTTTAGATATCGGTAAAAGGAGGCCCTTGTAGATGGAAAACACAGCCCGCATCACCGCACGGTGCAACCGCGAGAGCAGGCGAATGTGATGCTTTGTCATCGCCGCATATCCCGCAAAATGCTGTGCATACGTTACAAGAAAAAGGAGAGTATCATCATGAACAAGAAGAAGCTCATCATCATCCTGCTGGCAGTTCTGGTTTGCGTCGGCGTCGTGCTTGGCTTTGTTGCCGGCAGCAAGGATAAGGGCATCACCATCGCAGTGCCCAACGATCCCACCAACGAAGGCCGCGCCCTGCTGCTGCTGGAGGCCAACGGCATCATCAAGCTCAAGGAAGAAGCCGGCATCACCGCCACTGCCAAGGATATCGCTGAGAATCCCCTGGGCATCAAGTTCCAGGAGGTCGAGGCTGCCATGATCCCCAACATCAAGGGCGATGTGGACTATGCCATCATCAACAATAACTTTGCGCTGGACGCCGGTCTGAATCCCGTGAAGGATTCCCTGCTGATCGAAAGCGCTGATTCCCCCTATGCCAACGTTCTGTGCGTCAAGGCGGGCAATGAGAACACCGACGCTACCAAGGCGCTGGTGGCTGCGCTGACCAGCCGGAAGGTTGCCGAATACATCACTACCACTTACGGCGGCTCTGCTGTCTCCGTCGTGGCTGAGCCCACCGATGGCTTCGATGCGACGGTCGACTATGCTGCCTTGGCCGGCACTGAGATCACCGTGGCTGCGTCTCCCGTGCCCCATGCCCAGATCCTGGCGGTTGCCGCTGAGATCCTGGCTGAAAAGAACGTGACCCTGAAGGTCATCGAGTTCGCTGACTATGTCCAGCCCAACATGGTTGTGGAAGCTGGCGACGTGTTTGCAAACTACTTCGCGCACATTCCCTATCAGGACAACTTCAACGCCGAGAACGGCACGCACATCGTGATCGTTGCGCCCATCCATGTCGAGCCCATGGGTCTGTATGGCGGCAAGCAGGCCACGCTGGATGCGCTGAAGGTTCCTGCGGCTGAATAATCCTGTCGAGTCAATCGGCTTGGGCACACCGGCGGCTGGTTAACGGCTGCCGGTGTCCCTTGCGTTATGGAGGCTGGTCTCATGATCGAATTGCGGAATCTGTCCAAGAGCTTCGTCACTGCCGATGGCCCTGTGGATGCGCTCAGAAACGTTAACCTGACGATCAATAACGGCGACATTTATGGCATTATCGGCATGTCCGGTGCAGGTAAGAGCACGCTGGTGCGCTGCATCAACATGCTCGAACGGCCTACGGAGGGCGCCGTTTTGATGGATGGGCGGGATCTGGGTACGCTGAACAAGGCTGAACTGCGCAAGGTGCGCCAGCGCGTCACGATGATCTTCCAGGGCTTCAATCTGCTGATGCAGCGTACCTGCCTGCAGAACGTTATGCTGCCTTTGAAGCTGGCTGGCGTTCCTGTGGATGAGGCACAGAAGCGTGCGCTGGAGCTACTTGAGATCGTTGGTTTACCGGACAAGGCGAATTCCTATCCGGCACAGCTTTCTGGCGGTCAGCAGCAGCGCGTGGCCATCGCCCGCGCCCTGTCCACCAACCCGGATGTTCTCCTGTGCGACGAGGCGACCTCCGCGCTTGACCCCAAAACGACCCATGCCATTCTGGAGCTTATCCGCGACATCAACAGGAAGATGGGAATCACGGTTATCGTCATCACTCATCAAATGAGTGTTGTGCAGGAGATCTGCAGCCGCGTGGCGATCCTGGAGCATGGTGCGGTGGTGGAGGAGGGCGAAGTGGCGCAGGTCTTTGCCAACCCGCAGGCCGAGGCCACAAAGAACCTCGTTTACCCCGAAATGGCTGACGCCAACGTGGCCCTGGGCGACAAGCACGGCCAGCGTGTGCGCATCATCTTCAACGGCGCTATTGCGGCCAATGAACCCCTTATCGCCAAGATGGCCATGGAGGCCGGCATTGCTGCCAGCATCCTGGGCGCTTCGACCCGTGCGGTGGGCGAGAGGGCGTACGGCTACATCCTGCTGGAGATTCCCGGCGGGCCGGATGAGCTGGCCAAGGCGGTCAAATTCCTGCGCCAGACGCCGGACGTGACGGTATCTGTCGAGGTCAATTATGCTGAGAATGGAGGTGCGCAAGCGTGAGTGGAGCGATAACGAGTATCGCGGTGGAAGAAACAGCAACCAGCGAGCTGATGGAGAAGCTGCTGGAAGCGGCAGACATCATTGTCAATGATTTTCCGTTTGCCCTGTGGGAAACGCTGTATGCGACCATTCTTGCGACGTTTTTTGCAATCGTGATCGGCCTGCCGCTGGGTATGCTGCTGGTGGCCGGCGATAGCAAGGGCATTTATCCGTTGCCGCCTGTGCTGATGAAGGTCGTCAATGTAGTGATCAACCTGCTGCGCTCCGTGCCTTTTACGATCCTGATGGTCACCGTTATCCCGCTGACTCGTTTGATTGTGGGTACGCCCGTGGGCACGGTGGCGTCGATCGTGCCGCTGGTCATTGCAGCGTTCCCCTTTGTGGCGCGCCTTGTGGAGGGCAGCCTGCGCGAGGTGAATCCTAATATCATTGAGACGGCGCAGTCCATGGGAGCAACGCCGATGCAGATCATGCTGCATGTAATGATTCCGGAAAGCGTCCCTTCATTGATCAGCAACTTCACGCTCGCCATCACCACCATCATGGGCTATACGGCCATGTCAGGTACGGTCGGCGGCGGCGGTATCGGCATGATCGCCTACACGCATGGTTATCTGCGTTATAAAGCGTTTGTCATGTACGCGGCGGTGATCGTGTTGGTCATCATCACCCAGGTGATGCAGTCCTTTGGTTCGTGGCTGGCTCGCAAGTGCGACAAGCGCCTGAAAAAGTGATATGAAAGCCCGTGCGGAGTATCTGCTCTGCACGGGCTCTTTGAATATGGCAGAAATCGGTGAGCCGGAGCAGCCTCACCCCTCCACCAGCACGATCTTTTTCACATCCGCCTCGGTGACGGTCATATACACGGTCTTCTGATTGGTATAGGTCACCATGCCGGTCGCGCCGCCGGGGATCTTCTTCACATGGCGCCTGAGGGTGTAGTCGATGGGCACCATGGTGGAGTGCTGGCCCTTGGAGTACCAGGCGGCAAGGGTTGCGGCGTCGGCGAGGGTGGAATCGGGGATCGCGCCCTCCGCCTTGATGATGACGTGGCTGCCGGGCATGTCCTTGGCGTGCAGCCAGGTCTCGTTGGGCTGTGCGCCGAAGGTGAGCCGCTCGTTCTGGGCGGCGTTCTTGCCTACGTAGATATCGATGCCGTCGGCAGAGCGGTAGTGATAGGGCTTGGATTTGGGCAGCGCCCGCTGCTGGCGGCGGCCGAGTCCCTTTTTGATATAGCCGGTCTGCTGCAGCTCGGCGCGGATCTCCTCCAGTTCGCTTTCGCCCACGCATTTGCCCACGTCCAGCAGCATTCCTTCCAGGTAATCCAGCTCCTGCAGGGTGGCGGTGCGCTGCTCAGCGGCCATTTCCCGGGTGGTGCGGGCCTTCTGGTACCGCTTGAAATACCGCTGGGCATTTTGCGTCGGGGTCAGCTGGATATCCAGCGGGATCGTCACTGTGCCGCCGGCTTCATCGTAGAAGTTGGACAGCGTGACCTCCGCAGCCCCCTTTTTGAGCTGCCACAGGTTCGCGTTGATCAGCTCGCCAAAGAGGCGGTACTCCTCCAGCTTTGCGGCGTTGGAGAGATCCTCCTCCTGCTGGGCGAGCTTTTTTTCGCAGCGCTCGATGTGCGTCTTGAGCAGCTTGACCATGGTGGCGCTCTTCTGGGTCAGGCGGTCTGCCTGATCGCGGGCGCCGAAATACCGTTCCAGCGCCTGGGAGACCGTGGCGCAGGGTTTTTGTGCATCCAGCGGGTGCATCAGGTAGGGGAAGGCAAAAACGTCCGCCGGATCGCCGGTCTCGTCATAGAGCACGCGGGGATCGGCCATGCCGGGCAGGCGGCGCAGCAGATCCGTCAGGCGGGCCGCTGCGTCAGTCAGGTCCTCCGCCCGGTCGCAGCCTGCGGGCAGAACGCGGAAGGCCAGCTCCTTTGCCGCCGGGTTGGACAGGCCCGAAACGGAGGACGCCAGCGCCTTGTGGAGCGGCACGTCCCCCGCATCCTGCAGGCGCTGCAGCAGCTGGTCAGCGGTGATGTCCGCCGGGTCCAGCTTGTCCTGGGCAGGCGGGGGCAGATAGGGGAGGCCGGGCTGGACCTGGCGCACCCGGCTCATATCCAGGCTGACGTGTCGGGCAGCGTCCAGAATGCGCCCGCCCTCATCGGTGACGATCAGGTTCGAGTGCCGGCCCATGATCTCCAGGATGATGCGGCGCAGGACGTGATCGCCCATCTCGTCCACAGTGTCCACGTCGATATGGATGACGCGGTCGCCGCCGATCTGCCGGACAGAAAGCACCCGCCCGGACATGAGCTGCTTGCGCAGCAGCATACAGAACATGGGCGGCTCCAGGGGATTGGTGAACTTCATCGTTGTCAGATGACAGCGGGCGTTGTTGGGGGAGGCACACAGCAGCAGCTGGTGATTGACCGACCCGGCGCGGATCAGCAGGATGATGGTATCCTTTTCCGGCTGGGTGATCTTGTCGATGCGGCCGCCGGCGAGGGCCGTGTTCAGCTCGCGCGCGGCGAAGCCGAGGGTGAGGCCGTCCATGGGCATGGCGTCACGCCCCTTTCCTGAGATGATTCGAGTGGATTCCCAACCATTATAGCGGATGCGGCGCAGAAAAACAAGGCATAACCCGCCGGCAGGGGACATACCATCAAGCAGCCAAGGAACCGGGGCAGGGCATACCCTGAGCCCGCAAAGGAGGTAATCGCTTGAAATTGCCGAAACTGAAGGATATCAGGATCCCCATGCCCCGGCGCGTGGATATGGAGCGGCTGCTGATCGTGGGCGCGGCGGGTCTGGTGGTGGTGCTGGCCCTGCGGGGCGGCGGAGAGGTGCAGGAGACGATGATCTACGATGAGCCGCCGCTGACGAACCCGACGTCCGCTTCCCTTCAGGAGGAGGCGGAGATGGTCTCCACCGTCTGCTGGTATGAGGATGGCGACGGCTATCTCGTTCCCGTCACCAGGCAGATCCCGCTGCAGGACGGCATCGCCAAGGCGACGCTGTCCCTGATGGTGCAGTCCTCCGAAAATGACCTTGCCGCCGCGCGGATGGGCCTGACCAACGTCATCCCCGAGGGGGTGAGCTTCGATATCGACATTTCCAACGGCAAGGCCCGGGTGGACATGAGCAGGGAGGCCCTGGACTGCATGAGCGCCGAGGAGGAGCTGCTGATGGTGCAGGGAACTGCTGCGGCCCTGTGCGGCTTTGACACCGTGGAGGAGGTCAGCTTCCTCTTCGATGGGCAGAAGCGCAGTCGCCTGACCCACGGCACGGACGTATCCGGCGTGTTCACGGAGGATATGGTCAACCTGGAAAGTGTCACGACCTTCTCCGGCAGCGCCTATGAGGATCAGGTGCAGGTGTTCTTCCCCTCTGCCAGCGGACGGATGCTGGTGCCGGTGACCCGCACGGTGTTTTCGCCCGCCGATCTGCCCACGGCGATCCTGGAGCTGGCGAAGGGCCCCAAGTCGGACAGCGGCCTGGAATGCCCGTTGCCGGAAAACTGCGGCGTGAAGTCTGTGAAGATCAAAAACGGCGTGGCGACCATCGATTTCACGAAGGAGTTCGCTCAGATCGCCCAGCGCTCTGACGGCGGACATCAGGCGATGCAGGCGGTCGTTTACACAGCCAGCCAGTTCCCGGGGGTCAAGCAGGTGAACGTGCTGGTGGAGGGCAAAGCCTACCAGACGGAGCCGCAGGCCGCCACCACCTGGGTCAATGCGGCGGAGGATGTGATGGCCTGGTATCCGGGCGTGATCGAGATCGACTGACGCAGCAGCCGGAGTGCAAGCTCCGGCTTTTTCGGTATGTATGGATAAAAAGTCGAAGGTGGATCGTTTATATTGTTGACACCGGATCAACGGTGGATATAATGATAGGTGAAGGAACATTTAAGAGGAGGGGATGGCATGAAGAAGGCCCTGATCTGTGCTGCGGCTGTACTGCTGGCCCTTTTGATGGCGGGTTCTGCCCTGGCAGAAAGGATGTATGTGCTGCCGGAGAGCGACAGCCGCAAGCTGACCTGGGAGGAGATCGACTACTGGGACTATGAGAGCCTCGGCTATGCGTTCAATGAGATCTTTGCCCGACACGGCTTCAATTTCAAATCCGGTCAGGATTATGACAACTACTTCAGCGCCATGCCCTGGTATACCCCCAACAGCGATCCGCGCAATCAGGTGGCGTGCTATCCCAAGCTCAACAGCGTGGAGTGGTACAATGTCGATCTGATCAAGCAGGTGCGGGCGGCAAAGAAGAACAACGACTACGGTAAGTCCATCTGGGATGATTTCTCCACCGGCTTTGATACCCTGCAGGGCTTTGATTATGTGGAGCTTCGCAGCGGCCAGAAGCTGGAGGTATACTCTGCCCCCAGCAGCAAAGCCTGGCGCGGCGCGAACGGCAAGGCCGTCGTGGGTACCAACGGCGCCATCTATGCCGCCGGCTGGGATGGCGACTGGCTGCTGATCATGTACGAGACCAACAAGGGCTCCGTGCGCGTGGGCTACATCAACGGCAACAAGGTGCGCGGCGGCGTGCCGCTGGAGACCAGCCTGCATTTTGAATATGCGCCTGCCACTGTTCTCAGTGCCTGCACGCTGACGGATGACCCTGCCCGCAGCGGCACGGAGATCGTTACCCTCCAGCCCGGCGCTCAGGTCATCTACCTGTCCCGCTTCTACAACAACAGCGCCTGGGACTATGTGGAGACCACCGTGAAGGGCAAAACGACCCGCGGCTTCGTCCGGGCGGGCAGCCTGAGCGTCTCCCATGCGGCCGATCCGCTGGAGAGCCTGACCTATACCAAGTAAGCGCCGTCCGAGCTGTGTCCATGTATGGACATGCCCCCCTCAGGACATGCTGACAGGGACGCGCAAAGCCTCTCAGGAAAAATTAATCCGCATTTTCCCCCGTCACCCTCTTGACAAAGCGGCGCGACGGGGGTATATTATGAGCTGTGATTAGCACTCGCCTCGAGTGAGTGCTAACAAAACCCGGAGACGAGGCGCTACTCTTGCCGGCGCAGCGCTGCCGGGTAAACGGAATAAGCAAAGAGGTGACAGAAGGCATGGCGATGGACGAACGGAAATTCCGCATCCTGCAGGCCATCATCGATGACTACATCCTCACCGCCGTGCCGGTGGGCTCGCGTACCATCTCCAAGAAGTACGATATGGGCCTGTCCTCCGCGACGATCCGCAACGAGATGAGCGACCTGGAGGAGCTGGGCTATCTGGATCAGCCCCATGTATCCGCCGGTCGCGTCCCCTCTGCCAAGGCATACCGGCTTTACGTCGATCAGCTGCTGCAGACGGGAAAGCTCCACTCGGATAACGAGCAGGTGGTCAGGACGCATTTCGCAGGCCGCTCCCGTCAGATGGAAGACGTGATCGACCATGCGGCCCAGGTGCTCTCCAACCTCACGAACTACACCGCCGTCGTACTGCCGCCCACGGGCGTTCAGCCCCGCATCCGCAACATCCAGCTGGTGTCGGTGGCGGATAATGCAGCGCTGGTGGTCATCGTCACCGACGCAGGCGTGGTCAGGGATTCGGTCATCCGCGTTTCCGAGGAGCTGGATTCCGATGCGCTCTACTCCATCAGCCGTACCCTGACGCAGGAGCTGACGGGAAGGACCCTCAGCGAGGCGGTGGAGCAGATCCCCGCCCTGATGGCCCGGATGCAGGCTCAGACGGAGCTGCTGGAGGGCCTGGGCAATGTGTTCAATAAGCGCGGGGAGGACGTCAAGCCCCATGTGGCCATCGGCGGCACCTCCAACATGCTCAGCTACCCGGAGTATTCCGACATGGAAAAGGCCCGCTCCTTCCTGAGTCTGATGGAAACGCGGGATCGCCTGGCGGATATCATCAGCCAGCAGGGAGAAATGTCCTTTACCGTCCGCATCGGCCCGGAAACGGGCGTGCCGGAGATGGAGGACTGCTCCATCGTCACCATGACCTACACCACGGGCAGCGGTCAGCAGGGCACCATCGGCGTCATCGGCCCCACCCGTATGCAGTACAGCCGCGTCCTTTCCGTCATGAATACGATGGGAAGGCAGCTTTCCCGGCTGTTCGGCACGGAGGATGACGAGCCGCTGAAGCTGGAATAAATGCGGACGCGCAGCCGATCGGGCAGCGCATCCCGGTAAGGAACAAAAATGATGAAGAGGAAAGGCAGAAAGAGCCGAATGAACGAGCAGGAAATGAACCAGCAGGAGCTGGAAGCCGCCCAGAACGCTGAGATCCTGGCGGAGGAGACCGAAGCCATTGACGTGGCCGCCCTTCAGGCCGCCGCTGCCAAGGCGGATGAGTACCTGGCCATGGCCCAGCGCACCCAGGCGGACTTTGACAACTTCCGCCGCCGCAACGAATCCGTCCGGGCGGACGCCTTTGCCGAGGGTCAGCGCACCGTGCTGACTGCGATGCTGGCCGTGCTGGATAACCTTGAGCGGGCCCTGGCCGCCCCCGCCGCTGAGGGCGACGCCCTCCGCACCGGCGTGGAAATGACCCACAAGCAGATGATCGCCGCCTACGAGAAGCTGGGCGTCACCGTCATCGACCGCCTGGGCGAGAAGTTCGACCCCAACCTCGAAGACGCCGTGATGCAGGGCACCGCCGAAGAAGGCGAGCCCGGCACCGTCTGCGCCGTGTTCCAGAAGGGCTACCAGATGGGTGGTCAGCTCCTGCGCCCGGCGATGGTCAAGGTCGTGGCGGATTAAGCGATTCCTTTCTGACAGTATGAATGTGCAGGCTGCGCGTTCTCCCTCAGTCTCCACTCGGCCTACGTCAGGAGCAAGCCCCTGCCGCAGGCTTCGCGCCATCAACGCAAGCGTTGACAGCGCTCGTCGGGCAAGCCCGACCTCGGGCGACAGCTCCCTCCCGGAGGGAGCTAAGGATTGCCGCTGCTTGACTGCTTCCTTGCTGCTTGCTGAGTCCTGCGGCAAAGGACGCGACCAAAGGCTCCCTCCGGGAGGGAGCTGGCTGCGAGCGTCAGCTCGCAGACTGAGGGAGAACGCGGGACTCGCACTCTCAACCAATCGACAAGACACCTATCAACCAACACATATAAAGGAGTAATGAACAATGAGCAAGATCATCGGTATTGACCTGGGTACTACCAATAGCTGCGTGGCCGTGATGGAAGGCGGCCAGCCCGTCGTCATCCCCAACGCGGAAGGCAACCGCACCACCCCCTCCATCGTGGGCTTCGCCAAGGACGGCGAGCGCCTGGTCGGCCAGATCGCCAAGCGTCAGGCCGTCACCAACCCCGCCCGCACCGTTATCTCCATCAAGCGCGAGATGGGCACCAACTACAAGGTGGGCATCGACGGCAAGTCCTACACCCCTCAGGATATTTCCGCCATGGTGCTGGCCAAGATGAAGGAG
>JAFQEB010000115.1 GCA_017399225.1 Clostridia bacterium | reverse complement strand
GCAGGCGCTGACAAGCCTGAGCGCATCGATTTTTGAGAAGCAGATGAATCAGCAGCAAAAGGCAGTACCCGTTACTGCGGGGGTTGCCGTGGGCGCATCCGTCGGGGTGTCCGTGACGACGGGCGTTGCCGTGGGCGCATCCGTCGGGGTGTCCGTGACGACGGGCGTTGCCGTGGGGGCACCCGTCGGGGCATCCGTGACAACGGGTTCTGTCGTGGGCGCATCCGTCGGGGCGTCTGTGACGGCGGGCGTTGCCGTGGGGGCACACGTCGGGGCATCCGTGACAACGGGTTCTGTCGTGGGCGCATCCGTCGGGGCGTCCGTGACGACGGGCGTTGCCGTGGGTGCATCCGTCGGGGTGTCCGTGACGACGGGCGTTGCCGTGGGCGCATCCGTCGGGGCCATCGTGGGCGGCGCAGTAACGGGTACTGCCTTTTGCTGCTGATTCATCTGCTTCTCAAAAATCGATGCGCTCAGGCTTGTCAGCGCCTGCTCGGATGCCTTGCCTGCCTTGTCGGACTCCCAGTTGTTGTACAAGACCAGCAAAAGGGCTGCCACGATCAGCAGCAGCCCCATCAGCATCAGCAGCAAACCCTTGCGGTTTGTCTTTTTACTCATGCTCCTGACTCCATTTCCGGTGAATGAACCACCCAGCGATACACAGCAGCATACCGGCGCCGGCCAGAATCGGCACGGGCCACCACAGCTGCCCCGTGGACGGGATATCCGGGATCGGCGTAAGATCCGTCCGGTGAGAGTTGCGCAGCACCAGCACACCGTTGACTACATCGTAGCTCACGGTGTACCACATGGGCACCTCGCGCTCCTTGACGGTGTACTCATGAGCGGCGGGCAGATTCTTGAAGGTGTGGCTCCAGCTGTTGCCGTCGTGCAGCTGTGCTGCGTCGATCCTCTCGCCATCGCAGTACAGGTCAACGTAGATGGAGTTGGGGCGATCCCCTTCAAAGCCCTGATCCTCCCAGACCTTCACCACGTCGATATCGGTCTGCGCGGGCTGCTTTTCCAGCTTCACGTCGGAGAAAACGTCGTAGAGCCACTCGTCGTTCGCATCACGGGTCGGGACGGACACAATGAAGGGCGCGAACGTGTAGGCCCAGGGCAGAATCTCAACGGGAGCGCCGGAAACCAGGTACAGGCCGGGCTGCAGGGTCGCGAAGGTCGCAAGGCCGCTGGCGCCGCTGGTGGCGGCATAGTCCGGGGTGTAATCCTTTGCGATCTCCTTCATCTGCGCGGCGGCAGAGGCCCACTGGCCGGCGTTTTCAAGCTTGTTGATGTCGCCGGTAAAGGCGGAGTAGGCGTCCAGCAGTTCAAACTGGGCCAGCTCGTTCATATCGGCAATGCGGTACAGCTCGAAGCCCACGCCGGGCAGAGCGGTGCTTTCGTCGTTGGCGTAGATGGTCAGCGACACGGGGCGATCCTGATCAACAGGGTCGAAGGCGTATGCGGCGCTCGGCCACACGAGGACGCACAGCGCCAGGCACAGGGCCAGGGTCAGCAAGCGGGTCATGCGGTTCTTCACGGCCGCTCACCTCCTTCTTCATTCATTTTAGCGGAATCGTCGTCAGGCGCAGCGATCTGCTCCAATGCCTTCTGCTTGCGGGCGGCCTCGGCGCGCTTCTTTTTGGGGCTGGTGCTGATCAACATGACGATCAGCAGCACCAGCAGCATGGGCGCGGCAACGATGGGCGTAACGACGAGGGGGTCGATCTGCATGGCATCGGCAGTGACACGGGCGGCCATGGCTGCGGTGGAATTCGCAATGCGGTGGCCGCGGATGATCAGCCGGTGCGAGTTGACGCCGTAGGGCGTGCAGGTGATCAGCGAGCAATAGTCCATGCCCTCAACGATCTCGAGGCTTTCGACCTGATGCGGAAGGACGATCAGGATCTGATCGATCTCGTAGGTCAGCACTTCGTCAAGGACGCGAAGGGTGAAGATATCACCGAGGACGAGCTGATCGAGGTTGGTGAACAGCTTGGCAGAGGGCAGGCCGCGGTGGGCGGAGATGGCCGCGTGGGTGCCGGGGCCGCCGGTGGGCAGGGACGTGCCCTCCAGGTGGCCGACGCCGACCTGCAGCACCATTTCGCTGGTGCCGTGGTACAGGGGCAGCTGCACGGCGATCTCGGGGATCTCGATGATGCCCAGGATCTGCGACTCCCCTACCATGAGGAGCTTCCCGTATTCATCGTCGGCCTGACCTGCGGTGGAGAGGCGGGCGACGATGTTCTGCTTCGCCAGGCGTTCGTTGTAGGCGCGGGCGGCCTCCCAGTATTCGGTGTAGTCCGTGCCGGACTCCATTTCCACGGTGTTGGTGTAGGCCGCGATGGCGCGGGACTGATGGAAGGAATTCCACCAGTCGGCAATGGAGGGGTAAAGAAGGAGGCCAAGACCGACGAACATGACCACAAAGAGCAGGATCGTCGTTGCGTGTTTTTTCATCGGGGCCTCCTTCTTTTATCAGGCAGGCCGGGAAGCCCCCGAAGGGACTCCCCGACCAACCAATTTACTGAGGG
>JAFQEB010000114.1 GCA_017399225.1 Clostridia bacterium | reverse complement strand
GGCACACGACGGTACAGGGGCATCTGGCCGCCCTCGAAGCCGGGGCGCTTGCCGCCGCCGGAGCGAGCCTTGGCACCCTTGTGACCCTTACCAGCAGTCTTGCCCAGACCGGAGCCAACGCCGCGGCCAAGACGCTTGGCAGCGGTGGTGGAACCCTCGGCGGGATGCAGCTCGTGCAGTTTCATTCGGGGTTTCCTCCTTATTACTCGTTGACTTCTTCAACCTTCACCATGTGCTTCACAGCGAAGATCTGGCCGCGGATGGCGGCATTGTCGGGCTTTTCAACCGTCTGGCCAACCTTGCGCAGGCCCAGAGCGGCAACAGTCGCCTTATGCTTGGGCAGAGAGGCGATGGGAGACTTGATCAGAGTAACCTTCAGCATTTCTCTCTACCTCCTTAGCCCAGGATCTCTTCCACAGTCTTGCCGCGCATCTTGGCGACGTCCTCAGCGCTGCGCAGCTGCTTGAGGGCCTCGATGGTGGCCTTGACCATGTTGATGGGGTTGTTGGTGCCGAAGGACTTGGTACGGATGTCCTTCACACCGGCCAGCTCCAGCACCGCGCGGGCAGCGCCGCCGGCGATAACGCCGGTACCTTCGGGAGCGGGCAGCAGTACCGCCTTGGCGGTGGAGAAGTAGCCCACAGCATCATGGGGAATGGTGGTGCCGTTGAGGGGCACGTTCACCAGGTGCTTCTTGGCATCCTCGTTAGCCTTGCGGATCGCCTCGGGAATTTCCGCAGCCTTGCCCATACCGGCGCCGACGCGGCCCTTCTCGTCGCCCACAACGACCAGCGCGGAGAACCGCATGTTGCGGCCGCCCTTAACGGTCTTGGAGACGCGGTTAACGGCAACCAGGCGATCCTTGAATTCGCTTGCCTGTTCGTAGCGTTGCATTTCCGTGCTACCTCCTTAATTAGAATTCCAGACCGGCTTCACGGGCGCCATTGGCCACCTCGGCCACACGGCCGGTGTAGACATAGCCGCCACGATCGAAGACGACGGTCTTGTAGCCAGCGGCCAGAGCGCGCTCAGCGACGAGCTTGCCGACCAGCTTGGCAGCACCCTTCTTGTCCAGCTCATTCAGCTGCTCCTGAATGCCCTTCTCCATGGTGGAGGCGGCGCACAGGGTCTTGCCGGCGACGTCGTCGATCAGCTGAACCTGAATGTGCTTGAGGCTGCGGTACACGGACAGACGCGGCATTTCGGGGGTGCCGCTGATCTTCTTGCGGACGCGCTCGTGACGGATCACGCGAACTTCATTACGGTCACGCTTCTTGAACATTTGCAGTCACTCCCTTTCTTACTTCTTACCGGTCTTGCCTTCCTTGCGGCGGACATGCTCATCGATGTACTTGATGCCCTTGCCATGGTAGGGTTCGGGCTTACGGATGGAGCGAATGTCAGCAGCCAGGGCGCCAACGACCTGCTTGTCGATACCCTTCACCACGATGGTGTTCTGGTTGGGGGTCTCGAAGGTCACATTTTCAGGAGCCACACGGATAACGTCGTGGCTGAAGCCGATCTTGATGGTCAGGGTCTTGCCGTCCTTGCACTCGGCGCGGTAGCCGGTACCGACCAGCTCCAGGGTCTTGGCGAAGCCGGCGGAAACGCCGATCACCATGTTGTTGACCAGGGTGCGGTACAGGCCGTGCATCGCACGGTGGGGAGCAGCGTCAGAGGGGCGGGTGAGGGTAATGATGTTGCCCTCC
>JAFQEB010000011.1 GCA_017399225.1 Clostridia bacterium | reverse complement strand
GTCGCCGTGGGCGCCTCGGTGATGGTCACCGTGCCCTCGAACAGGCCCTGCAGCAGGTCCATATCCACAAAGCCGATGACCTCCAGGCCATGGGCGTCGTAGCTCATGCGCGCCACGCGGCCGCTCACGTCACCCTCGATAACGGTCAGGGTGCCGCCGGCCTTCTCCACTACGCCGATGCGCTGGGGAGTCAGGCGGCCTTCGTCATTCAGGAAGACCAGGTCGCCCGCGGAGGGGGTATAACCGCTGGACTTCAGGAAATACGCGCCCTTGGCCTTGACGTTGTCACGCCAATCGACGACGCTGCTGCTCCAGCCGATCATGCTGCGGCGGCCGCCGCCGTAGTTGCACGCGAAAGCCGCGAACATGGCGTTCCAGTTGGAGGCATAATCATTGCCGTACCAGGCGCCATAGCGGGAGTAATACTGGCGTGCGCCAGAGGAGGACAGGATGAAGTCCTTTTCGGACTGGGCATAGCCCACCTGGGACTTGGCGACCTCGACGATATCGTGGCTCCAACGGCCGTTGCGCTGCACGTTGGCGACGGAGGCGTTCCAGTCGTGGTAGTCCTCGGCGTCATGGGCCGCAACCGCAACCTTCGCCTTGGCAGAGGTCTCGGCGCCCATGGCATCACGAACAAGGACGATCACTTCGTAATCGCCCCAGGTCTCGGGCTTGAAGGACAGGCTTGCACCGGCGTCCGCAGTGGCCTCGGCCGTGTAGACGGTCGCGCCGCCCTTGACAGCCTGCAGGGTCACGGTGTAGGGCGCAACGCCGCCGGAAACCGCCGTGCTGACGCTGACCGTGTCGCCCTCATAGGCATGACGGGTGAAGTCCACCATGGAGGCCTGCAGGGCGGGCACTTCGGGGGTGGGCTCAGCGGTGGGCTCGGCAGTGGGGGCCTCGGTAACCACGGGTTCCTCGGTGACCACGGGCTCCTCGGTGACCACGGGCTCCTCAGTAACCACGGGTTCCTCAGTGACCATGGGCTCCTCGGTCTCAACAGGAGCAGGCGTTTCTGCCGTCTCAGCATCTGCTATTATAGTAGTAGAAACTGCTTCGATTTCTTCGCTGGCAGGGGTCTCAGAGGGAATGGTAGTGGGCGTTACGAAGCACTCAGCCACATGCCTGTGCTCGGGCAGGGTGCAGGTATAAATCTTCAGGTAGCAGCTATCGTTGTGCTCGTGACCCTCGTCAATAGCGGTCACCGTATTCAGGCAATGATCGCTGTGGTTGTGCTCGGTCATCTGCACATAGCCGCAGATCACATAGCCGGTTTCGGCGTCGTAGCAATCCGTGCTATGGTTATGGACGTTCTTCTGCTTGGTGCAGGTCAGTTCGCTGCGGCTGTAGGTGTAGCAGCCGTCGCTGTGGGTGTGTGCGCCCTCGCCTTCCGTCAGACCGCAGGTCGGTTCCTCGCTGACGGGATAGCAGGCGTCGGTATGGGCGTGGGTTCCCTCGCCCTCTGCCAGGCCACAGATCATGCTGCTTTCCGTGACATAGCAGTCATCCGTATGCACATGACCGGGGAGGTCGGTCATCGTGGCTTCGGTTTCATTGCAGATCAGGGTGCGGGTGGTGGCGCTGCAGGCGTCAGAGTGCACATGACCGGCATTTTCCTCCAGGCCGCAAATAACGCCGCCATCCTTCAGCAACGCGAAACAGCCCGCATCATGAACATGACCGGGCGTCTCTTCCGTGCCGCACGTCACCTCGGCGACCTGCGCATAGCAGGAATCCGTGTGCGTGTGCTTGGGGTTGCTGGTAAGCTGGCACACCAAAGAGCCCGCCTCGTCATAGCACGCAGCGGAATGATTGTGCCAGTACTGGGTGGACATGCCACAGCCAAGGCTGCCATCGGGCGCATAGCACATTTCGGTATGCTCATGCGGCGCGAAGGTGCACTGGAGCATCTCCACCACATACTCGGAGGACGCGCGTTCCTCCTCCTGGCAGATCAGCTCCTGCACATAGCAGTTCTCATCATGGGTATGCTCTGCATAACCACAGTAGGCTTCGGCCTGCAGCGTCAGGCCGGGAAGCATCAGGACATAAGAAGTGGTCATCGCAACAACCAGCGCCATGGCCGTGAATGCGCGCAGCATGCGCATACGGTGACGCCGCCGGGCCAGATATTCTTCCGCCCGCTGCAGAATCTCTTCTCTCACTGTGCTTCAAGCCTCCCTTCTATCATTCGTTTTGTTGATTTCTCTTCAATTCGGGGCCATCACTTGATCAGGCCGATCCTGTTCAACGGCCAGATCCTCACAAACACCCGGCCGATGATCTGTTCCTCAGCCACGGAGCCGATGATCACGCTTCGGCTGTCCGCCGAGGTGGATCGGTGATCGCCCAGGACGAACATCTTGCCTTCAGGCACCTGATAGGGCAGGCTGATATCGCAGTTGCCCATTGCCTTTTCCGTCAGGTAAGGCTCGTCCAGCAGTTCGTTGTTGATGTAAACATTGCCGCGCGAGTCGATATTGACCCATTCGCCGGAGAAAGCGATCACGCGTTTGACAAGCACCTTGTTATTATAATAAAACGCGATGACGTCTCCCCTGTCAAAATTACTGCCCCTGATCACCGCCGCGATCTCACCGTCGCCGATGACCGGCGTCATGGAGGATCCGGAGATGTGCAGGATGGGCATGACCAGCGTCGCCACCAGGATGGCCACGGCTGCCACGACCAGCAGTGAATAGATCGTACTCTTCAGCGCCCTGCTGTAATTTCCCTTGCGTTTCTCTGCACGCAGGGCGCTTTCAAGCTGCTCGACGGACGGCGTTTCGCCGTTCCTCATTCCGCGACCTCCTTTCCGTCAGCTTCCGGGGCCGCGGCCTGATCCTCCGCTGCCATCATCGCCTGACGCCTGATTTCTTCGCATTCCTGTTCAACATTCTCACGATAGAGGTCGATGGCTTGCTGCGCAGCTTCGAACACGCCGCTGAGCTTCAGCGCCGCCTCTGCGATCGAGCCGCACTGGCTGACCTGCAGCCTGCGCTGCGCCAGCTCAGCTTCAAGCTGCTCGACCCGTTCCTTGAGCGCCAGGTTCTCCCGGCCCTGCTCGATCAGCAGCTCCAGCAGGTCTGTTTTGCTCAGCCTGCGCAGATCCTTTCCAGCCATTTTCCCTCCGATTTTTCTGTGTTTCCCCAGTGCCTCTTCTCACAAGACACTTCACAAAAAAACTGCAATAGAAATGTTGCATGGCAGAGAATCCCATGCTTGAATATATTTTGCCATACAATGAAGAAAAAGTCAATGGAAAATACTGCTTTTTCTTTACTTTTCCTTTATAATTCAGGCGTTTTTTGTCCAGGTTTCACACACATTTCTTCCTTACCCGACTTTTCACTTTACGCGAAACCAGCTTGCAACGTTTTCGTAAATATTAACAATATTCCAATGCAGACTCTCGGTCTGCTTGCATCGTTATTTTGCAGCAAAAAACCGGGTGAAGGTTTCGTTTCTTCACCCGGTATGTTTTGTGAGTGTTTACTTTTCCGTTTTACTGCTCTGCTGCTCTGCCAGCGCCTGCTGATAAGCAGTCCTGCGGCCCGCAGGCTTTACCTCCTGCGCCGTCTGCTCATTACGTGCATAGGGCTTTTCGGCGCCGTTGGCAGCGCTGCTCCCCTGCACAGGGCCTGCGCTGCGGCTGTTATAGTACTGCTGCGCACCATAGGCCGACTTCTGGGGATATTCGCGGGCACGCTGCTGCATACCGCTTTGACGGGCATAGGGACGCTCGCCGGCCGCGCTGCGGGCTGCCTGTGCACGCCGCTGGGCCGCGCGCATGGCGATCTGCCGGCGCTTACGCTGATATTGCACAAAGGCCAGCACGCCGCCGCCAGCCACCAGGAGCAGCGCGATGACGATGATCCACACCAGCGCCGATCCATCGGAGGACTGATCCGGTGCGGGATAGTATACGGTCGTACCGGGCAGGGGCAGATCAGAGCTGCTCTCTCCCATGCCGATACCGCCGGAGGTGACCGGCGTGCCGGTGGGCGTCGCCGTCGCCTCAAAGCCGGGCAGGGGCTCCAGGGTCGGAGTGCCGCTGGGCTTGATAGGCGCGATCGTCGCCACGGGATTGAAGGGCGCATAGCTGACATGGATCTCATTGCCGGACTCATACCAGTTGTTGACCGTCTGATCCTCAGCGGAAATGATGCCGCCGGGGCCGTCATAGCCCGCATCGCCGGCGTTTTCCTGACTGCCGGAGCTGAGGTTGTTCTGGATGCCCTGGTAATACAGATCGCTGCCGTAGAAATCGTTGAATTCGCGGATGGTCATCTGGCGGAAGTAATCGCCATGGACGTAGCCCTCCACGCCGTTGTAATTGACCTTGTACCAGGTCGCGCCGCCGGCATACTCGGTGTCCAGCACGAGGCAGAAGGCATAGCGCTTCAGCTCGCGGATCTTCCGGGCCTGCTTGGACGCGCCCTCACGGAAGTTGACGGAACTGCTGTCCACATAGCCGTAGCTGGACAGGCCCTCCTCGTTGTAGGGGCGGTTGGTGGTGGCCGGTGTGGGCGTGGGGGTGGCGTAGAGGCTGTCCAGATAGGCATTCTCTTCAGCAACCGTCATCAGGCGCAGAAGGTCATCCCGGATGTAGCCCCATTCGCCGTCCACCGCGACGCTGTGCCAGGCGACGCCGCCGGCATAAGTCTGACCGGCGATGTACACCACCGTCTGGTAGCGGAGGTTATCGATGATGCGGCTCTGCTCGCTGGCCATCATGCGGAAGGGTACATTGTCCACGACCGTGTAGCCGTAGCCCTGCAGCTGCATGGGTTCGGGCGTGTTGGTCACCACCTCGGTGGGCTGGGCCGTGGCATTCTGCTGCTGCCAGAGCTGCATGTACCAGGCCGCTTCTTGCTCGGAGACCTGGCGCAGCGCCCGGTTCTGCACATAGCCGGACTGGCCGGACAGCGTCTGCACGACCGACCAGGTTTCCCCGGTGTACACATCCGTCAGCTGGCTCTTGACCACCACCAGCTCGCCGATCTCCATGCCCTTGATGATGGTGTAATCCGCGGCGCTCATGCCGGTGCGCAGGGCGGTGCTGCTGTTGGTCACCGCATAGCCCACATAGGGCACGGTGGTCGCGGGCGCAGGGGTCAGGTATTCAACGAAGGCTTCAGTCGGCGTCGGGGTGGGCACGGGCGTATGGGTGGGAACCGGCGTCGCGCCGACGGACTGGGCATACGCATCGCTGGCCTTCTGGGTCAGCATACTGATATATTTGGTCTGCATATAGCCCTCGCGGCCGTCAATGATGACCTGCGTCCATTCCTCGCCGCGGGCATTGTACTCGGACTGCACCATGTAAACGCAGCTGCCCTTCTTCGCACGGAAGATGACCGTCTTGTTGCCGCCGCTGGCGCTGGGCTCGGTGCGGAAGGCCACGTCAACGCCGTTGACCAGGCCGTAACGCCCGATCATATCCCCTACCGGGATCCTGGCATGATCCACCTTCAGGCCCAGAACGAAGGAGACCCGGGAGGGTGAGGCGATGCCGTCCGCCGTGATGCTCACGCGGACAGGATCGACGTCCGCCGTATCGTAGGCCTCGGGAACCAGGGCGGCGTCCGGGGTGATGCTGTAATCCTGCCCGCCCGTCAGCTCATAGCTGTGGGGGCCGGAGATCATGCGGCCGTTGACATCCACATACTGCACGGTGATCACCGCAGACTTGGGGGCGGTCTGCACGGGGCTGTACCAGAAGCCCACGTCCTCCGCCGGGCGATCCAGGGAGCCGTCGCTGCCAATATTCAGCACGAACGCGGCGTCCGAGGCCAGCTCGTAGCCCGCCGGCAGGCCCGCAGGCTGCGCCTTGATCTGATGCGCGCCCGTCTCCAGATACAGGGTCTGGGCAGGAGCGATCTCCTTGCCCATGGTATCGTAGTAATAGACCTTCACCTCATGCACGGCAGGGGCCTGCACCTTTTCGGCAAAGTAGAAGTTCACATAGCTCTGATTGGCCCGGCCGTTGTCCACCAGCACCGTCGCAACGCTTTCCGTGCCGGGGAACAGCTCGTAGCCCGCGGGAATGTCCGCCGGGTCGGGGCTGATCTGATGGGTGCCGTCGCCAAGGCTCAGCACCTTGTCCGCTGCGATGCTGCGGCCGCGGGAATCAAGGAACCGCACCGTAACGCTGGCCTTCTTCACGGGCTGCACGGGCTCCACAGGAAGTACAGGCTCAACAGGAAGCACCGGCTCCACAGGCTGCACCGGCTCCACAGGCTGCACCGGCTCCACAGGAAGCACGGGCTCCACAGGAAGTACGGGTTCCACGATCTCTGCCTGCACCGGGCGGTACCAGAAGGATACCTCTTCGGGGCTGTAGGTGCCGTTGGCGAACACCTTCACATCCAGCACCGCATCAGAGATCAGCTCGTACCCCCGGGGCAGGTCAAAGGGCTCGGCCTTGATCCGATGCTCGCCCTCCGGCAGCTTCAGCGTCTGGCTGGAGGCGATCTCATTCCCCATGGTATCGAAGTAGTAAACGGTGATCTCCGCCTGCTGCTTCGCAGGGGTGCGATAGGTGAAAAGCACGGGGTTGGGGCTTGCAGCGCCGCCGCCATCCACATAAACGCGGACGGATGCGTCGCTGGCCAGCTCCAGGCCGCCCACCTTACGGCTTTCGGGCCACACGGTGTTCTCGCCCGCCGTCAGGGTGATCACCTGCTGGTCAAGCACCGTGCCGTCCTCCATCAGGTAGATGACCGTCGCTTCACCCGTCACAGGGGCCGTGTAGGGATCCTTGTACAGGAATACGACGTTGACCACGCTGGGGTTGCCGTTTCCGTCCACCCGCACGACGACCGCGTCCTCGCTGATCAGCTCCAGGCCGTTCACCCGGCTGCTTTCCGGCACGACGGTATGATCGCCGTGCGCCAGGGTCAGCTCATCCTGATCCAACAGCTGGCCGTTCTCGTGATAGTAGTACACGGGCACGACCGCCTCCGCAGGGGCGACGTACACATCCCGGTACAGGAAGGTGACGCTGGCCAGATCGGTCTGACCATCGGCATACACATTCACCTGCACAGCGCTGTCCCCTGCCAGCTCATAGCCGGCCACGCGGGTGCTCTCCGGCCAAATGGTGTGGGAGCCCTCCGGCAGGGTCTTCTGCTGCTGATCCAGCAGCATCCCGTTTTCGTGGATATAGTACACATCCAGCACGGCCTGCACAGGGGCAACGTACACGTCCCGATACAGGAAGGTGACGCTGGGAACGTCGCTGTAGCCGCCGGGATAGACCGTCACCGTCCAGGAAACCTCGCCCGCCAGCTCAAGTCCGGCCACGCGGGTGCTCTCCGGCCACAGGGTATGCACGCCCTCCGGCAGAGTGACCTCCTGCATGTCCAGCGTCCGGCCATCCTCGTGCTTGTAGTACACGGGGATCACCGCCTGGGCGGGAGAAGACGGCTGCATCTGCTGCGCGCCGCCGGGGATCGCCTCAAAAAGCTCATCCACCTCGAAGGGCGGCTGCTGGGTGGAGACGTAGAGCCTGATATACTCGGACATCTGCGTGGACATCACGCCGTTGTAGTAATGGCCGATGTACTGGGCATAATCATCATGCAGATCCAGCGCATTCTCGCTCTCGGGCCACTGCAGGGTCATATCTCCGTTCATGGTGAAGAACTGATACCCCGGGTCCGGGTGCGTGATATTCACGGTCAGCACCGTGTTGAGCGCCTGCGGATCCAGCGTGACCCAATAGCCATGGGTCACCTGATCCTCCGGCACGTTCCACGCAGGCACAGTCCACACATTGCCTGCGGCGTCCGTCCAGGTGACGCTGAGGGTCAGGTCATCCCAGCCCTCCAGCGCCAGGGCCGGCACGGCCCAGGCAGTCAGCAGCAGCGCCAGGGTCAGCACGAGGGCCGTCAGGCGGCGAAGCTGTGTTGCGCCAGATTTCATCATGGCGATTCCCTCCTTAGAATAAGAAAAATAGGGATTCATCATCTATTATATCGCAGCGGCCTGCTTTGTCAACGAATACGGCCCCGGCCGGATTTCGCCGCCTTGCAGGATTTCCGCTGCGGAATGTCGAAATGCTCTCATGACTTATTCCCCTTACACCATACATATGCAGGAGGCGCAGCATGAACGAGCAGAACCTGGTTGAAAAGTATATCGACGGCAAGGTCGTCTTTGACGGCAAGATCATCCGCCTGGAGCACTGGAACGTAGAGCTTCCCAACGGCCGCATCGCCCTGCGGGAGGTCGCCTGCCACCCCGGCGCATCCGCCGTCGTCGCGCTGGATGAGGAGGAAAGCATCATCCTCGTCCACCAGTACCGCGCCCCCATGCACCGCGTGACCCTTGAGATCCCCGCAGGCAAGCTGGACAGCGCCGATGAGGATCCCTTTGAGTGCGCCAAGCGTGAGCTCTCCGAGGAGACCGGCTTTGTCGCCGACCACTGGGAGAAGCTGACCGTGCTGGAGACCACGCCCGGCTTCTGCAACGAGCGCATCCACCTTTACCTGGCCACGGGCCTGCGCCCCGGCGAAACGCACCCGGATGAGGACGAGTTCGTCGCCACCACCCGTATGCCGCTGAAGGAGGCCGCCGCCAGGGTCATGGACGGCACCTTCCGCGACGGCAAGACCGCGCTGGGCATCATGATGGCTTTCACCAAGATGAACGCCCTCGCACATAAGAACGACTGAGAAGCGCCGATTCTTCCCACAGCATAAAAATATTTCGAAAATATTTCATTTTTGTTTTTCGCACGACATTTTTCCAGAAGGGGGCTCATTCATGGCCAAACGCAAACGCGTCTCCTGGGGCTTTGTCCTCTTTATCGTGCTGATGCTGCTCATGATCGCCATCGGCGTCTTTCTGATGGTCTACGGCAGTATGCACAACGACCTTGCCCTGCCCCAGCTGCCGGGGGATTCGCTGATCGCGCTGCGGGAGGAGCTGCCCCATGTCTGAACCCAAGCGCTCCTGGCTTTCCCGGCTGATGACGCCCGCCGCCCCGGGAACGCCCCAGGAGTATTTCTCCCGCCTGCCGGTGATCGAAACGCCGCGGCTGATCCTGCGCCGCATGACCCTCCGGGACGCCCCCGACCTCTACGCCTACTCCAAGGATCCGGAGGTGGCGCGGCACGTCCTGTGGTCGGCCCATCGCTCCGTATGGGATACCAAGGCTTATATCCGCTTCATGCTGCAGCAGTACCGCCTGGGGGAACCCTCCAGCTGGTGCCTGGTGGACAGGGAGAGCGGCAAGGCCATCGGCACCATCGGCTTCATGAGCTTCAGCCCGGAAAACAGTACGGTCGAGATCGGCTACAGCCTGGCGCGCAGCCACTGGAACCGCGGGCTGATGACCGAGGCGCTGGAGGCCGTGCTGCGGGAGGTATTTGAAACGCTGAAGCTCCACCGGGTGGAGGCGCAGCACTTTTCCGCCAACCCCTCCAGCGGCCGCGTGATGGAAAAATGCGGCATGACCCACGAGGGACATCTGCGCCGCAGGATCTACAACAAAGGCGAATTCCAGGACGTGGAGATGTGGGGCATCCTCCGCCGTGACTGGCAGAAGCTCCACGGCCGCAAGACCGACGAAACCGCATAAGTCATGACCACCCGTTGAACGGGTGGTTTGACCAAGCCCTATAAGGGCTTATCACTTGCGGTCGCCCTCTAAAGAGGGCACTGAACAGTCTGACAACCGCAAAGTTACCACGGGCGGCCCCCTACTCGGGGGCTGCTTTT
>JAFQEB010000113.1 GCA_017399225.1 Clostridia bacterium | reverse complement strand
TGGAGGTGTAACACCATGCTGAAGATTGGTATTCAGTTCTTCGCTCACCATAAGGGCGGCGGTTCCACCAAGAACGGCCGTGATTCCGAGGCCAAGCGCCTGGGCGTGAAGCGTGCTGACGGTCAGTTCGTCCTGGCCGGCAACATCCTGGTCCGCCAGAGAGGCACCCACATCCATCCCGGCGTCAATGTCGGCATCGGCAGCGACGACACCCTGTTCGCTCTGGTCGACGGTACCGTCCGTTTCGAGCGCAAGGGCAAGGATCGCAGACAGTGCTCCGTCTACGAGGCACAGTAATTTGCTTGGAAAACTGCCGCAGTTCCTGCGGCAGTTTTTTAATGCAGAATGCATAATGCTGAATGCAGAATTTTGGGTACAATCATTCTGCATTCTGCATTCAGCATTATGCATTTATGAATAAACCCCATTCCTTAGTTAAAGGAGGATTTTTTGAGATGTTTGTAGATAAAGTACGCATTACAGTCATCGGCGGCCGGGGCGGTGATGGCGCGGTGGCCTTCCATCGGGAGAAGTATGTGGCCTCCGGCGGTCCCGACGGCGGCGACGGCGGTCACGGCGGCAGCGTCATCCTGCGGGTCAACGACAACCTGACCACCCTGCTGGATTTCCGCTATAAGCGCAAGTATCAGGCCGGTGCCGGCGTCAACGGTATGGGCCGGAAGATGGCCGGCAAGCGGGGCGAGCCCCTGGTCATCAACGTGCCCCGGGGCACCGTGGTCCGGGACGCCGAGACGAACCAGATCATCGTGGATATGTCCACCGGCGAGGATTTCGTCATCGCCAAGGGCGGCCGCGGCGGCTGGGGCAACTCCCACTACGCCACCGCCACCCGTCAGGTCCCCCGGTTCGCCAAGTCCGGCCGCAAGGGCGAGGAGCGCGACATCATCCTGGAGCTGAAGCTGCTGGCCGACGTGGGCCTTGTCGGCTTCCCCAACGTGGGCAAGTCCACGCTGCTGTCCGTCACCTCCAATGCCCGGCCCAAGATCGCCAACTACCACTTCACCACCCTGTTCCCCAACCTGGGCGTCATCTATGTGGAGGAGGGCGTCTCCTTCGTCATGGCCGACATCCCCGGCATCATCGAGGGCGCGGCTGAGGGCGCGGGCCTGGGCCATGATTTCCTGCGGCACATCGACCGCTGCCGTCTGCTGGTCCATGTGATCGATGTCTCCGGCTCCGAGGGCCGGGACCCGGTGGAGGATTTCGACGCCATCTGCGCCGAGCTGAAGAATTACTCTGTGGATCTGAGCAACCGGCCCATGATCGTGGCCGCCAACAAGACCGACATCATGGACCCCGACTCCGACAACCTGGAGCGGCTGCGCCAGCGTGTGGCTCAGGAGGGCATCGAGCTGTATGAGATCAGCGCCGGTACCACCGTAGGCACCCGGCAGCTGATGCGGGTGGTGGCGGAGAAGCTGAAGGATCTGCCCCCCGTGACCATCTATGAGCCGGAGTACGTGGCCCCCATGCCCCTGGCGGGGGATCCCAGCGAGCTGCAGATCGAGCACCTGGGCAGCACCTGGGTCATCACCGGCAAGTGGCTGGAGAATCTGATCCAGGACATCAATTTCGACGACTACGAGGCGAGAAACTACTTCGACCTGCTCCTGCGCCGCAGCGGCCTGTTCGACCGGCTGGAGGAGATGGGCATCGCCGACGGCGACACCGTCGATATCTACGATTTCGAGTTCGAGTACCAGAGATAAGCGGCGAGTCGCCGCGGACAAACTGTACGTAGGTTTTGCGAGTCGTTACGCGAGTGAAACACGTATGGTCGGGCTGCGGTGCTGTGTTTTTGTAAGCGAAGTGCAGATGGGGCTGTAAAGAAACCTGAATAAGGATTTGGGTTATGCATGAAGCAATCAGAAGGACTATCTGCCGTCTACCACTGTCATTGCGAGGAGCCGACAGGCGACGCGGCAATCTCCTGGCACTGCATCCCAAATTCGCACATCGTACCAGGAGATCGCGGTTCCCCGGCCCTATTGATCCAACACAGAAAACAGCAGCAGTGTCCCACTTGATCGTGCGGTCACTGCTGCTGCATGTTGTTTGAATACCTTCTCCTGGGGAAAGGGGTTTGGGTGCTCCTGTACCAACGTATCTTTTGTTCATCGAGATGGATACAGAGACTCGCCGCCAGTTGCAACCGTTTGCGCAGGATTGCACAAAAATTGTTAAAAATAGTAAAATAACCTTTGCATATTTCGATTCGGTTTGGTATAATAGCAGGGAGAAATTGTGTCACACCGGTTTTTCCGGCAATTGCGAGCTTTGGAGGCGGCAGCTATGATCAGCAATCTGAATCAGCTTTCTTTTCAGCCCTACGGAACCATCGAATCGGAACGGATCCGGGGACGCGATCTGGCCCAGAAGGCCGAGCGCCGCCAGATCCAGGAGCTTCAGCGCGGCGA
>JAFQEB010000112.1 GCA_017399225.1 Clostridia bacterium | reverse complement strand
GAATACGACTATGGCAAAAATGTATTACGAGAAGGACTGTGATCTGGGCAAGCTGGACGGCAAGGTGGTCGGCATCGTCGGCTACGGCTCTCAGGGCCACGCCCACGCGCTGAACCTGCGCGACAGCGGCGTCAATGTCATCATCTGCCTGCTCAAGGGCGGCAAGAGCTGGCCCGTGGCGGAGAAGGACGGCTTCGAGGTCATGACCGTGCCGGAGCTGACCCAGAAGGCCGACGTCATCATGATCCTGATCAATGACGAGAAGCAGGCCGCCATGTTCAACAAGGACATCCGCCCCTACCTGACCGAGGGCAAGGCCATCGCCTTCGCCCACGGCTTCAACATCCGCTACAAGCTGATCGATCCGCCCAAGGGCGTGGACGTGTTCATGGCTGCCCCCAAGGGCCCTGGCCACACCGTCCGCAGCCAGTACGTCGTGGGCAAGGGCGTGCCCTCCCTGGTCGCCGTTGAGCAGGACGCCACCGGCCATGCCTGGGACATCGCGCTGGCCTACATCGCCGGTATCGGCGGCGCCCGCGCGGGCATCATGGAGACCACGATGAACGAGGAGACCGAGACCGACCTCTTCGGCGAGCAGGCGGTTCTGTGCGGCGGCGTGGTGGAGCTGATGCGCTGCGGCTTCGAGACCCTGGTCGAGGCCGGTTACCAGCCCGAGAACGCTTACTTCGAGTGCATCCATGAGATGAAGCTGATCATCGACCTGATCAACAAGGGCGGCGTGGCTGCGATGAACTACTCCATCTCCGACACCGCGGAGTACGGCGAGTACGTTTCCGGCCCCCGCGTGATCCCCTACGAGGAGACCAAGGCCAACATGAAGGCTGTGCTGAACGACATCCAGGACGGCACCTTCGCGGGCAAGTGGATCGCCGAGAACAAGACCGGCCGCTGCTACTTCAACAGCCGCCGCGGCATCCTGGCCAAGCACGAGATGGAAGTTGTCGGCGAGCAGCTGCGCTCCCAGATGCTGTGGAAGAACGACAACAACCTGGATAACGCCTCCAACTAAGGCGCAAAAAGGGTTAAGGGCCGACGGCCCTTACGGGGGATGGAAGGGGCCGCGGAGGCCCCTTCCCCGCCGGAGGCCTCGCGCCCGCAGGCGCAAATCCCCACGACGCCTTTGAACGATCTCCGATCGTTCAAACAGTCCACGCAAGCAAGAAAGGGCAAGTCAGCAAAGCAAACAAACTTCTCGCGCCCCTCCATCACCTGCCCCATCAAAGCAGGACAGCTCATTCTGTCCTGCCTTTCACCACCGCACTACGGGCATGACCGCAGTGCAGTGTCACGCAAACACTACCTTCCACAGGAGGTTATGATTATGAATTCCAACAACATCAAAATCGGCGTTGAGCGCGCCCCGAACCGCAGCCTGCTGTACGCCCTGGGCTACACCGACGAGGAGATCCGCAAGCCGCTGATCGGCGTGGTGTCCTCCTACAACGAGATCGTCCCCGGCCACATGAATCTGGATAAGATCACCGAGGCCGTGAAGGCCGGCGTCCGCGCGGCGGGCGGCACCCCCGTCATGTTCCCGGCCATCGCCGTGTGCGACGGCATCGCCATGGGTCATGTGGGCATGAAGTACAGCCTGGTCACCCGCGACCTGATCGCCGATTCCACCGAGGCCATGGCCATCGCCCACCAGTTTGACGGCCTGGTCATGGTGCCCAACTGCGACAAGAACGTTCCCGGCCTGCTGATGGCCGCGGCGCGTCTGAATATCCCGACCATCTTCTGCTCCGGCGGCCCCATGCTGGCCGGTCACCTGAACGATGGCCGCCGCACCTGCCTGAGCCACATGTTCGAGGCCGTCGGTGCTTACAAGGCCGGCACCCTGGATGAGGACGGCGTGCGCAACTACGAAGAGAACGCATGCCCCTCCTGCGGCAGCTGCTCGGGCATGTACACCGCCAACTCCATGAACTGCCTGTGCGAGGCCCTGGGCATGGCGCTGCCCGGCAACGGCACGATCCCCGCGCCGCTTTCCGCCCGCATCCGCCTGGCCAAGCACGCCGGTATGCAGATCATGACCCTGGTGGAGAAGAACATCCGCCCCCGCGACATCATGACCCCGGCGGCCTTCAACAACGCCGAGACCGTCGACATGGCCCTGGGCTGCTCCACCAACACCATGCTGCACCTGCCCGCCATCGCCCATGAGGCCGGCGTGACCATCGACCTGGATCACGCCAACGCCATCTCCGCCCAGACCCCCAACCTGTGCCACCTGGCCCCCGCCGGCGACACCTTCATGGAGGATCTGGACCGCGCCGGCGGCGTCAGCGCTGTGATGAAGGAGCTGACGAAGAAGGATCTGCTGGACACCTCCGTCCTGACCGTCACCGGCAAGACCATGGCGGAGAACCTGGAGAAGGTCGTCAACCGCGACCACAACATCATCCGTCCCATCGAGAACCCCTACAGCCAGAACGGCGGCATTGCCGTGCTGAAAGGCAACCTGGCCAAGGACGGCTGCGTGGTGAAGCAGAGCGCCGTGGCCCCCGAGATGATGAAGCACGAAGGCCCCGCCCGCGTGTTTGACTCCGAGGAAGAGGCCATCGCCGCCATCTACGCCCGCAAGATCGTTCCCGGCGACGTGGTGGTCATCCGCTACGAAGGCCCCAAGGGCGGCCCCGGTATGCGCGAGATGCTGAACCCCACCTCCGCCATCTGCGGTATGGGTCTGGGTGAATCCGTCGCCCTGCTGACCGACGGCCGCTTCTCCGGCGCGACCCGCGGCGCATCCATCGGCCACATCAGCCCCGAGGCAGCCCAGGGCGGCCTGATCGCCCTGGTGGAAGAGGGCGACCTCATCGCCATCGACATCCCCGCCTGCTCCATCGAGCTGAAGGTGGACGAAGCCACTCTGGCCGAGCGCCGTGCCAAGTGGGTCTGCCCCGAGCCCAAGGTCAAGACCGGCTACCTGGCCCGCTATGCCAAGCTGGTATCTTCCGCCGACAAGGGCGCGATCCTCGAATAAGCGGAGCCTATTCGGAATTCGGAATTAGGAATTCGGAATTGATTTTGGAGGGACTGGCATGAAGCTGCAGGGACTTAAGATCAACTTCCTCGGTGATTCCATTACCGAGGGGCACGGGTGTTCTGGCGAGGCGCTGCGCTTTGCGGATCGGATCGCGGCGGAGTATGGCGCGGTCACCCGCTGCTACGGCATCGGCGGCACCCGCCTGGCCCGGCAGACGAAGCCCTCCGAGAATCCCCGGCATGACCTGGACTTCCCCAGCCGCGTGGCGGAGATGGATCCGGATGCGGACGTGGTGGTCGTCTTTGGCGGCACGAATGATTTCGGCCACGGCGACGCCCCCTTCGGCACGCCCGACGACCGCACAGCCGACACCTTCTGCGGCGCGCTGCATGAGCTGTACACGTCCCTGCTGACAAAGTATCCGGCGGCGCAGTTCGTGGTCATCACGCCTCTGCACCGCTCCACCGAAAATGAGCCCAACATGCACGGCAAGGTGCTGAAGGATTATGTGGACGCGATCCGCCAGGCGGCGGAGTACTATTCTCTGCCCGTCCTCGACCTGTACGCCAGCTACGGCGTGCAGCCCGCCGTGTCCGTAATGAAGGAAGCCTACATGCCCGACGGCCTGCACCCCAACGACGCGGGCCATGTGATCCTGACCAACAAAATCGTGAAGTTTATCGAATCCCTGTAACAAATAAGATAAGGAGGAGCCAAAGCATGAGCCAGATCAAGATCTTTGATACCACATTGCGTGACGGCGAGCAGTCCCCCGGCTGTTCGATGAATCTGAAAGAAAAAATCGAGGTGGCGCGCTGCCTGGAGCGCCTGAAGGTCGACGTGATCGAGGCTGGCTTTGCCATCGCCTCCCCCGGTGACTTCGAGAGCGTGCAAACCATCGCCCGCACGGTGAAGGACTGCTCCGTGGCCTCTTTGGCCCGCGCGACGGTCAAGGACATCGACTGCGCCTGGGAAGCCGTCAAGGAAGCGGCCGATCCCCGCATCCACCTGTTCATCGCCACCAGCCCCCTCCATATGGAGTACAAGCTCAAAATGACCCCCGAGCAGGTGCTGGAGCGTACCGCTGCCATGGTCGCCCATGCGAAGAAGTACACCAGCAATATTGAGTTCTCCTGCGAGGATGCCACCCGCTCCGATGTGGACTTCCTGATCAAGGTGGTCGACCTGGCCATCAAGAATGGCGCGACGGTGGTCAACATTCCCGACACCACCGGCTACACCACCCCCGATGAAATGCGGGCGATGATCGAGGCCATCCGCGCCGGCGTGCCGGACAGCGACAAGGTGGAGTTCTCCGTCCACTGCCATAACGACCTGGGCATGGCCACCGCCAACGCCCTGGCCGGCGTGCTGGGCGGCGCAAGGCAGATCGAATGCACCATCAACGGCCTGGGCGAGCGCGCAGGCAACACCTCCCTGGAGGAGGTCGTGATGGCGATGCACACCCGTCCCGACGTCTTCACCGAGGCAGACTTACGCATCGACACCACCCAGATCTTCCGCGCCTCCAAGACGGTGTACAACATCATCGGCCAGAGCGCGCCGCTGAACAAGCCCATCGTGGGCGTGAACGCCTTCCGCCACGAGAGCGGCATCCACCAGCACGGTGTGCTCGCCAACAAGAAGACCTACGAGATCCTCACTCCCGAAAGCGTGGGCGTGGTGATCGATAACATCGTTTTGGGCAAGCACTCGGGCAAGCACGCCCTGTCCTCCCGCCTGAAGGAAATGGGCTACAACCTGGACGAGGCCGAGCTGCAGCGCTGCTTTGAGGAATTCAAGGTGCTGTGCGACAAGAAGAAGTCCGTCACCAACGAGGATCTGGTCGCCATCGTGACCCATCAGACTGCCGCCGTCGACAGCGAGGACGTGGACGGCTACAAGCTGGAGTGGTTCGCGGTGCACACCTCCAACATGACCACCTCCACCTCCGTGGTGCGCCTCAGCCTGGACGGTCAGATTTTCGAGGAGGCCTGCTCCGGCGACGGCCCCGTGGACGCTGCCTTCGAGGCCATCAACCGCATCATACGCCCGGTGGAGCACACCTTCGACGTGTACAACATTTCCGGTATCTCCCCCGGCAAGGACACCATGGGCGGCGTGACCGTGAAGCTCACCTGCGACGACCGCACCTTCACCGGCCGCGGACTGCACACCAACGTTATCGAAGCCTCCGTGCGCGCGTACCTCAGCGCCATGAACAAGCTGCGCGCCTACGCCGCCAAGCGGCAGCGCACCAATCCCTCCCGCTGATACACCTCAGCCGCTAAGAAAGAAGGTATCACTTATGGGCATGACCATGACGCAGAAGATCCTCGCGGCTCACGCGGGTCTCCCCTCCGTGAAGGCCGGCGACCTGATCGAGGCCAAGCTGGATCTGGTTCTCGGCAACGACGTGACCACCCCCGTGGCCGTTGACGTGTTCGACAAGGCCGGCTTTGACCGCGTGTTCGACAAGGACAAGATCGCCATCGTGCTGGATCACTACACCCCCTGCAAGGACATCAAGTCCGCACAGCTGTGCAAGACCGCCCGCGATTTCGCTCACCGCTTCAACATCACCCACTTCTACGATGTGGGCCAGGTGGGTATTGAGCACGCGCTGCTGCCGGAGAAGGGCATCGTCGCTCCCGGCGAGGTCATCATCGGCGCCGACAGCCACACCTGCACCTACGGCGCCATCGGCGCGTTCTCCACAGGCGTGGGCTCCACCGACATGGCTGCCGGCATGGCCGCAGGCGAAAACTGGTTCAAGGTGCCCAGCGCCATCAAGGTCGTGCTGACGGGCAAGATGGGCAAGTGGGTCTCCGGCAAGGACGTGATCCTCCACCTGATCGGCCTGATCGGCGTGGACGGCGCGCTGTACAAGTCCATTGAGTTCACCGGCCCCGGCGTGGCGGAGCTGAGCATGGACGACCGCTTCACCATCGCCAACATGGCCATCGAGGCCGGCGGCAAGAACGGCATCTTCCCCGTGGACGAGAAGACCATCGAGTATGTGACCGGCCGCGTTGACCGCGAGTGGAAGGCCTACGAGGCCGACGAGGATGCGGAGTACGAGCAGGTGGTCGAGATCGACCTGAGCGAGCTCAAGCCCACCGTGTCCCTGCCCCACCTGCCCTCCAACACCAAGACCGTCGATCAGGTAGCGGGTCTGCCCATCGACCAGGTGGTCATCGGCTCCTGCACTAACGGCCGCATCTCCGATATGCGCATCGCAGCAGAGATCCTCAAGGGCCGTAAGGTTGCTGACGGTGTGCGCTGCATCGTCATCCCTGCGACCCAGGACATCTACATGGAGTGCATCAAGCAGGGCTACACGCAGATCTTTATCGAGGCGGGCTGCGCGGTCAGCACCCCCACCTGCGGCCCCTGCCTGGGCGGCCATATGGGCTGCATGTGCGAGGGCGAGCGTGCTGTCGCCACCACCAACCGCAACTTCGTGGGCCGCATGGGCCATGTGAAGAGCGAGGTCATCCTGGCCTCCCCCGCAGTGGCTGCCGCATCCGCCGTCAAGGGCTACGTCGCCTGCCCCTGTGAGCTTGATTAAGGAGGTATCGCTATGGTTTCCGGCAAGGTTTTCAAGTACGGTGACAACGTCGATACCGACGTCATCATCCCCGCCCGCTATCTGAACGCTCCCTCCCCCGAGGAGCTGGCCAAGCACTGCATGGAGGACATCGACGCCTCCTTCGCTACCACCGTGAAGCCCGGCGACATCATGGTCGGTGGCGCGAACTTCGGCTGCGGCTCTTCCCGTGAGCACGCGCCCATCTCCATCCGGGCCTGCGGTGTACGCTGCGTCATCGCAGCGAGCTTCGCCCGCATCTTCTACCGCAACGCCATCAACATCGGCTTCCCCATCCTGGAGTGCCCCGAGGCTGCCGCCGCCATCGGCAACGGCGACACCGTGTCCGTGGACTTCGCCACCGGCAAGATCGTCGACGAGACCACCGGCGAGACCTTCCAGGCTGTGGCGCTGCCGCCGTTTATCGAGAAGATCGTGGAGCACAACGGCCTGCTGCCTTACCTGAAGGCCCGCATGGACGCGAAAGCCTGATCCAGCGGGCGACCAATGGTCGCCCCTACATCATCATCCCGACCATATTGTCCGTAGGGGCGAGCAGTGCTCGCCCGCCCTACCAAAAACAAAGGGAGGTACAATCCCATGGAAAAGAACATCGCCCTCCTCCGCGGCGACGGCATCGGCCCGGAGATCGTGGACAGCGCCGTTGCGGTGCTGGAGGTTATCGCCGAGAAGTTCGGCCACAAGTTCAACTTCACCCGCTACCTGATCGGCGGCGCGGCCATCGATGAAACCGGCAATCCCCTGCCCCAGGAGACCGTCGACGGCTGTCTGGCTGCTGACTCCGTGCTGCTTGGCGCGGTGGGCGGCCCCAAGTGGGATACCCTGCCCGCTGCCATCCGCCCCGAGAAGGGCCTGCTGGGCATCCGTGCGGCCATGGGCCTGTACACCAACCTGCGCCCCGCGAAGCTCTATCCTGCCCTGAAGGAGGAATGCCCCCTGCGTGCAGACATCGTCGCTCAGGGCTTTGACCTGATGATGGTGCGCGAGCTGACCGGCGGCATCTACTTCGGTGAGCGCGGCCGCCGCGAGGGCAAGTACGGCCCCGAGGCCTGGGACACCGAGGCCTACAGCGTGATGGAGGTGGAGCGCATTGCCCGCGCTGCCTTCGACGCTGCCCGCAAGCGCCGCCGCAACGTCATCTCCATCGACAAGGCCAACGTGCTGGAGACCAGCCGCCTGTGGCGCGAGACCGTGCACCGCATCGCCGAGGAGTACCCGGACGTGACCTGCACCGACATGCTGGTGGACAACGCCGCCATGCAGCTGGTGCGCCGTCCCAGCCAGTTTGACGTGGTGGTCACCAGCAACATGTTCGGCGACATCCTCTCCGACGAGGCCAGCCAGATCACCGGCTCCATCGGTATGCTGCCCTCCGCGTCCCTGGGCGCGACGACCCGCGGCCTGTACGAGCCCATCCACGGCTCCGCCCCGGACATCGCAGGTACCGACAAGGCCAACCCCATCGCCACGGTGCTGTCCGCCGCGATGATGCTGCGCTACGCCTTTGACATGATGGACGAGGCAGACTGCATCGAAAAGGCCGTTGACAAGGTGCTGGAGGACGGCGTCCGCACGGCGGATATCGTGGGCAATTCCGGCATTGATCCCATCGGCTGCAAGCAGATGACCGAGGAGATCATCAAGCGCCTGTAAGGGTCTTCGACCCGTTTTCTACGCCTGCATGGCTGGTTTCGGCCGTGCAGGCTTCATTCCATTATTGTAGCATAGGGATTTCGCCTCTGCGGAGGCGACCAGAGGCTTTCCGATCGCCTCTGGACTCTTCGGAAAGGATCTTCTTCTATGTACCGCGAAACAGCCAAGCTGCTGCTTTATTCGAACCTCGGCGAGGACGCGATCCTCACCCGGATGGCCGACATATTCCGTGACTGGGAGGCCGGTTCTGCCGATAAGCCCAGCCTGATTTCCCGCATCTATGCCCAGGTGAAGCGCCTGCTCGACCTGGCGACGGTGTACGGCTTCAACCGCAACCTGTGGCAGAATTACCTGACCTTCGTGCTGATGACCAATGAGAACAGCTTCACCCTGACCGCCGAGCGCCAGGGAGCCAGCGAAGGCAGCGTGAACCACTTTGCCAAGGCGGACTTTGCCATTTTCAAGCGGCTGTTCCACTTTGACTTCGGGCCGATCGAGCAGGATCTGGGCATTGATTGCTTCTCCGTGCTGACGGATTACACCGCCATCCCCAAGAAGGCGCAGATGTACTACCGCACCGTGTCCGAAAAGGTGCAGGCGCTGAGCGAGGCCATCGCTGCGGCCGCCGATGCGGACGAGGTATTCGCGCTGGTCACCGCGCACTACCGCAACTGCGGTGTGGGCATGTTCGGCATGAACCGCGCCTTCCGCCTGGCGGATGACGGCGAGCTGACCGCGATCAACAACATCGACCAGGTGGTGCTCTCCGACCTGATCGGCTACGAAACCCAGAAGAAGACCCTGCGCGACAACACCGAGGCCTTTGTACAGGGCCGAAGCTGCAACAACATGCTGCTCTACGGCGACGCGGGCACGGGCAAGTCTACCTCGGTGAAGGCGATCCTCAACGAGTATTTCGACGAGGGCCTGCGGATGATCGAGATCTACAAGCACCAGTTTGGTCAGCTGAGCTCGGTCATCGCCAGGATCAAGAACCGCAATTATCGCTTCATGATCTTCATCGACGATTTGTCCTTTGAGGAGCATGAGGTGGAGTACAAGTTCCTCAAGGCGGTCATCGAGGGCGGCGTCGAAACGAGGCCGGGCAACGTGCTGATCGTGGCGACCTCCAACCGCCGTCACCTGGTCAAGGAGACCTGGAAGGACAAGAGCGACATGGAGTTTGAGAACGACATCCACCGCTCCGACACGATGGAGGAGAAGCTGTCCCTGGCGGCGCGGTTTGGCTGCTCCATCTGCTACAACAACCCCAACCGTCAGCAGTATCACGACATTGTGAAGGGCATTGCCGCGAGGTATCCTGAGCTTGGGCTGACGGAGGAGCAGCTTCTGCTGGAAGCCAACAAGTGGGAGATCCGCCACGGCGGCGTCTCCGGCCGCACGGCGCAGCAGTTCATCAACTATATCGCCGGCCTGAAATCATAACCCCGCGCCGCAGCGCAAAAAGGGTCAAGGGGTGAAGCCCCTTGCGCGGGTCCAGGGGCGGCGTTAGCCCCTGGCCGTCGGAGACCCCGGGCCGCAGCCCGAAAAAGCCCCACGCGCCTTTCGCGGAATCTCAGATTCTGCCGAAACAGCCCACGCAGCCGCAAAGAAACCGCCCTATCGCCCCACTATACAACACCAAGGAGGCCATCCCCATGGTCACACTCGATAAAGTCTACCACGCCGCATTCGTGCTCAAGCAGGTCGCCCGCAAGACGGACATGATCGAAGCACCCAAGCTGTCCAGTGACTTCACCATGTACCTCAAAACCGAAAACCTGCAGCTGACCGGCTCCTTCAAGCTGCGCGGCGCGTATTACAAGATCAGCCAGCTGACCCAGGAGCAGCGGGACGCCGGCATCGTGGCCTGCTCGGCGGGCAACCACGCCCAGGGCGTGGCGCTGGCGGCAACCCGCATGGGCGCGAAGTCCATCGTCTGTATGCCCGAGGGCGCGCCCATCTCGAAGGTCGAGGCCACCAAGGCGCTGGGCGCAAAGGTCGTGCTGGTCAAGGGCGCATACGACGACGCCTATGCCTATGCCTGCAAGCTGCGGGATGAAACCGGCATGACCCTCATCCACCCCTTCGACGACGATGAGGTCATCGCCGGTCAGGGCACCATCGGCCTGGAGATCCTCAATCAGCTGGAGGACGTCGACGTCGTGCTGTGCCCCGTAGGCGGCGGCGGATTGGTCTCCGGCGTGGCCTATGCCATCAAGAGCCTCAACCCGAACGTCAAGGTATACGGCGTACAGGCGGAGAACGCTGCCTCCATGGCCAAGTCCATTGAGCTGGGCGAGCAGGTCACGCTGCCCACCGTCAAGACCTTCGCCGACGGCATCGCTGTCAAGCACCCCGGCGACACCACCTTCCGGATGATCCAGCAGTATGTGGACGGCGTCATCACCGTTTCTGAGGACGAGATCGCCGCTGCCATCCTGGCCCTGATGGAGAAGCAGAAGCTGGTCGCTGAGGGCGCGGGCGCTGTGGGCGTGGCTGCTGCCATGTTCCACCGTGTGCCGGATATCGCCTTCAAAAAGGTCTGCTGTCTGGTCTCCGGCGGCAATATCGACGTGAACATCCTCAGCCGCGTCATCACCCGCGGCCTGCTCACCTCCGGCCGCAACGCCATGCTGACCATCGCCCTGGAGGACAAGCCCGGTCAGCTGGTGGGCGTGGCGACGATCATCAGCGACTGCGGCGCGAATGTGGTCGGCGTGACCCACGAGCGCTCTGACGCCAATATGCCCGTGGCCTCCTGCTTCCTTAAGATCAGCATGGAGACCCGCGATTTTGAGCAGATCAAAGAGATCCGGCAGAAGCTGACCGACGCAGGTTTCAAGATTGTGAACTGACCTTTCGGCTCCTCCGTCTCCGGGGGAGCCTTTCTGCATACACCGGAGGACATTATGATGCACAAATTGCTTCTTCAGCAGTTGTCAGCCGACTTCTGCACCACACAGGACGAGGTGCTGGACAAGCAGCACCATTTCACCGTCTTTGAGCCCCGCCCCGACCGCCGACAGTACCTGGAGATCGTACCCTGCATCCTGAAAATCGCGGTCGTGAACGGCAAGCTGCTCTTCACCGGCCGGGAGGACGTCATCGCCCGCTGCCGGGAGCTGTACGCAGACGCTGACGCCCCCTGGTTCATGGAGGCCCCCACCCTGGCAGCCCTGAACCGGGAGCTGAATTCCTTTGGGGCCGAGATCCGCCATGCACGCCCCTTCTTCACCGCAGAACATATCGAAGCGGTGGACGCCCAGGGGCTTGAGATCCGCCGCTACACGCCGGAGACCATCGAGGCATTCCGGGGCGACGACCGCTTTGACGAAGCCTACGGTTTCTGCGAGGGCGCGCCGGATATGCTGGGCGTCGGCGCCTTCCGCGACGGCAAGGTTTTGGGCATGGCCGGCGCCAGCGCCGACAGCCCCTACCTGTGGCAGATCGGCATCAATGTGGAGCCGGAGGCCCGCGGGCAGGGTGTTGCCGCCATGCTGGTGCGCCTGATCCGTAATGACATTCTGGCTGCAGGACGTCTCCCCTATTACGGCACCTCCATCTCCCACCTTGCTTCCCAGCGGGTGGCGCTCAGCGCAGGCTTCCGGCCCGCATGGTTTGAGCTGGTGGCCGGGCCGCTGAAAAATGCGTGACCGACAGCGCAGCTCTCTGCTTTCCAGCACAGCTCCCCACCCGGGGAGTTTTTAGCATTCTGCGCCACGCTGCACGAATTTACAATTATTACAGTCAATTTTGAAATGCTTTGCGCCTCTTTGGCGTATTAACAAATGAAGGGAGACGGTGCGCATGGACAACGCCCGGCTGTCAGAGGCTGCACGGGAAGCGGCGCTGAACAGGCTGATGTCAACGTACGGCACAAATGTGCTGCGCGTTTGTTTCCTGTACCTTCATGACCACGCACTGGCCCAGGATGCGGCACAGACGACCTTCCTCAAGGCCTGGCAGGCCCTTGACACGCTCCGCAGCAGCGAAACGGAGAAGGCCTGGCTGATGCAGATCGCCGTAAACACCTGCCGCAGCATCCTCAGGAGCCGCGAATACAGACATTACGCCCATGGCGCAGATCCCGAAAAGCTTCCCGAGCCCTTCACCGAAACGCCCCTGCGCGATCCCACAGTCTACCATGCAGTGCGCGCCCTGCCCGATAAGTACCGGGAGGTCATCGTGCTGTACTACTACCAGTCCCTCACTGCCCCCGAGGTCGCTGCGATTCTTCATATCCCGCAGGCTTCCGTCCGCACGCGGCTCCACCGGGCCCGCAAGCTGCTGGAACCTCTGCTGAAAGGATGGTATCTGAACGATGAATGAACAACTGAAAAAGTCGTTGGATGCAACCCTTTCTGACATCGTCTGGGATAGCCGCCAGCAGCAGGAGGTTCTCCGGCGCATCCGAACGAAGCCCATCCCGGCCTCCGCCCCTGTCCCGCGGCGGCAGCTCCGCCTCGCCCCCATGCTCGCCCTTGCGACGCTGATCATCGTGCTGGGCACGACTTTCTCCCTGGTTGCAAAGCACCCCGGCGACGTGGGCGACCCGATCACCGGCGGGAACGTCGCGCAGACGAACCCCGGCGGCTTCCATGCCCTGACCGCCACAGCCTCCCCGACGGTTGCCATGAGCACAGCGCCCATGCCCGGCGCGGATGTGTCTGACACCGAGGCCCCTACCGCGACGCCCACGGCTACACCGACCGCGACGCCCACGACCGCGCTGACCGCGACGCCTACGGCCACGCCCACTGCAACTCCCACGGCCACGCCGACCGCAACGCCCACGGCCACTCCGACCGCGACGCCTACGGCTACGCCGACCGCGACGCCTACGACCGCGCTGACCGCGACGCCTACGACCGCGCCGACCGCAACGCCTACGACCGCGCCGACCGCGACGCCTACGGCCACGCCAACGGCGACGCCCACGGCCACGCCGACCGCGACGCCCACGGTTACGCCTACCGCGACGCCCACGGTTACGCCCACCGCAACGCCTACAACCGCGCCAACCGCGACGCCTACGGCTACGCCGACCGCGACGCCTACGGCCACGCCGACCGCAACACCCACCGCCACGCCGACCGTCGCGCCGACTGCAACGCCTGATCCCAAGTACATTGTATTCGAGGACGACCGCCTGGTCGTAACGATGGATCAGTGCTGGCACGACCTGTTCTACGTCCATACCGACATGCGCATCTCCGTGAAGGATCCCTCCCGGTACGTGCTGGTCGCCAACGCTGACGCCCAGGCTGATGATTCCCGCGAGGCCATCCTCGTCACGCCGAGACAGGAGTGTATCACCAATGAATACGCCTCCGGTATGCGCAGCTTCGATGTGACTGACACGGCCAGCTCCGTCCGCAAGCGCTTTGACGAGCTGGAGAAGTCCGTCTACCACACGACCTGCTTCGATGTGGACATGCTGCCCCAGCCGGACGGCTCCATCCGCCTCGAGGCCACGGGCGACGCGACCCTCATGCGAAACGAGTACGACGACACGATGGCCATCCTCACCGCGCTGACCTTTACTGACCGCACCGGACAAACCGGCCGCACGGAGGTTTTCAGCCGAGTTCTGCCCTCAGCGCCCCAGCCCTTACACGCCATCCAATACCGCACCCAGGGCAATCGGGAAGGCTTCACGCTGGAGGGCGCCGTTCTTTACTACATGGAAGGGTATGCTTACCTGTCCATCCGCTACACCAGCACGCTGCAGGCTGACCGCATGGTGCTGGGCTGCAGCGACGAACCTGCCCTGAATGGCCTCGTGGTCGAGCCTCTCCACCGTGAGTATAATGAGCTGCACTATCTCCACGGCTACCCGGAGATAACCGAACACGCCTATGAGCATCTGATCTTCCGCCTGGAGGCGCTGAATCCCGCCCTGGAGATCAACGATCTGACCCTCACCCCGTACCGGGACGGCCAGGAGCTCCCCGCCATCGCCCTGGTGAATCAGCGCGTCGGCGCGATGGCCGGCCCCACCGTCACGCCCATCCCGGAAACGCCGGCCCCCACCGAGGTATCCGAGCCTGCGCCCACCCCGGCGCCGCCCGCTGACGCCCCCGCCATCATCCCGGAGGACGTGCCATCCCTGGCCCGCTACAAGCTGGACGTGGCCGAAAAGCCCAAGAAGTACAGCCATTACAGCGCGAATCTCTTTGTGACCGCAGAGGGCTATGTGCTGGAACCCACCTTCAAATACCACGATCCGCTGGACGAGGGCGTGTATCTCCGCCTGGTTTCCATCAACGGCGCGGCAGCGGAAAGCGCCGGCGGCACGATCACCCAAACGACCATTGCCGGCCAGGAGCTGCTGACTGCCCGCGTGTGCCTGGCACAGGTGCCGGCCAAGCGCTGCACCTTCGTGCTGGAGGCCGTCCATCCCCAAAGCGGCGAGGTGCTCTTCACCGTTTCGCTGAAGACGCAGACTGCCGTCAGGGCCACCGCTGCACCCTACAACCCCAACGGCTCCGGCAATGGCCGCGACCTCCTGGACGGCGTCCGCGGTGACCCGGCCCCGACCATCTACCATCCCTTCTACAACCAGTATACCAACAGCGGCGGCTGGATCAACGACATCGATACCTCCTGGATCCAGAACGGCATGTACATCAAGACCCCCAACCCCTACGGCGGCTGGGGCTGGTAAAGCCGCCACGCAACGAACCCTCCTGCTGCACCTGCGGCAGGAGGGCGCAAAGTATCGACAAAGTGCTGAAGGCACTTTGTCGAGTAATCGCACTCACTCACTGGTCGAACAGCAAGCTGTTCTCCCGGCCGTTCGTTCGTGTAAGGAAGCTTTTCCTGACGGAAAAGCACGAAAATCGCCGCGCATGTCGCCGATTTTCGATGTAGAATCGAAGGGCTTGCGAGCCCTCCGATGCCACCCGGAAGCTTTGCTCCCCCTCCTGCTGCACCCGCGGCAGGAGGGTTTCTGATGGCTGCCGAATTTTTTCACAGAATATGCAACATTTTCTGCCTGCAGGTTGTTTGTATAGGTGAAGGGACGTCGGCCGGCGTCCCGCAAAGGAGGAATACGATGCTCAATGCCCCGGTACCAGGCATTGACAGGGAGCAGACGCTGAAGCGGCTGATGACGGAATACGGCAGCGCTGTGCTGCGGGTATGCTTCCTGTACCTGAAGGATTATTCCCAGGCGCAGGATGCCTCCCAGACGGTTTTCATGAAGGTCTGGGAAGCCCTTGGCAAACCCGGCAGCGCCACCCTCGCCGTATTTACGTCCCCTGCCTCCGCCGAACTCGCGCAAAGGCAAAAGGCCTGGCTGATGCGCGTTACCGTCAACACCTGCAAGAATGTATTGAAAAGCCGGGAATACCGCACCTATGCCCAGGCTACGCCCCTTGACCAGCTTCCAGAGCCCATCCATACCGACGCCTACCCGGATGATACGGTGCTCAGCGCCGTGATGTCCCTGCCAGACAAATACCGGGAGGTCGTGGTGCTGCACCATTATCAGGGCCTGCCCCTTACGGATACGGCAGACGTTCTCCGGCTGTCCCATGCCGCTGTGCGCACCCGATTGCTCCGTGCCCGGAGGATGCTGCATCCCATGCTGAAAGGATGGTATTTCGATGAATGAGAAGCTGAGACAGTCGCTGGACGAGCGGCTGAGCGGCATGTGCCTGGGCGAAGCTGAGCAGGCGGCCATTTTCCGGCAGATCCGTGAAAAGGAGGCCACCAACGTGAAGCACGTCAAACGCGGCAGCGCCCTGCTGGCGCTTGCAGCAGCGATGCTGATCCTGCTTGCAGGCACTGCGCTGGCTGTCACCAGCCGCCAGCAGCCTGACTTGATCATCCCCTCGACCGAAAACGAGCCCGCCGGCTTCAGCGCCACCCCTGCGGCCCGCTATGAGAACGAATACTATACGCTGACCATCGACACGGCTCAGTGGGTGGGCCAGGATGCTGCCTTCACCGGCACGATCCGCTTGAAGGAGCCGGAAAAGCACATGCTGCTCCTTGAAGGTCACACCCCGCCCGGCGATCCCAGCCGAACGCCCATCCCCGTGACCCTCGCTGCAGCCGGACGCACCACGATGCCTGACGGCGTCATGCTGGTTTTGGGGTCGCTCAACGCCCCGGTGGATGTGCTGAGCATGACGAGCGACGCGGCGTCCTTCCGGGTCGCAGGCGTCATGGATGACACGAGCGTCACCGTAGCGGAAATGCGCTGCTGGATCAACTACCTGCCGCCCGCGGGAGATACGGAGCTGACGGAGGAGATCAGCTTCCCAATCCGGCAGTCGCGCACGCAGCAGGAGGAGATCCTGCTGGAGGACGAGATGATCACTGCGACACTGGTTTCCGCCGCATATGACGGCAGCCAGGCAGAGGTCGTCATCGACCTGAAACCCACCAAGCCCTGGTACACCCTGGGAGACGCGCAGGAGGACAAGGCTGCACTGATCGCCCACATGGAGACAGTCAGGGCCTACGCCTGCGCCAGCAGGGAGGAAGCCCTGAAAATGGAGGAACACCGCCAGCCGCCCATCGCCGAGCTGCCCGTGGAGGCCAGGCCCCAGGGAGAGGCGCTGCGCTGCACCATCCGCGGCACGCTGCCGGAATCCGGCGCCGCCGTGACCCTCTACGCCATGGTGTCCGTCCATTCCCAGGCGGCAGAGCTGCACGACAATACCAGCAGCGTACACTATGCCGAGCTGATCTTCACACTGGCCAACCCCGCCGTTTCCAGCCGGGAGATCAGCTATGCCGACATCATCAACGACCTGTCCAAGGACCCGACGACCATCGTCCTGATGGAGGACAGCTGGTTTGACGGCTTCACCGGCGAAGTGACGCTCCGCATCTTCCCTGCCGAAAGCAGCATGAAGCTGGCCCTCAAACCCAATGAGGACGGTACGCCCAGCGATTCTACCTGGGTCGTTTCGCTGAACTATGATAAGGCCGACCGTTTGGAGCCAGATCCGACAACGATCGCCCTGAAGCAGGAAGCGAACGGCGACATTCTTGCCCGCATTCATTATCATGATGCAGAAGCGCGTTTTAGCAGCGACAGGTCACTGTATCTGCCCATTATCCTTACCCTCACCAACGAGCACAGCTGGACGGCCAGCATGGAGTCATTCCAATTCAACCTCCCCGTCAGCGTGCTGCAACACTACAGCGAACTGCCCATCATCAACCAGCCAGGCGACAGCCCTCGCTGCCGTGCCTCCATGCTCAGCACGAGCCGCAACCGCTATATCGGCATCATCATGGAAGACTACTCCCCCGGGAGCATCGCCCGACTCTTCCACGACCAGATGTACGGCACCCCCGAACTGCCCGTGCTGCGCCTGCTTGATTCGGCAAATCAGGAAATCGCTGCAGGCAGCTTCATTTGGTTCGACGGTGATGCGCTGAACGAAGATCCTCGCCCACTCTTTCCCTACGAATTCGATGAGAGCAGGGCCTACTACGTTGCCGCTCTGCGCTTTGATTCTGCCACAGCACTTCCCGACACACTGCATGTTGAGATCGGCTGGGAGAATGGTACGGAGCCAGCGAGCACGCTGACGCTCCGCATTCCCTGACCAGCATATGTACACCAAAAATCGGCAGCGCCTGCATTCTTCGCAGGCGCTGCCTTTTCTCATTTCCATATCAGCTTTTTGATCCGGTACAAGCGGGCCATTTCTGCCTCGATCCGCTTTCTGTCCTGGGCTGCGATCGGCTCAAAGGCGGCCAGCTCCGCCCGACCCTTGCTTTCCTTCCATTTGCCTGCGACCCGCCCGTGCAGCAGGATCGCAGGATTCACGATGCCCGCCAGGTTGAAGACGCCCCGCAGGTGCTCCGGTGGCAGGAAGGGATTATCCTCCTTGCGGTAGCCCAGCATCAGCGGGTCAAAGCCCCCCAGCAGCACCACCGGCGGCATTTCCTTCTCCGGAAGGGCGCCGGGGAGACGCCAGTACTCCCTGCCATCGCAAACCACCGTGTCCGCGCCGACGCGGATGAAAAGTGCCTTCGCCTCTGCCTGCGTCCAGTGAAAGAAGTACGCCGCGTCCCGCAACGTGACGGGGCCGTAGTGCGTCAGGTAACGCCGGGCCAGCTCCAGCCGGGCCTCATCCTCCGGCAGCGGCGTGAAGGGCTTCAACAGCCGGTAGCGCTTGGTTTCGTCGGGGTGGGCGTCGTCCGCCATATCCACCCGGAAGCCGATCGCGCCGACCTCCGCCAGCTCGCGGATCATGCCGCCCCAGGCGTTGAAGACGCGTGACTCCTCCCCCTCCGTCATACCCAGGCCCCGCAAATGATCCCTGAGCGCCTCCCGGGTATCAATGCCGGCGGCGATGGCGCCCGTCATCTGCCGGGCCAGGGCCTGCTCCCGCTGGGGCGGATTGGCCTGTCCGCGCTCCGCCGTCCACTGATACCAGCCCGTCCGGCACACATCCTCTGCCGTGCCGCAATGGCGGAGATACAGGGGCAGATCCTCCTCCGGGATCAGGTGTACCGTGCCCCGCAGCGTCCAGGTCTTGACCAGGCCGCCGACTTCCGCGCCGCCCGTGCGGATGCGCAGGGCATGGACTGCGTTGCGCAGGAACTGCGCCTGCAGCCCGCACAGGCCGCCCGGGACGTTCTCCCCAGGCGAAAGCAGATACTGCGCCTGTAACCGTCGCAGCTTCAGTTCCTGCAGATCCATATGACCGCCTCCATTCACGATCAGTGTAGCACATGCGTTCCCTCCTGGCAAGGCGAACAGACAAGAAAAATCCCCTGCCATTGCTGACAGGGGATCTTTGCAACAGTTCCTTTAAGCGAAGGGGGTTACGTCAGAGACGATTAACCACGACGCGCCGCGAAGCACTCGCTGCAGTAGACGGGACGATCCTCACGGGGCTGGAAGGGAACCTTGGTGGGCTGGCCGCACTCAGCGCAGATGGCGTCAAACATCTCGCGGGGAGCACCGGCAGCGGGGCGGCTGGCCTTGCGCGCCTGACGGCAGTTACGGCAGCGGGTGGGCTCGTTCTGGAAGCCCTTCTCAGCGTAGAACTCCTGCTCACCGGCGGAGAACACGAACTCGTTGCCACAGTCTTTGCAAACCAGCGTCTTGTCTTCGTACATGGTATGGAAACCCCCTGAAAAAATTAGAATAGGCTGTCTCTCCGGCTGACCTGGTCTTTGACCCCACACTCGCCGTCTGGGAGGTAGCTCTGCGCGTTCAGCGCCCTCACGCACTCCTCTCAGGGGTCTTCGACTCCATTTCCTAAAAGCACGCACAACATGTGCCTCGTCTTAAGATTGGGCGAAGTCCCCCTGGACGGTCTTACTTCTAAACCGCACCATGCTCACCGGCGCTTTGGCCGGGTTACGTGGACCGCTTTGCCTGCGACTGGCATCGGCTTGCAACCACAGACCCGAAGATTCAACCGCGCCTATTATATCCGATATTTGCTGGAATAGCAAGCGTCAAACCGGCCTGTAAACACAAAAAGTACGGGAATTCACTAAAATTTCCAATGTTATTTTATCTTCAACCCGATTTTTCTCAATTGATCTCAATCACGACCAGCTCCGGACGGTTGAAAATGCGGGGAACACCGTACTGCCGTTGCGTGGAAAGCCCCCGGCTGACGATCATGGTGGTACCCTCCCTGCGGTACATGCCACCTGCATATGGCGGAAGCCAGCCCTGATTGGGCGCGCACAGGCCATTGACCAGCAGCGGGATACGCACCTGCCCGCCGTGGGCATGGCCGGAGACCACCAGATCAAACCCGGCAGCAGCATACAGCTCGATCAGTTCCGGGCGATGGGCCATCAGCAGAGTGAAGGTTCCCGGCTCTGCTTTGGCGATCGTTTGGGCAAGCTGCGTCTGCGTGTCAGGCGCGCCGGAATACACCATCGCATAGGGGTCAGGCACGCCACACACGCTGATCCGCTGCCGCCTCACCTCCAGCACGGCGCAGGACCGATCCAGCACCTTTACGCCGCTCTGTGCGACAAGCATCGTGATGCGATCAACCTCATTTGTCCAGTATTCATGATTACCCGTCACGTAATAGGCTGGATAGCGCTCTGCCAGGGCCCTCATCACGCTGAGCCCATAGGCATAGCTGCCGCCGTCGGCAAACATGTCCCCTGCCATCAGCACCGCATCCGGCTCCTGCGCATGAACTGCAGCAAGGAGGCGTTCGCCCTCCGGGCCGTAGTCGCACTCATGGAGATCTGTGATCACCGCCAGGCGGATGGGCGCAGTCACCTCCGGCGCATCGATCCGGTACGTTCTGACGATCAGCCGCTGATCCAGCGCGATCACCGCCAGCACAGCCAGGGCCGTCAGCGCTGCTATCCACCAGCGCCATCTGCGTTTCCGCACAGTACTCACCTCCTGCCTATAAGACGCACGCCGCCGGGAAAACGTTCCCAGCGGCGGAAGGTTTATTAAATATGATCAAAGAACGCCGTGCCGTCCTCATTCCGAAGCACATCCTCCTCGAAGTGCAGCGGCAGGGGCTTTGCAATCATGTACTTGAGGATCTCATCCATGCGGACGGACTCGCGGAAGGTCACCAGGGAGAAGCTGACGCCGTGCTTGTGGGCACGGCCCGTACGGCCGATGCGGTGCAGGTAGTACTCATTCTCCTCCGGCAGATCGAAGTTGATGACAGCCTCCACGTCGTCCACGTCGATGCCGCGGGCAGCAACGTCGGTAGCCACGAGGATGGAGAACTTGCCTTTACGGAAGTCGGACATGACCACATTGCGCTTACTCTGCGGGATATCGCCGTGCAGACACTCGGCGGAGTAGCCCTCCTTCTTGAGCTTGGAGGTCAGGCGGTCGGTCATGAACTTGGTGTTGCAGAAGATCATGATGCGCTGGTAGACGTCCGCGTCCAGCAGGTAGAGCAGGTTATCGATCTTTTTGGGCTGCTCGGTAGCAATGACGTACTGGGCGATCTGGGGACGATCCTCCTTCGTCGCCTCAACGGTGATCTCCACGGGGTCGTTCTGGTACTTCCAGGCGATGGTGAGGACCTCCTGGTGCATCGTGGCGGAGAAGAGCACCAGCTGGCGCTCCTTCGGGGTGGCCTCGATGATCCTGGTCACGTCCTTGACGAAGCCCATGTTGAGCATTTCGTCCGCTTCGTCCAGCACCATGGTATGAACGTGGTTCAGCCTGATGTTGCCGCGGTTCATGTGATCCAGCAGTCGGCCGGGGGTGGCGACGACGATCTGCGGCTTGCGCTTGAGGGCGTTCAGCTGCTTTGGGATGGGCTGGCCGCCGTAGAGCACGGCGATGCGGCAGCCCTTGATGTACTTGGCCAGCTTCGTCAGCTCATCGCCGATCTGCAGGGCCAGCTCGCGGGTGGGGGCCAACACGACCTCCTGCACGCACTCATCCTGCAGCTGCACATATTCCAGCATCGGAATGCCGAAGGCGCAGGTCTTGCCGGTACCGGTGGGGGCAATGGCGTTGATGTCCACGCCGTCCATCATCAGGGGGATGGTACGGGCCTGGACAGTGGAGGGGCTTTCAAAGCCCATATCCTTGATGGCGAGCATGATCTCCCTGGAAAGATCCATGGACTCAAAGGTGATCTGTGTATTGGTTTCAGACAAGGGAATGGTCTCCTTTCGGGGCAGCAGCCCCAATCACTCATGATACGCGCGAATGGCCTTGCTCAGCTGATCAGGGCAGGAGGTATTGCCGCGGCAGGCAACGCCCTCCAGGCGCTGGGCAACATCCTCAGCCTTCTGGCCGATCACCATGCGGGCCAGGCCCTCGGTGTTGCCGCGGCAGCCGTTGGTGAACTTGCAGTAGGTGATCACGCCGTCCCGGATCTCCAGGTCGATCTTGCTGGAGCAGGTGCCGTTGGTCTTATAAGAAAACATTTGCGTCATCCTTTCATTCAAAACTTAACCTTTGTTACTTCTCCATCTTCAGACAAAATTCCTGCAAGCCGGAACGATTTCCTGCAAAATACATAGATTGAGGCAGGAGGTGGCGGCGATGAGGATACTTCTTGCCTGCAGGGAGGGGCTTCTCCTGCATGATGGCGTTTGGCGGCAGCTGGATTGTCCGCTCGCCAGTCCTGATCTCGTCGCCCATTCTGACGGTGCTGTCGCAGCGGCGGATAATGCCGCCCACCTGCTGTGGCACAGCCGCACCATTCCCTGCGACCGGGATATTGAGGCACTGATGCTGTGGCAGCATTACGCCCTTGCGCTCTCCAGCGATACGGACTGCCTCTCCATCGCCGATCCCGACGGCTGGCTGGTGACCGCCCGTGTTGGGATATACCCGCAGGACATGTGCCTCAGCGGCAGCTCCGTGCTGGTATGCGGCGGCGCGGACGGGCAGGTGCATCATCTGAGCCTGCCGGAGCTGCACATCCTGCGCACCTTCGCCGTGCCCGGCGTAGCGATGCGCATTCACGCGGACGGCGATGCGGCGCATGTGCTGTGCAGCGCAGGCGATGAGCACATGTATACCCTGCTGGGCCGGATCGACCTTGCCACCGGCGCCTATGCGGAGATCGCACGTCTGCCGGGCCTGCCCGGGGCAGTTCAGGCAGACGCTGCCGGCGTGTGGGCCGCCGTAACCGAGCGGTTGTATCACTTCCCCACCGGAGAAACGCAGCCCGATATACTGCTGGACGGCTTTGGCCTCATTCGTTACCTGGAGCGCTGCAGCGACGGACTGCTGATCACAGATCCGCTGGAGGATATGGTCGCACAGCTCACTTTCGGCGCTGGTGCGCAGCTGCGGCCATTATATCGTTCCACGATCGGTCAGGCGATCTTCATTTAGGTATCGCGTGTATAGAAAAGGCGTCCATCTTGCGATGGACGCCCTGTTTGTGAGCTAAAAAGCCATTTGGCTTTGCCTTGCTCTACTTCGATTACTCGATGACCTTGGCGATAACGCCGGAACCGACAGTACGGCCACCCTCACGGATAGCGAAGCGCAGGCCCTGCTCCATAGCGATGGGGGTGATCAGGGTCAGCTCCATGTCGATGTTGTCACCGGGCATAACCATCTCGGTGCCCTCGGGCAGCTTGATGTTGCCGGTCACGTCGGTG
>JAFQEB010000111.1 GCA_017399225.1 Clostridia bacterium | reverse complement strand
GCCTCCGAGGTTCAGAAGGGCAACGCCCCTGAGGAGCGGAAGATCCAGCGCCTGTTCCGCAACGCCGAGGTCACCCGCCTCATCAAGCGCTGCAACGACTTCGGTGCCGGCGGTGTTTCCGTCGCCATCGGTGAGCTGGCCCCCGGCCTGATCATCGACCTGGATGCCGTCCGCAAGAAGTATGACGGTCTGGACGGCACCGAGCTGGCCATCTCCGAATCTCAGGAGCGTATGGCTGTCGTCGTCGCCGCTGAGGATGCCGACGCCTTCATCGCCCACGCCCAGGCCGAGAACCTGGAAGCCTACCGTGTGGCCGTGGTCACCGAGGAGGAGCGGATGGTTATGACCTGGAAGGGCAACACCATCGCCAACCTGAGCCGTGCCTTCCTGGACACCAACGGTGCCGTAAAGCACACCACCGCCCACGTTACCGAAAAGGATCTGTCTCCCCTGAGCCGCCCCCTGTACGGCTCCCTGAAGGAGATGGCCTCCAGCCTGAAGACCGCCAGCCAGCGTGGTCTGGTGGAGCGGTTCGACTCCACCATCGGCGCGGGCTCCATCCTGATGCCCTTCGGCGGCAAGAAGCAGATCACCCCCGCCCAGGCCATGGCCGCTCAGCTGCCTGTCCTCCCCGGTCAGGTCACCGAGCAGGGCAGCGTGTTCAGCTGGGGCTGCGATCCCGACCACCTGTCCATTGATCCCTACACCGGTGCCCACGCCGCCATCTACGCCTCCGTTGCCAAGCTGGTGGCTGCCGGTGCCGATTACAAGAAGGCATACCTGACCCTGCAGGAGTTCTTCGAGAAGCTGAAGAACGAGCCTGACCGCTGGGGAAAGCCCTTCGCCGCTCTGCTGGGTGCCCTGGATGCCCAGCTGGAGCTGAACGCCGCTGCCATCGGCGGTAAGGACTCCATGTCCGGCACCTTCCTGGACAAGGATGTTCCCCCCACCGTCATCTCCTTCGCCATCGCCCCCATCGACAAGAGCGACGTGCTGAGCCCCGAGTTCAAGGAAGCCGGTCATCCCGTCTACCTGTTCGGCGGAGCCGACGCATCCCCCGAGAGCCTGAAGGCCTCCTGGGAAGCCCTCTATGACCTGCACAAGCAGGGCAAGGTCAAGGCCGCCTGGGCTGTGGAAAACGGTCTGGCAGAGGCCGTTATGAAGATGTCCTTCGGCAATGACATCGGCTTCCGCTCCTGCGGCAGCGTGAAGGATCAGTGGCACCAGGCCGGTATGTGGGGCTTCATCGTGGCCGAGCTGACCGAGGATGTAACTATCCCCGGCGTGATGAAGATCGGTGAAACCACCGCGGAAGCATCCATCGTGCTGGACGGCGACTCCGCCTCCATCGCCGAGCTGTACTCCCTGAACGCAGGCGTTCTGGAGGATGTGTATCCCACCAAGGCCGGCGAGCAGAAGCAGGAGCTGCCCACCTTCTCCTTCGACGGCAAGTGCGGCATTGCTCCCGCCGTGAAGGTCGCCAAGCCCAAGGTGCTGATCCCCGTGTTCCCCGGCACCAACTGTGAGTATGACTCCGCCCGGGCCGTCATGGCCGCCGGTGCCGAGGCAGACATCGCCGTCATCCGGAACCTGACCGCCGACGACGTGGCCCGGAGCATCGAGGAAGTGGCAAAGAAGATCGAGGGCAGCCAGATGATCTTCATCCCCGGCGGCTTCTCCGGCGGCGACGAGCCCGACGGCTCCGCCAAGTTTATCACCGCCTTCTTCCGCAACCCCGCCATCAAGGAGCAGGTCACGAAGCTGCTGGATGACCGGGACGGCCTGATGTGCGGCATCTGCAACGGCTTCCAGGCTCTGATCAAGCTGGGTCTGGTGCCCTACGGCAAGATCATTGACACCGATGAAAGCTGCCCCACCCTGACCTTCAACACCATCGCCCGGCACCAGAGCCGCATCGTTCACACCCGCATCGCCTCCAACAAGTCTCCCTGGCTGAGCCTGATGAATGTGGGCGACATCGTGAACGTACCCATCTCCCACGGCGAGGGCCGCTTCTTCGCCTCCGAGGAGCTGGCTCTGAAGCTGGCCGAAAACGGTCAGATCGCTACCCAGTATGTGGATCTGGAAGGCAAACCCACCATGGACACCGCTTTCAACCCCAACGGCTCCCTGTTCGCCATCGAGGGCATCACCTCCCCCGACGGCCGTGTTCTGGGCAAGATGGGCCACAGCGAGCGTATCGGCAAGGGCCTGTACAAGAACGTCCCCGGCGAATACGATATCCGTATGTTCGAGGCCGCTGTCAAGTATTTCAAGTAAACCCCTATATGTGTTCACCCCCGGATGGCCCTTGCCATCCGGGGGTGTTGTTTTGCAAAAATCCGCGCCGCAGGTGACCCACGGCGCGGACTTTATTATCAATAATTCTTGGCGTTGATTTCGAAATAGGCCTTGGGGTGGTCGCAGGTGGGGCAGACATCGGGGGCAGCAGTGCCGACGATGATATGACCGCAGTTGCGGCATTCCCAAACCTTGACCTCGCTCTTCTCAAAGACCTGCTTGGTTTCCACGTTCTGCAGCAGGGCACGGTAGCGCTCCTCATGGTGCTTCTCAATAGCAGCCACCAGACGGAACTTGGCTGCCAGCTCCAGGAAGCCTTCCTTCTCGGCGGTCTCGGCAAAGCCGGCATACATATCCGTCCACTCGTAGTTCTCGCCCTCAGCGGCATCCAGCAGGTTCTGGGCAGTGGCGGGAACACCGCCGTGGAGCTCCTTGAACCACATCTTGGCGTGCTCCTTCTCGTTGTCAGCGGTCTTCAGGAACAGGGCAGCGATCTGCTCGTAGCCATCCTTCTTGGCCTTGGATGCGTAGTAGGTATACTTGTTTCTGGCCATGGATTCGCCTGCGAAAGCGGCTTCCAGGTTCTTTTCAGTCTGAGTACCGGCGTACTTGTTAGACATAGTAAATTCCTCCTGTTTTCTCGTCCGGGCTGGCCCGGGTGATAGATTCAGTTTAGCAAATTATACCCAAAAAATCAAGCCACATTCAGAAAATCCACCTCCCGGTTTCGGGAGGTGGATCGCTTATTCGGTTTAGCGGCTTCCCTTGTCGTAGGGGATACCCTCTGCCTTGGGTGCCCGGGACTTCTTGGAGGTGAAGGCCAGAACCACCAGAGAGATGATATAGGGCAGCATATTGTAGACAACACTGGGAATGTTCATTGCCAGCAGGAAGGGGAAGCCGGAATACACATTGCCCAGAGCACGGCAGAAGCCGAACAGCAGAGCTGCCAGGGCGATCTTCAGGGGGTGCCAGGCACCGAAGATCATAACCGCCAGAGCCAGGAAGCCGAAGCCTGCCACGCCGTTCTCAAACTTCCAGGAGTTGACGCCGGCGGTGATATACACGATGCCGCCCAGGCCGCCCAGGATGCCGGAAATCAGCACACCGGCATAGCGCATCTTGTAGACATTGATGCCCACGGAGTCCGCTGCCTGGGGATGCTCGCCGCAGGCACGCAGGCGCAGACCGAACTTGGTCTTATACAGGGCGACATAGGAAATCGCCAGACAGACCAGAGCCACTACCACGAACCAGTTCAGGTTGAAGTTGCCGATGCGCAGCATCAGCATTTCACGGCCGGTGGTGTAGACGATCTCAGAGGAAACGTCATTGCCGCCGGAGGCAGAGGTGTTCATGGCCTTGACAGCCACGGTAGCGGCGGCGGTGGCCAGCATATTCATAGCCGTACCGGTGATGGTCTGATCCGCCTTGAAATTGATGGCGGCCACCGCCAGCAGCAGGGAGAACAGCATACCGAAGATGGCGCTGGCCAGGATGGTGACCAGGATCATAACGGGGGCGTTGACCATGCCTGCCAGGAACTTCATCGCCAGGGCGCCGCCCAGAGCGCCGATGACCATGATGCCTTCCAGACCGATGTTGATGACACCGCTTCGTTCGGCAAAGCAGCCGCCCAGGGCCACCAGCATCAGCACGGAGGCAAACAGCAGGGTATATTGCAGCAGCAGTACCATTAGGTGTTGCCTCCTTCCTTGTTTTGCGCGGCAAGGGCAGCCTTCTTTTCATCCTGCTTGCGAAGCTGGGTCTGGAGGAAGAACTTGAAGAAGGCCACGAAGGCGCACAGGTAGATGATGAGAGCGGAAATCAGGCTGGAGATCTGAGAGCAGTAGACCTGCAGATCCACGTTACCGCCGCCGGTGGTAATATACTGGATGAAGAAAGCGGACAGGATGGAACCCAGGGGGCTCAGGCCGCCCAGGAAGGCAACGGCGATGCCGTTGAAGCCCATGCCGGGGACGGAGGAGATGGTAGTTTCCCAATCCTCAATGCCGGTGAGATACAGCAGGCCCGCGCCCATGCCGGCCAGCGCTCCCGCGATCATCATGGTCATAATGATGTTCCGGTTTTCCTTCATGCCGCAGTAACGGGCGGCGTTGTAGTTGCTGCCGGTGGCCTTCAGCTCATAGCCGAAACGGGTCTTGTTCAGCACCACCCAGACCACCACAGCCATAATAATGGCGATGGGCAGGGCGATGGTAACACTCTTTTCGTTATTGAACAGCTTTTCCAGTCCCAGGCTGGGCAGTAGCGCACCGGGATTGGTGCCCTGAAGGGACTTGGTATAGGGGCTGTTGGGGCTCTTGACGGTGGTCAGAACCAGGTTGGTCAGATACAGGGTGATCCAGTTCAGCATGATGCCGGAGATGACCACGTTGACGTTGCAGAGGGTCTTCAGCAAGCCGGACAGGCCGCCCAGCAGGGCACCGGCCAGCATAGCCAGAACCAGGCACACATACCAGGGCATATTCCAGGCCAGGGCCGCGTACAGACCCGCGCAGGCACCGGCTACATACTGGCCTGCCGCGCCGATATTGAACATGCCTACCTTATAGGCAAACAGCACGGACAATGCGCACAGCAGCAGGGGCACGGTGCGGACCAGGGTCTGGCCCATATATTTCAGCATCAGCTTGCCGGGATAGCGGAAGAAGCTCTTCATAACGGCAACGATGGCTTCAAAGGCGCCGCTGGGCTCGATGAGCAGCAGCACGATATAGCCCACCACCAGGCCGCCCAGAATGCACACCAGAGAGGCCAGCAGGGTCTGGAAGCCGTCCTGACGGATCAGGGGAGTTTTGTCCTTATTCACTTGCTTACCCCTCCTTCTTTGCGCCGGCCATATACAGGCCCAGCTCTTCCACGGTGGTCTTCTTGGGATCCAGCTCGCCTACGATCTCGCCCTCGTACATGACGAGAATGCGGTCGGAAACGGTCATGACCTCGTCCAGCTCCAGAGAGACCAGCAGCACTGCCTTACCGGCATCCCGCTGGGCCACGATCTGCTTGTGGATATATTCAATAGCACCCACGTCCAGGCCGCGGGTGGGCTGGACGGCGATGAGCAGCTGGGGATCCTTGTCGATCTCACGGGCGATGATGGCCTTCTGCTGGTTGCCGCCGGACATGGCCCGGGAAATGGTGATGGGGCCCTGACCGGAGCGGACATCGTACTGCTCGATCAGCCGCTCGGCATAGGTGCGGATGTTCTTGCGGCGCAGGAAGCCGAACTTGTTGGTGAACTCCGGCTCGAAGTAGCGCTGCAGGATCATGTTGTCCTCCAGGGTGTAGTCCAGCACCAGGCCGTGCTTGTGCCGGTCCTCGGGGATGTGGCTCATGCCCATGAGGGAGCGCTTACGGATGGGGGCGTTGGTGATATCGGTGCCCAGCAGCTTCACGGTGCCGCTGCTGACGTTTTCCAGGCCGGAGATGCCGAATACCAGCTCGCTCTGGCCGTTGCCGTCGATGCCCGCGATGCAGACGATCTCGCCGGCACGAACCTGGAAGGTAACATCGTTGACGGCATTCTTCTTGCTGAGCTTGGAAGCCACGGACATATGCTCCACATCCAGCACCACGTCCTTAGGCTGGGCGGGAGTCTTCTGAACAGCGAACTCCACGTCACGGCCCACCATCATCCGGGACAGGTCGTCCTTGGTGCAGGAGGCGATGTCCACGGTGCCGATGTACTTGCCCTTGCGCAGGACGCTGCACCGGTCGGCAACGGACATGATCTCGTTGAGCTTATGGGTAATAAAGAGGATGGATTTTCCCTCTGCTGCCAGATTCTTCATGATCTGCAGCAGTTCTTCGATTTCCTGGGGGGTCAGCACTGCGGTGGGCTCGTCGAAGATCAGGATCTCATTGTCCCGGTAGAGCATCTTCAGAATTTCGGTACGCTGCTGCATACCTACGGAAATATCCTCAATGATGGCATCGGGATTGACGCTGAGGCCATACTTTTCGGACAGGGCCATGACCTTTTCCCGGGCCTTGTCCCGCTGGAGCAGGCCGTTTTTGGCATCCTCCACGCCCAGGATGATGTTGTCCAGAACGGAGAAGCATTCCACCAGCTTGAAGTGCTGGTGCACCATGCCGATGCCCAGAGCATTGGCATCGTTGGGGTTGTTGATGGTTACCTCAACACCGTTTTTCTTGATAATGCCCTCCTCCGCCTGGTACAGGCCGAACAGGACGCTCATCAGGGTAGACTTGCCGGCGCCGTTTTCGCCCAGCAGTGCATGGATCTCGCCAGCGCGAAGCTGAAGGGTCACGTTGTCATTTGCGATGATTCCGGGGAACCGTTTGGTAATGTTCACCATTTCGATCGCATAGGGTGAGCTGCTCAATCCAATTACCTCCTTTTTCTTAACTGCCCATTTATTATACACGATGCGTGCCATAAATTCAAATAAAATCCGATGGAAAACGGAATTTTTTTGTTTATTTTGAGCACAAAAAGGGCGAGCCGAAGCTCGCCCTCATTTCAGTGGGAAATATGAAATTACTTCAGGTTGCCCAGCCAGGAAACGTTGACGTTGGTGGGAGCGGGCTCAGCGGAGATGTCGTTGGAGACAGCGATGGTGCCCTCGAACATGCCCTTGACGATGGCCTTGTAGTCATCAGCGGTGAACTTGCCATCCTCGAACTGGGTGGTGCCCATGGGGATCTGAACGTAGTTAGCCTCGGGATCAGCGGAGACCAGACCCAGAGTCTGGATCTTGCCAACGTAGTTCTCCCACTTGCCGTTGATGATGATGTCGGTCAGGGTATCGATGGTGGTGGGACGCAGGCCCTTCATAGCGGAGGTGACGGTCAGATCCATGCAGGCAGCGATCTCGTCCTCGGAAGCGCCGTCGCCGGCAGCGTAAGCGGCGATGACAGCAGCCTGGTCAACGTCAACACCGATGACCTTCTTGCCGGCAGCCTTGGCAGCGTCGACAGCGGAGGTGTAGATGCCGCCGCCGCAGGCGAAGACGACCTCGGTGCCGTCGGCATACCAGGTGTCCATAACGGCGGTGATGTCAGCGTCGCCGAAGAACTGGTTGCCGTAAGCGTACTTCATATCGACAGTGATGCCCAGCTCGGCAGCGGCAGCATCAGCGCCCTGCACATAGCCGTAGCCGAAACGCATAACAGCGGGAACAGCCATACCGCCCAGGAAGCCCAGCTTGGTGTAGCCCAGCTTGACAGCGGCGTAGCCGGCCATGTAGCCGGACAGCTCTTCCTGATAGATGGCGGAGTAGACATTGTCCATGTAGACGTAGTCGGTCAGGTTCCAGTTGTCGGGGTTGTAGTCATAGCTCTCGCCCTTGTTGGCAACAGCGGTCTCCAGCAGGTCGCCGGCGCCCACGTCCAGAGCGAAGAACTTGACATCGGGATAGGTCTCAGCGCACTCCACGATGGTGCCGCCGAAGGCGTAGCCGGGCATAACGATGACGTTGTAGCCCTCAGCGATGGCCAGCTCCACGGAAGCCACACGGCCTGCGGTATCGTTGGAAGTGGGCTTGTAGTACTTGGTCTCCACGTTGTTGTCCTCACCGAACTTCACAACGGCTTCCCAAGTGGTCTGGTTGAAGGACTGGTCGGTGATATCACCGTAGTCGGTAACCATTGCGATTCTGTACTCGCTGTTGCCGGCGGCCTCGCCGTTGCCGCTGCTGCCGCAGCCTGCGCACAGGGAAGCGACCATCAGAACAGCCAGAAGCAGAGCAAAAATCTTCTTCATGTTTTCATTCCTCCATAATTTTCTTTTGTTGGTAATTCACATACCATGGTCATTGTCGCACATTTCTGTGAAAAAATCAATATCCTTCACGGTTTTTTGTGAGTTTTTCCGGGAATTTCCGCCATTTGTCCCCGTCAGGCTTGCATGTGTTCTCCCGCGGAGAAGCTGAAGGGCAAAAGCTCCGCCAGGGTACAGGCCTGATACCCCTCCGGGGACACCATGTAGATCACAAAATCGTCGGCGCAGAATTCCCGCATCACCTGGCGGCAGACTCCGCAGGGGGGGAAGGCCCCGGTGATGATGCCGTCCTTGCCGCCGCATACGGCGATGGACACGAAATCCCGGTGACCGTCATAGACCGCCTTAAAGAAGGCGGTGCGTTCGGCGCAGTTGGTGGGGCCGTAGGCGGCGTTTTCAATGTTGCAGCCCTGGTATACGGTGCCGTCGGCACACAGCAGCGCCGCCCCCACCTTGTAGCCGGAATAGGGCACATAGGCATGGGTCATGGCTTCCTTTGCCAGGGAGATCAGTTTTTCGGGAGTCATGTGTTACCTCCTGGTGCTCTGGTAAATTATCGATTTACGTGTTGTAGGGCGGGCGGCATGCCCCCGCCGATGCAGTTGTTGGACTGAGCGGTATAGAAAATGCAGAGTCCAGCAGTTATGTCATCCTGAGCAAGCGAAGCGCGTCGAAGGATCTTCGCAGGAAAAGTCTGCTCAGCAGTTACGAAAGTGCGAAGATCCCTCGGCTCCCGCTGTCCGCTCGGGATGACAGAATTGTTTGCTTGATGCAATACTGATACCACGCAATTCCGCCAGTGCCCGGTTGGGGCATGCCCCAACCCTACAGCGGACTATCCGGGAAACAACAATTTACAGGATTTCCTTTGCGAAGCTCTCGCCGGGGGTGTCGTATTCCACGCCCAGCAGGTCGGTGACGGTGGCGGCGATATCGGCAAAGCTCCGGCGGGTTCCGAGATTCACAGGCTTTACCTGTTTGCCCAGGATCACCAGGGGCACATATTCCCGGGTGTGGTCGGTGGTTTTGGTATAGGCGGGGTCGCAGCCGTGGTCGGCGGTGATCATTACCAGATCCTCATCCCCCAGCATGGGCAGGAAGGTTCCCAGCCAGGTGTCGAACTCCGTCAGGGCCTTTGCGTAGCCGTCGATGTCCCGGCGGTGGCCGTAGACCATGTCGAAGTCCACCAGATTTACAAAGCACAGGCCGTGGAAATCCCGTTTTGCGTAGTCCATGGCGTGGTCCATGCCGTCGGCGTTGCTCTTGTTGTAGACATACTCGGTGTCGCCCTGTCCGGCGAAGATGTCGTGGATCTTGCCCACGGCGATGGAATCCAGCCCCGCGGCCTTGATGGCATCCAGCATGGTGGGGGCGGGAGGCAGCAGGGAGTAGTCATGGCGGTTGGAAGTCCGCTTGAAGCCGGTTTCGGAATTGCCTACGAAGGGGCGGGCGATGACCCGGCCCACGCCGTGCCTGCCCTGGAGGATCTCCCGGGCCTTATGGCAGGCATCGTAAAGCTCCTCCAGAGGAATGAAGTCCTCATTGGCGGCTACCTGGAACACGGAATCGGCGGAGGTATAGACGATCCACTTTCCGGTGTCCAGCTGCTCCTGGCCATAGTCCCGGATGGCATCGGTGCCGGAATAGGGCAGGTTGCAGATGCAGCCCCGGCCGGTGGCTTCCTCAAAGGCCTTCAGCACCTCCTCCGGGAATCCGCCCGGGTAGGTAGGCAAAGGCTCCGGGGATACCAGTCCGGCGATCTCCCAGTGACCGATGGTGGTGTCCTTGCCCATGGACCGCTCTGCCAGACGGCACACTGCCCCGGCAGGCTGCTCCGCTTTGGGAAGGTAGTCCACGCCGTCAATGTTTCCGATGCCCGCGGCGATCAGATTGGGGATGGAAAGCCTGTCGGAGGAAGCGCAGGAGCGGAGGGTATTGACCCCCACATCCCCAAAAGCCGCCGCGTCCGGCAGCTCGCCCACACCGCAGGAGTCCAGGACGAACAGAAAAATGCGTTTCATAATGATACCTCAAAAAGCGTCAAAATGTTTTGGGTTACGGTGCATCATTGTCGATATATGGGCGTTGCCCATTCGATATATTTGCTTTGCAAATTCGATATGCGGCTTTGCCGCTCGATAGGAAAGAAATCCCTCTTGCGCCGCAGCGTATATCGAACGCGCAGCGTATATCGAAAATTCCCCAGGGGATTTATATCGACTTACTTATTCTCCATGGCCACGGCAACATCCAGGGCCACCTTCATCATGGTGGTGAAGGAATTCTGCCGCTCCTCGGAGGTGGTTTCCACGCCCTTGAGGACATGGTCGGAGATGGTGCAGATGCACAGGCCACGCTTGCCGTAGCGGGCGGCGTTCATGTACAGGGCGGCGGCTTCCATCTCCAGGGCCATAACGCCCATCTTCTTCAGG
>JAFQEB010000110.1 GCA_017399225.1 Clostridia bacterium | reverse complement strand
GGTTTCTTTGAATTTCCGCTTTCAGCGGAAGAAACCCTCTGCAAATTCGCCGCTACATTTCCTTTGCGGGCCGTACTGCAGCCGCTGGGGGCTGGCAATATGTTCGCTGTACTTAACTTTGCTGGCTGCGGCTTAAGGCGGCCAAAAGGCTCCCTCTCGAGGGAGCTGGCATCGCCGCATGGCGATGACTGAGGGAGTGCGCGAGAGACTCAAAAGATAACCTGCAAAGGATCTGACAAGTTCCTATAAAGCTGGAATTTACCATACCCAAAGGCTCTCCCTTTGGGAGAGCTCCCGCGCGAGCGGGTGAGAGGGTTTTGTGCGTCCGCAGACGCGCCTTCCAGTGCGGCAATCTGGATTTGTGGCACGGCGGGCGACCAATGGTCGCCCCTACAGAGAGGTAACAGCCGCGCTGCCAAAGGCTCCCTCTCGAGGGAGCTGTCATCGCCGTAAGGCGATGACTGAGGGAGTGTGCAAGCAGCATGAACGACAAGGTGAAAAAATCAATAATCCGTCAAATTCAAGTTTATCGCATCCATTGCTATATACAGCAGTACACAAAACCGCAAGCCGGTAAAGGCCTGCGGTTTCGCTGTTTGCATGATATAAAGCGCAGTATAACACCAGCCTTGCCATCACCCTTGCAGCCGGGCAGGCGGCAATCTACCAGGCCGGCGGCTCATGCACAGCCCCCGGAGGGCTCATCACCCAGGGCGCGGATCGCGTCGCACAGGGCGGCCTTGTCCCGGGGATGCAGGGTGTGGTGCATGGAGTCCGGCAGCATCGTCAGGGTGACGGCGGGGCAATCTGCCAGCAGGTTGCAGCTGCGGCGGGAGACCAGCTCATCCCGGCCGTGCATGAAGGCCCTGGCGGGACGTTGCAGCGCGGGCAGCGCCTGGCGGGCCCGGCGGCAGAGGGAAAACAGCTCCAGATACCGGGGTATCCACGGGATATAGCGCCATACGCGCCAGTCCTGCGCGGTGCCGTAGTAGCGGGCCAGCTCCTCCGGGCTTTCGCCCAGGCCCACGCCCTTGAGGATGTTGCGCAGCACGGCCGAGGGCTTGAGGGCCAGGCGCAGCGGTACGGCCATGAGGATCATCCCGGCGATGCGCTCCGGCTGCCTGACTGCGGCGAGGATGGACATCAGCGCGCCCATGGAATGTCCCACCAGGTACACCCGGGAGTGGCTCTGTGCCATCTCGTCAATGGCGTTCTCCACGCAGCGCTCCCACTCGCCCCGGCGGACGCGCCCGAAATCCGTCACCGTACCGCCATGGCCGGGCAGCAGCAGATTCATCACCGACCAGTCCGGCGGCACAGCGTCGGCAAGGTCGTCAAAGAAGCGGGGCGTGCCGAGGATACCGTGGATGAAGATCACCCCGGCCGGCGCGCCGTTCACGATGCGCTTTACAGGCTGATGCACCCTTCATGCCTCCATTCACACGCTGGCCAGCTCGGCGTTCTTGTAGGCGGGATCGTCCGTCACCTCGCGGATCACACGCAGCTGGGGCGGGAACTCGATGGGGTCGTTCTCGTCCGACAGCTCGATCTCCACGATGGCCTTGTCCTGCCAGAAGGGGTACACGTCAATCTCGAAATACTGGATGCCCCAGGTCAGACAGTAGCGGGTCTTGCGGATCTGGCGGCGGCTGACGTCGGCCTCCATCATTGCGATGAGGTACTCATCCTTGGTCAGGCGCTTCTCGACCTCGATGCGCTTGGCGCCCTCCAGATCCCGCTTGGTGGTCTTGAAGAAGAGGTAATGCCCGTCGCAGCCCCGCTGGCGGATGCGGCGCTCCTCGCCCGCCGGGGCGGTCAGGTAGGTCTGTATCACGTCGATGCGCTGGCAGTTGGGCAGGCTTTCCAGCCAGGCGATATCCGGGTATTCGATCAGGAACTTGCGCTCGATCTCCAGCGGCTCCGGCCCGCCCAGGAAGGACGCGATCTCCCGGATCAGCCGGCGCATCTTCTCCTCAAAGTCCGTCTCGTTGTTCACCACACGGAAGTGGGGATGGCCCGTCCATGCGGCGATGATCTTGTCATCCAGCGCCACGGCCTGCTCCACGGTCTCAATGCGGGCGGTGTTGTTGGCGGTGGTGTAGAACTCCTCCGCGCCCTTGGCGGCGGTCACCAGATGGAACACGGCGTCGTAGCCGTCCCGCATTTCCACCTCATTGGCCCCGATGCGGTCAAGCACCCAGGCGGTCTCCGCATCGTCCATATAGGCGCGGTTATCCAGCATACCCCGGTCGCACACGATGAGGATGCGATCCTTGGGCATGGTGCGGGCAGCCTGCTCAAACAGGCGCTCCTTTTCCCTTTGGAGGGTCATCTGCACCACCTGATACTCGGCGTTGGTGCCGCAGGTCCAGGGGGCGACGCCGCCGGAGATGAACTCGGTGGCGGTCTCGGGCACGAACAGCACCGTCCAGCCCTGCTGGGTGAAATGCTTCTGGATCCAGCTCATGGCGGTGGACTTGCCCGCACAGGGCCCGCCGGTGATGACGATCTTTTTGATCTGCTGCATGGCTGCTTCCTCCTTCGGGGGTATAGGTTTATTATAGCCGCAATGAGGCGGCTTGGCAAGGGGCGCGGGCGATGGGCTTTTTCCGCTTCCTTTGTGGCGGGGTGAACTGTTTGAGGGCTCCTCCGGTTTGGAGGAGCCCTCAAAGGCGTATGCGGCTTTTACGCTGCGGCGTGGGCCTTCGGCGACCAGGGCCTCCGCGGCCCTGGACCCCGTAAGGGCCTTAGGCCCTTAACCCGTTTTCTGCTTCTTTGTGGGGTGCGTGAACTGTTTGAGGACTCCTCCGGTTCGGAGGAGCCCTCAAAGGCGTTGTGGGGTTTTCGTCGGCGGACGAGGGCCTTCGGCGACCAGGGCCTCCGCGGCCCTGGACCCCGTAAGGGCCTTAGGCCCTTAACCCGTTTTCTGCTTCCTTTGTGGGCGGGGTGAACTGTTTGAGGGCTCCTCCGGTT
>JAFQEB010000109.1 GCA_017399225.1 Clostridia bacterium | reverse complement strand
TTGCGCTCGTAACGTTCCTTAGCCATGGGTATCTCCTCCTTATTATTACCAGTGCGCCTTGTCTTTGGCACACCCTCGTAAAACTGCGGAGTCTCCGTTGTCAGGACGGAAGGAGCATTGCTCTCCCGTCTCTCCCCCGGATTCCGCTGCTTTCCGGTTGGTTGATGCGGTGTTGGAGCGGGCGATGGGAATCGAACCCACAAGGCCAGCTTGGGAAGCTGGAGTTTTACCACTAAACTACGCCCGCACGTCCCGCATCAAGCCTGACCAGACTTGTAGACGGTATATATTATAGCCAAATCCCACCGTTCCGTCAAGGGGGTGTTCTTTTTTTGTACCAGATTTCTTCGTCGAAAAATGGGTCAGTCCTTCATTGCAGGAAGCGCACGGTGAACCTCTCGTCCGCCGTGCGCATTTCTCAGTTTTCCAGCTTTTCGCCCCTCAGGCCCGCCGCAAGTACGCGCTCCAGCTCCGGCTTCTGCTCCTCCAACGAGCGCTCCGGGTCAAACATCACCGGCTTTGCCACATGGAAGGCGTGTCCCTTGGTGTCGATATGCACCGGATAGAGCCTGAGCGCCTTGCCCGTCTTGCGGTGATACACAACGGCCAGATACAGCCACTCCATGTTGATCCAGGTGTGGTGCCCCTTATAGCCGCTGGGCTGTTCGGGGAAGATGACCAGATGCTTTCCCTCATTCAGGGCAGCGATGCTCAGTCGCATGGTGGTGACGGGGCTGAAATTCTTCTCCCCCGGCGGATGATAGACCGGAATGGTCGGGGCGCTCTTGAGCACCGGCGGGATGACCGCGGCGGCGATGTAGGGGATCGTTGCGTTGTAGAGGGGCTCCAGCTTGCAGCCGGGCTCCCACCAATAGTCCTGCCGGACGTAATCGGGGCAGAACTTACGATCCATGATGCCAGAATTGCACCAGGCCTTCACCTGGTCGCACAGGGGGAAGTTGACGACCATCTGGATGGGGCCCATGGCGCCGACGTGATTGCACACGAACACGCAGGGCTCGTCGATGAAGGGTTCCTCCCACGTAGTGGTCATCTTCGGCGACAGGTGGTGGAAGCCCCATTTGAGTACGTTGAACAGCTTTCCCATGAATGTCTCCTTATGTATTGAATAGATGAAATGAATGAACAATTCATGATACCACACCGCAGTCATTTTGGCAATGCCCGCTTTTCCATCCGGTGCGTCGGGCAGGCATGAAATCAGCGGGAACGGCATACACATCCAGCAAACCACACGGAGGAATGCCAACATGAAGCTGCTGCGCCGTATACTGATCCACGCCGCACTCGCCGTTCTCGCACTGCTGTTTTTCGCCCTGCCTGCCGCGCTGCGCACACCGGAGCGTATCCCCGGCCTGGAAGCGCAGGATCGGACGCTGCTGCGCATCTGGATCGCCGGCAGTCCCGGCGGCGGGCAGGCATGGCTGACCAGCCAGCTCCGCAAATGGGAAAAGCAGCATCCCGGCGTGATGACCTATCTTCGCAGCGTCTCTGCGGAGGAAGCGCTGGCGTCCCAGGCTGTGCTGCCGGATGTGATCCTGTACATGCCGGGGGATTTCACCGCCCCCCAGGAGCTTTTCACACCGCTGACAGGCGCAGCATCCATCCGGGAGGAGCTGCTCCGCTGCGGGCGATGGCGGGGCGCGCAATACGGGCTGCCCCTGTGCTGGGGCGCATGGGTCATGGCCATCGACAGCGCGCTGGAGCCAGGCAGCGCCGTGACCCCCGCGCCCACGACGCTCCTGGGCCGCCCTGCCGCGACGCAGCCGCCGTCTGACGAACCGCAGGCTTATCCCCTGGAGGCGGCGTGCAAAGCGGAGTGCCCGCTGCAATCCCCCAGCGGCACAGCGCTTTTCGCCCTGCAATGCCTGCTTGGCCCGGAGGAGCGTCCTGCTCTGCCGGAAAGCTTCGCGCAGCAGAGCGCCGCAGAGGTCTACGCTGCATTCCAGGCGCGCAGGTGTGCCACCGCCATGCTGACCACCGGGCAGGCCACCGCCTTCAGCTCGCTGGTCAGCGGCGGGAAGGGCTTCCCCTTCCGCATCATGGTGCCCGGAGAGATCGTAACGGATCAGGTCTGGCTGGCAAGCCTGACCGAGGGAGCGCCGCCGGAGGCTGCAAAGCTGCTGGCCTTCCTGAGCGGCGAGGAGGCGCAGCAGGCCCTGACAGCCCAGGGCCTGCACACCGTGCGGGACGATCAGCACCTGTATGCCGCAGGCTTCTCCTGCGAGGTCGAGCAGGCCGCCGACCGGGCGCTGTCCGCCGTCAACGCATACCTCCCGCAGGCGGAAGCAGCCTCCGCCGCATGGCAGGCCTTCCAGGGGCAGATCGGCTTTTCCCAGGCGCTGCTGCCGCTGCTGTGACGCGCATAATCCACGCCATGCATGGTCAACCTATCAGCACATCACCAAGTCAAAGGAGATATGAGCATATGGAAAGTCAGGCCCGAATCCGCAGCCGCACCGGCTGGCAGGACAGCGAAACAGACCGTCTCTTTACCGCCGTAAGGGAAGCCAATGCCGCCGGCGTGCCGCTGCGCGCCGTATTCGAAAGCCTCTCGGGCGACCTGGGCCGCAAGCCCAACAGCATCCGCAACTATTATTACGCCTGTCTCCGGGATCGGCCGGACGCTGCCCCCCGCAGCCCTGCCTTCACCGCCTTCACGCCCGAGGAGACCCGCCATTTGCTCCGGGAGGTGCTGATGGCCCGGGGCCGGGGCATGTCCGTCCGGGCGTGCGTGATGCAGATGGCCGGCGGCTCCCACAGCCGGATGCTGCGGTATCAGAACAAGTACCGCACGATCCTCAAGCACCGGCCGGAAATGATCGCCGAGGTATCCGAGGAGCTGCGCCGGGAAGGTCTGCCCTGTCCCGCGACGCCCGCGCCTGCCCGGGTTGATCAGGCTGACGCCGCCTTCTGCGACCCCGAGGATACCGCCGCCGCCCGCTTGATGGCCCAGCCCTGCGTGCACCACATGCTGGAGGGCCTCAAGGAGCTGCTGCGCCGCGCCGCCCATGCGGAGGAGGCTGCGGAGATGCAGCGCATCATCGACCGTCAGAAGGTGCAGCACGACCTGCGCCGCATCGCCTGGGAGAAGGAATACGACCAGTGCGCCGCCTGCCTGCGGGAGGTCACGGACGCCCTGGAGGCATTCCTCTCCCCTTCCGACACTGCCCCCGATGCAGTGGCCGCCCGCAACGCCGAAGCCATGACCGCCCTACAAAATGCCCGCGCCTGCCTCCGGCAGCACCAGCTGCCCAACTGAACACAGCCTGCCCCGACGGAATGCCGCCGGGGCTTCGCATATCTTTTCATATTGGCAAACGGCAGGAAACGTGCTACAATCAAAGCATCATCACAACGAGGTGAACCCGAATGAAGCGCATTGCCCTGCTTGCCACCGGCGGCACCATCGCCTGCCGGCAGACGCCCGACGGCCTGACGCCCGCCCTGCGCGCCAGCCAGATGCTGCACAGCGTCCCCTGCCGCGCGGACGTGGAGATCATCCCCAAAGATGTGTTCTCGATGGATTCCTCCAACATCCAGCCCGAGGAGTGGAGTCTGCTGGCCCGCGCGGCGGATGAAGCCATGCGCGAGTGCGACGGCGTGGTCATCACCCACGGCACCGACACCATGGGCTACACGGCGGCGGCGCTTTCCTATATGCTGCATGGTCAGACGAAGCCGGTGATCCTGACCGGTTCCCAGCTGCCCCTGGGCGCGCCCCTGTCCGACGCGGAGACGAATCTCTCCTGCGCCATCGAGGCGGCCTGCAAGGGCGTTCCCGGCACGTATGTGTGCTTCGCGCGCAAGCTCATCCACGGCACCCGGGCCGTCAAGACACATACGATGTCCTTTGATGCCTTCTCCAGCGTGAACCGCTCGCTGGCGGGCATTGTGGACAGCGAGGGCGTGCGCTTCCTGCGGCCGCAGAAGATCAGCGGCGAATACCGCTTCCGCCCGGAGGTGGACAGCCGGGTATTCCTGCTCAAGCTCGTGCCGGGCACGCAGCCGGACGTGCTGGATTTTGTCGATCAGGCGGGCTATCGAGGTCTGGTCATCGAGGCCTTTGGCCTGGGCGGACTGCACTACATCCGCCGGAACCTGGTGGAGAAGCTGCGGATGCTGCGCGAAAAGGGCGTGCGCATTCTGGTGCTGACCCAGTGCATGTATGAGAAGGCAGACCTGTCGATCTACGAGGTGGGCAATCAGCTGCTGAAGACGGACGTGATCTCCGGTCAGGATCTGACGACGGAGGCGGCGGTGACGAAGCTGATGTGGGCCCTGGCGCAGGAGAACACGGACGAGCTGCTGATGGCGGATCTCTGCGGTGAGATCCGGCAGGAAGGCTAAGCCCAGCCAGGGCAAAAAACGGGTTAAGGGCCGATGGCCCTTACGGGGTCCAGGGCCGCGGAGGCCATGGTCGCCGAAGGCCTCCGCGCCGCAGCGCAAATAGCCCCATAACGTCTTTGAAGGCTCCTCCGGAAACGGAGGAGCCTTCAAACAGTTCAGCCAGCCAGCAAAGGAACACGAATCACTCGTCCGCACTCCTCCGCATCAGCAAATCATATTCATACGCATCGCCCTGATAGCACTCACTGCGCCGCTCCACAAACTCGGTGAAGCCGAACTTCCGATACAGGTACTTCGCGCGGGCGTTATCTTCCTCCACGCCAATGGCGATCTCCCGGTACCCGGCCTCTTCAATCAACCGGATGACCTCGCGCAGCAGATACTGCCCGTAGCCCAGCCCCTGCCGTTCCTCGCGGATGCGGAAGGCGGAGAGGTACGCCCGCTGTCCACCGATGGCGGCGAGGGGATCGTCGCTGCGCCAGGTGATATGGATTTCACCGATCAGCGTGCCATGCTCAAACAGCAGGTAGATGCTGAAGTCGCCGCTTTCGATCAGCCGGGTGTTTTCGGCGATCATCGCGGGCACGTCGTTGTAGTCGCACAGAGCGGTCAAACGGAGCAGCTCGTCGGGTTGGATGGGGCGGATGGTCAGGGGCATGACGGCAGCCTCCTTGCGGTAAGTTGGAAGGTCAGCACGCCGTCCGCACAGGGAAACTCGATGCTGTATGGATCGGGCGAGCCGCGATGGGTAAAATCCCCGCCGCAGCGGACGATCTCGCAGAGCGTGTGGAGCTGGAGAACGGTTTTGGGGCAAAGTCCAGCAGGCAGGGCATACTGGAAGGTGAATGCGTCGCCTGCTTCAAGGCCGATGCGACAGCTGCGAGCTTCTCCGTGCAGGACGGTCAGCGTGAATTCCCATTCTTCTCTGATCCAGGGGTGCATGTTCAGCCCTCCTTGTCAAACAGCCCCGTCACCGCGCTGAAGAGGCTCTCGCGGATGCCCGGGAATTGCGTGCGGCTGGCCCGGATGAATTGCTTCACGTCCTCCCGGCGGGTTTCGCCGTCGGCGGGGCAAGGGTTCTTTACCACGGGCAGGTCGTGCCGGCGGGTGAAGCCGATCACGTCCCGCTCGTCCACCAGCAGCATTGGGCGAATCACTTGCAGGCCGGTCTTGTCCAGCTGCGTCACCGGCGGGAAGCACTCGCAGCGCCCCTCCATGAGCAGGTTCATCATCAGCGTCTCGATAAAGTCGTCCTTGTGGTGAGCGTAGGCGATCTTCCGGCAGCCCAGCTCGAGGGCTTTTGCGTTCAGCGCGCCCTTGCGCATCTTGGCACACAGACTGCAGGGGTTCTTTTCCTTGCGCTCCTCAAAGACGATTTGGTAGATGTCGGTTTTCACATGATGGAAGGGCACATCCAAACCGGCGCAGAAGTCCGCCATGGCGGCGATGGCCTCCGGGGGCATACCAGCCCCCACGTCCACGTGGATGGCATGGAGCGTGAAGGGGATCGGGTAAAACTTGCGCAGCGCCGCCAGCCCCATCAGCAGGCACAGGCTGTCCTTACCGCCGGAAAGCCCCACGGCGACGCTGTCGCCCTCCGCGATCATGGCGTAGCGCTGGATCGACTTCCGTAGCAGGGAGGTCAGGCGTTGGAGATCCATGCTCACAGGGCAGCGCCCACCTTTTCCAGATGCTCGCGGGCGGCCACGGCGTTCATGGGGTTGGTGTTCTCCAGCGTCATGGGCAGGTCGTACTTCTTCGCCAGGGCGAGGAGGGGCGCGTAGTCCATGTCGCCGGTGCCGCAGGCGCAGGAAACGAGGCCCGTGAACACGTCCGTGTTGGGCGTGCCGGCCTTCACGGCCTGGCCGCGCTCGGTGGCGTAGGGGATGAAATCCTTCATGTGCAGCAGGCTCACCTTGTCGCCCAGGCGGGCAATGCCGTCGGCGATGATGGCCTTGGCGTCCGCCGCGTTCTGCTCGCCCAGCAGGTTCACCGCGTCCAGGATGACCCGCAGGTTGGGGGAGCCGATGGCCGTCAAAACGCGCTCGCAGCGTTCGGGGTTGGAGACGATGTGACGGATGACCGGCTCGATGGCAAAGAGCTGCCCGACCTCCTCGGCGTAGCGCACCACGGGGGTCGCGCGGTCGATGAAGAGCTGCAAAGCCTCCTCGGTGTAGCACTCCGGGCAGGTCTTGTAGCCGGTGTTGGGGGCGCCGGTCTCCGTGCCCACCAGCAGCGCGCCCATGCGTTTGGCGAAGCGCAGATGCGCCTTGTAAATTTCGACGGTCTTCTCGTGGCTTTCCAGGTCGGGGTTGCACAGGTTCAGGTAGCAGCCCAGCAGCACGCAGGTCTGTCCGTTTGCCTCCAGCAGAGCGCGCACCTCGTCGGCCAGCTCATCGGTCAGCAGGGTGGGTGCGTCGGCCATCTTGAAGCCAGGGATCACCTTGCTCATGGCGATGTGCACGCAGGTAAAGCCCTGGGCTTTGGCGGCAGCCAGGTGCTCGGCAAGGGTGTTTCCGGCGGTATCGTGAAGGCGGATGCCAATGTTCATGCGGATTCCTCCTGATGGATGTATATATCCCATTATAGCGCAAAAGCTCCGGTTTGGGTAGGGGGAATCTTGCGCATGGAAACGCCCCGGCAGACAAGGCCCGTCCCTGTCCGCCGGGGCAAATATGTTGAGTAAACTGCTGCTATGTGTACAGTGTCTAAATAGAATCGGGGTTAGTTCTATCCGCTGACAGCAGCACCATATAACAGCAAATTACTCGACTGTACCATCAACGACCAATTCCATATTGCTGTCGTCCGTTATGTAGGCGACGGACTGCATGATCTGTCGCGCCAGTTGTACGAGTGCATCCTTAGAAATCGTCCCATCCACATCCTGCACAAGGACGGAATATGTGTTATATGTCCAGCCGCGATATGTCTGTGCATACAACACAATACTATCGGTGTCATACAGGCTCTCGTTGCCCCATACAACCTCTTGATTCAACATACCGATGTCCAACGGAGCCATATCCAGCGCAGTGTAAATCGATACATCCTGCGTCATTGTTCCGACCACATATGCTGCATTCGCAAAAGCCAGCTGCTGGAAATCCATCTCCATCCCCATTGCAGCAGCTTCTTTTACGAACTGATGAATCTATTGCACCTCTGCGTCCGTCCACGCTTTTGCAGAAATGGCAATGTCCACACCTCTGACCTTATAGATGAATCGATAGTCATCTGCAAAGCTCACTTCGGCATCTTCAAAGTCCGGAATCGTGAATCCGATTCCATCTAAGCCGACATTAACCTTCGGGCCGTTCAAAAGCCACTCCTCTGCAGAAACCTGCAGTTCTTCTGCCAACACCCCAACCATTGTGCCGCACATCATGCACAGCGCCAGGAACAAGGAAACCAGTTTCTTCATAAGTAAACCCTCCTAACGCGCTTTTTGACATTCAGTGAATGTCATCCTTGCCGTCATTATAGCATAGAATCTCCTGATTGACAATCAGTGAATCATCAAAGCATCGTTGCGCCCGGCATGTGGGAGTTTTCTCCCCTGCCGGGCGCATTCTTATATCAGCACACAAAAAGCCCCCTGCCTTTCGACAGGGGGCCGAATCTTACGATTCAGTCAGGATTACTCCTGGCCGGCCAGCTTCTTGTAGGAAGCCAGACGGTACTTGGCGTCCTCCTCGGCCTGAGCAAACAGCTTCTCAGCAGCCTCGGGGAACATCTTGGCCAGGGTGGTGTAACGAACCTCGCCCTTGATGAACTCCTGGTAGTCGCCGGTGGGCTCCTTGGAGTCGATGGTCATGGGCTGCTCGTTGTCGGGGTTGAAGCGGTACAGGGGCCAGTAGCCGCACTCCACAGCCTTCTTCTGCTCAGCCTGGGCCTTGCCCATGTTGATGCCGTGGTTGATGCAGGGAGCGTAGGCGATGATCAGGGAGGGGCCGTTGTAAGCCTCAGCCTCGGTCATGGCCTTCAGCAGCTGCTGGGGATTGGCGCCCATGGCGACGGTGGCAACGTAAACGTAGCCGTAGCTCATGGCCATC
>JAFQEB010000108.1 GCA_017399225.1 Clostridia bacterium | reverse complement strand
ATTGACCAAAAACAGGTAACATGAAAATTTTAGGATTGACGGGGTATATAGGCCAGAGTTAGACTTTCGCCACGGGTCGAAACAACCCCGTAACTGACAGAAAATGAAAAACATCCGACTTAACACACTGACTCCTGCCGCCAAGAATCTCCTCTCCAAGTTCGCCGCCATGGCTGCTGCTGACTCCGGAAAGGTGGAAGCCCGTTTCGTCTGCACCGAGGTGCTCTCCAAGCGTGAGAACGGAACGCTGACCTCCCTGAAGAACAAGGACCTGCTGAGCTCCGAGCTCTGCGAGGGCGAGAACGGGGCCGAGCTGCACATCTGCCTGAGCGATGCCGCTCTGGACCTCATCGGACAGATGGAGACCCCCGTGCAGAAGCTGACCCGCAAGGCGAAGAAGTATGTGGCCAAAGATGAGGCCAAGGCTGAGGACGCCCCCGCCGCCGCTGAGGTGATGGAAGAACCGGCTCCCGCTCCGGTCGAGCCCGCTGCTGAGGAGGTGAAGGAAGAAAAGCCTGCCAAGAAGGCCCGCAAAACGAACAAAAAGGCCGCCAAAACTGAGGAAGCCCCCAAGGCTGAGGAAGAAGTCCCGGCCACGGAGGAAGCCCCCGCCGCAATCGTCCCGGAGGACGAAGAAGACGAAGCCCCGGCAAGCGCGTTCGCGGAGAAGGACATCGACCCCATCTGGGCCAAGCGCATGAACGGAATCATGGCCATGTTCCAGCCGATTGAAGCCGGAACCATCCTGACCCGCGTCTACAAGGGCCAGTGCTACCAAGTGCAGATGTGCGCCGATGGTTCCTGCATCGACTACGCGAACGGCAAGAGCTACAACTCCCTGAGCCATGCCGCCCGCTGCATAACCGGTCGCAAGAGCGTTCCCGGTCGCAAGTTCTTCAAGGTTGACGGCAAGCGCGTTCTTCACAACGACAAGTAAAGACATGAAGCAAATATCCGAAAAAGAACTGGAGGTGCGAGTGGCCGCTTTGGCGGCCATGAGCCCCTTTGAACTCCGCGAGGAATGGGCCCGCGTCTGGGGCACCCGCTGCTACTCTCACAACTATGCGCTGCTCCGCCGCCGAATCAAATGGCGTCTGTACGCGCTCTGCCACGGTCCCCTTGCCGCCGCTGCCATTAAGCGGGCGGAGACGCTGGCAGACTTCTCCCAGCTCCGGGAGCGTGCTCCGTCCGAAGTCACTCCCGCGCCTGCGCTCCACACCAAGACGGAGGTGGTGGCCAAGGCCCTCGATGAGACCCGGAGATGGAACCTTGCGCCGGAGGGCTCGCTCATCGAGCAGATGCAATCACACCCCGGGTCATACCTGAAGCGCAAGTACCGGGGAACCATGCACGTTGTCTACTGCAATGGCCCGGCCAAGTTTATGTACGGCGGCCTGATGTATGACAGCCTCTCCGCCGTGGCAACCCGAATCGCCGGATACAACATCTCCGGCAACAAGTTCTTCACATCCGCAAAAACCGAAGTTTCCTTATCATGACCACCGATTCCGTACCCGATAAACGCTGTGCCATCTACGCCCGAAAGTCTACCTCGCAGGGCATGGACCAGCAGTATACCTCGATAGATGCTCAGATTGATGCCTGCGCCAAGTACGTGGAGGCACACATGGCCGATGGCTGGAGGCTGGTCGGCTCCTACCAAGATGTGGCCATCTCCGGCGGCACGATGAACCGCCCCGGGCTGCAGGAGATGCTCAGGCATGTGCGAGAGGGCAAGATTGATACCATCGTCACCTACAAGCTCGACCGTATCTCCCGCTCCATCCGCGACTTTGCCAACCTGATGTACGAGCTGGACGAGCTCGGGGTCGGCTTGGTCATCATTACGCAGAACTTCGATACGAGCTCGCCCATGGGCAAGCTCTGTATCAATTTCCTGTCCTCCTTCGCGGAGTTCGAGCGCGACATGATTCGCTCCCGCATCCGCGACAAGGCTTCCGCCAATGCGGAGCACGGGCTCTGGATAGGCGGATCTCCTCCCTATGGCTACAAGCTGGGGGACAAGCGGGCTCTGGTACCCGTGGAGGAGGAAGCCCCCTTCGTGCGTGACATGTTCCGCATGTCCGCTGAGGGCCACTCGCCCCAGAAGATAGCGGCCTACCTGAATGAGTCCGGGGCTCCGCTGCCTCAT
>JAFQEB010000107.1 GCA_017399225.1 Clostridia bacterium | reverse complement strand
TACTTTGTGGGCAACGGACTGTCCTCCGATGCTGCTCTGGAAGTATTGGAACTGGTTGCCGATGTGGACTTCTCCGTCAATGTGATCTCCAAGTCCGGCACCACCACCGAGCCCGCCATCGCCTTCCGCGTCTTCAAGAAGATGCTGGAGGAGAAGTACGGCAAGGAAGGCGCGAAGAACCGCATCTATGCCACCACCGACAAGGCTCGCGGCGCGCTGAAGAACCTGGCCAATGTCGAGGGCTACGAGACCTTCGTTGTGCCGGATGACGTGGGCGGCCGTTTCTCCGTACTGACCGCTGTGGGCCTGCTGCCCATCGCTGCCGCTGGCATCGACATCGAAGCCATGATGAAGGGCGCTGCTGACGCCCGCGAGGTCTGCAAGGAAGGCTGCATTGACTGTAACCCCTCCATGCTCTACGCTGCCCTGCGCAATATCCTGTACCGCAAGGGCAAGGCCACCGAGATCCTGGTGAACTACGAGCCCGCCCTGACCATGATGGGCGAGTGGTTCAAGCAGCTCTTCGCCGAGTCCGAGGGCAAGGATCAGAAGGGCATCTTCCCCACCGCTGCCAACTTCTCCACCGACCTGCATTCCATCGGCCAGTTCATCCAGGACGGCACCCGCAACCTGTTCGAGACCGTCATCTGGGTCAAGGAGCCCCGCACCGAGGCCTTCATCGAGGAGGCTGCCGAGGACATCGACGGCCTGAACTACCTGGCCGGCAAGTCCGTGCAGTTCGTGAACTCCAAGGCCTACCAGGGCACCCTGATGGCCCACATGGACGGCGGCACCCCCAACATCATCATTGAGATCGACCAGGCCGACGCCTGGCACTTCGGCTACCTGTGCTACTTCTTCGAGAAGGCCTGCGGCCTCTCCGGCTATCTGCTGGGTGTGAACCCCTTCGATCAGCCCGGCGTCGAAGCCTACAAGAAGAACATGTTCGCCCTGCTGGGCAAGCCCGGCTACGAATCCCTCAAGGCCGAGCTGGAAGCCAAGCTGAACGCCTGAGCATGTGCCCTGTGTGAGCAGCCCTCTCAGTCATCCTGACGGGTGACAGCTCTCCCGAAGGGAGAGCCGTTTGGCTACTCACCATCCCACCGTCCCACCAACTTCAAAGGCTCCCCCTCCGGGGGCGCTCCCGCGACAGGTCGGCTTGCCGACGAGCGTTGTCAACGCAGGCGTTGATAATGCAAGCCCACGGCAGGGCTTGTCCCTGACGCGGGCCGATAGAGCGGGTGAGAGGGTTCATCCCCCAGCGGGATCCTCGCCCCATTTCCCTGATCTTCACAGCGTCGATTCCCTTCGGGGTCGGCGCTTTCTTTCGGCCCAGTTCCACACTTCAAATTCCTAATTCCTAATTCCTAATTCATAATTCCACCCCGGAGGTTCCCATGCTCTATCTTCTCCTCGCCATCCTCTCCTCGACCGCCGTGGCGGTCCTCATGCGCCTTTCCGGCAAATACAGCCGCAACGGCATGACCATGCTGGCATCCAACTATGCCATGTGCACTGTCGCCGCCGGGCTGCTGGCGGGCTGGCCCCTCATCCCGGAAGGGGAGGGCCTGGCCTTCACCGTGGCGACGGGCGCGTTCAGCGGCGTATTGTACCTGCTGGGCTTCGTCCTCCTCCGGTGGAACATGGGCCGCAGCGGCGTGGTGCTGCCCGCCACCTTCCAGAAACTGGGCGTGCTGCTCCCGACCCTCGCGGCCATCACCGTCTTCCGCGAAACGCCCCAGTGGCCGCAGATCGTCGGCATCTGCATTGCCGTTGCTGCCATCATCGTCATGCAGGAGCGCAGCGAAAAGGCGGAGCGCCGCAACCTGCTGGGGCTCATCGCTCTGATGGTGGTCTGCGGCGGCTGCGACCTGATGGCCAAGGTCTTTGAATACTGGGGCAACGCCGCGCAAAATGACCACTACCTGCTCTACACCTTCCTGACGGCCTTCCTGCTGTGCGTAGGCTTGTGCTTCTATAAGAAGCAGGGGATCACCGTCGGCGACGTGCTCTGCGGCCTGGCCATCGGCGTGCCGAACTACATGAGCGCCCGCTTCCTGCTCCTGGCGCTGACGCAGCTGGACGGCGTGGTGGTCTACCCCAGCTTCTCCGTGGGTGTGATCATCGCCGTTGCACTGGTGGGCCTGTTGGCCTTCCGGGAGAAGCTCAGCCGCCGCAAGCTGATCGCCCTGGGGATGATCCTGGCGGCCCTGGTGCTGCTCAACCTGAAGGGAGGCGCCTGATGAAGCTGCTCATCATGGGCGGCAGCGGAGCGCTGAGCCGCCGCGTGGCCGAACTGGCACTGGCTGCCGGGCATCAGGTGTGGACGCTGACCCGCGGCGTGCATCCCCTGCCGGAGGGCGTCCATGCCTTGCTGGCCGACCGGGAGGATAACGACTCTGTCCGTGCGGCCCTGGCCTCTGCCCAAACCTGCTGGGACGCCTGCATCGACTGCACCGGCCGCACCCCGCATACTGCCCGCCAGGATGCGGAGATCGTCAGCCGCCATACCGGCCGCTTCGTCGTCGTCTCCACGGATTCGGTGTACGACCCCTTCCATAAGGACGTGCCGCAGGATGAATCCAACGAGCATTACCTCACCGACGGCGGCTACGGCGCCACCAAACGCCTGATGGAGGAAGCCTTCATCGCCTCCGGCGTCAACTACACCATCTTCCGCCCCGGCCACATCTTCGGCCCGGGCTTCCAGCTGGGCTGTTACCCGGAGCATACCCGTCAGCCGGAGCTGCTCGATCATATCCGTGCAGGAAAGCCCATGCGCCTGGTGGGCGGCGGGGAATTCCTCATCCACCCCATCTATGTGGATGATCTGGCCCTGGCCCTGTTGGACTGCATCGGCAACCCCGCCGCCTGCCGGCAGATCTTCTGCATCGGCGGCGTGGATGTGGTGACCAACGCGGACTATTACCGGCTGCTCGGCCGCATCATCGGCTGCGATGTGACGGTGGAGGAGATCCCGCTGGAGGGCTATCTCGAGGCGCATCCCCACTACAGCGGACACCTCTGCCACCGCAGCTACGACCTGTCGAAGCTGCGCGCCGCCGGGATCCGTATGCCGGATATGTCCCTGGAGGAGGGCCTGCGCCGGCAGATCGTCTGGCTGGAGGGCGTGCGGTGACGTTGGAGCGGCTGCTTCCGCCAATCTCCGCCATTCCCCTTGACAATCGGGCAAAACCCGCTACAATGGATAGGCAACCAATATACAGAGGAGTTCTGAAACCATGCTTACCAACTTCAAGCGCCGCTTTATCGGCAGCAAGGCCTTTTATCGCAGCGTGCTGATCATTCTGCTGCCCCTGGTCATCCAGCAGGGCATCACCTCCGCAGTCAACCTGCTGGACAACCTGATGGTCGGTTCCCTGGGCGATGAGTCCTTCAGCGCCGTCGGCGTGGTCAACCAGATCCTGATGGTCTTCAACCTGACCATCTTCGGCGGCCTGAGCGGCATTTCCATCTTCGGCGCACAGTTCGCCGGCAAGAACGATGTGGACGGTATGCGCCAGTCCTTCCGGGCCAAGCTGTATTTCGGCGTGGCGGCGGTGGTCATCGGCGTCGCGCTGCTGATGGGCCTGGGCGAGACCTTCATCAGCCTCTTCCTCAAGGGTGAGGTGGATGAGGAAAAGGTCGCCTTCGCCCTTTCCGAGGGCCTGGATTACCTGCACATCATGCTCTGGGGCCTGCTGCCCTTTGCGCTGGTGCAGGCCTATGCAGGCTCCATGCGCGAGATGGGCAAGACCGTGGCTACCATGTTCGGCTCCATCATCGCTATCCTGACCAACCTGGTGCTCAACTTCCTGCTGATCTATGAGACCCGCGAACTGACCGTGCTGGGCCTGACCTTCACCATGTGGGGCGCGGGCATGGGCGTGCGCGGCGCGGCGCTGGCCACGGTCATCTCCCGCTTTGTGGAAATGATCTTCGTGGTGCTCTATGCCCACCTCCATCAGAACCGCTACGTCTTCCTGCGCGGCGCCTTCCGCAATGGCTATGTGCCCGTGTCGCTGCTGAAGAAGATCGCCATCACCGGCACGCCGCTGATGCTCAACGAGGTGCTGTGGTCCCTGGGCATGACCTTCATCAACCAGTGCTACTCCACCCGCGGCATCGAGGCTCTCACGGCCCTGAACATCACCAGCACCGCCTGGAACCTGTTCTGCATCATCATGTTTGCCATGGGCAATGCGGTCTCCATCATGGTCGGCCAGCACCTTGGCCGGGGCGACAGGCAGGGCGCCAGGGATACGGACAACAAGCTGTTGTTCATCACCGTGGTCAGCCACGTCATCCTGGGCGGTCTGCTGGCGCTGTGCGCCGGGGTGATCCCGGGCCCCTTCAACGTGTCCGATACGGCCAAGCAGCTGGCCCGGCAGACCCTGGTGATCGCCGGCCTCTCCCTGCCCATCCATGCCTTCCTGCACGCGACCTATTTCACCATCCGCTCCGGCGGTAAAACGGTCATCACCTTCCTCTTCGACAGCGTCTATACCTGGTGTGTGCCTGCGGTGCTGGCCTATTGCCTCAGCCACTTTACGGAGGCCGGCGTGGTCACGATGTATTTCTGCATCCAGTTCATCGACGTGGTCAAGCTGGTGATCGGTCTGTTCATGCTCCGCTCCGACTTCTGGGCCAGCAACATCGTCAACGATGCGGAAAAGGTGAAGGCGTGACCTGCTGCTCCAAATGCGTTCCGTACCATCTGCCATGCTCCTGCATCAGGGGCATGGCGCTTTTTAATTGCGCGCTGCCGAAAAATGGTTGACAGCATCCGTCAGGGGCTGATATGATATTGCACAAAGGGAGGCTGATCGACATGAATAAGGGAACTCAGAATTATGAGCATCAGAAGGTGCCTGCCCCGAGGGCCCTGGGCGATGTGCCGCGCTATCTGCGGGAGCTGCTGGGCGGCTTCTTCTTCCGCTTTGCCTATATCGTGAAGCTGGTGTGGAGGACGGGAAAGTGGATCCTGTTCCTTCTGTCCTTCGTGGCGCTGTTCCGGGGCGTGACGCCGGTGATCGGCGCGCTGATCTCCAAGAACGTCCTCAATGAGCTGCAGACGGTCGTGTCGAAGGGGGCGCTGCCGCAAAGCGAGTTCTGGCAGTCGCCGATCTTCGCCATGCTGATCTTCCTGTTCGTGTACCGCATCATCAGCCAGGTGATCAACGATATCAGCCGGGCGCTGAACCGCATCGCAGGGGAGAAGGTCGTCCGGCAGGTGAAGGTGCAGATCATGGAGAAGTCCAAGGAGCTGGACGTGGCCTCCTTCGATGACTCCGCCTTCTACGAGCGCATGGAGAACGCCAGCCGCGAGGCCGGTATGCGCCCGCTGCAGATCCTGACGGAGACCTTCGGCATCGTCAGCACGGTGATCGAGTTCGTCAGCTATCTGCTCATCCTGCTGGCGCTGCCGGGCATGTGGTGGGCGACGTTGGTGATCATGGCCGTGTCCGTGCCCTCGGCGGTGATCAACTTCATCTACCGCCGCAAGAACTTCCAGTACATGCGCCGCCGCTCCAAGGAGAGGCGGCAGATGGACTACTACTCCAGCCTGCTGGTCAACAAGGACATGATCAAGGAAGTACGCATGTACGACCTGGCGGACACCTTCATCGGCCGTTACTGCGAGGTGTTCAAGACCTACTACCGCGGGCTGCGCAAGCTCATCTTCTCCGAGAGCGCATGGCATGTGCTCATCGGCGTGGTGGCCGGCGTGACCAACCTGGTCTTCTATGTCCTCATTGCGCTGCGGGTGTTCACCGGCGATATCATGATCGGCGATTACACCCTCTACACCGGGGCCATCGCCTCTGTGGCCAACTGCATCAACCTGCTCATCAATACCTCCGGCTCCATCTACGAGGGGACGCTCTTCATCGATAACCTCATCGCCTTCATGGATGAGCCCGTGACCGTTACGCCCCGCATCGCAGAGCCCCTGCAGGTGGAGGAGGGCCGCGGGCACACCATCGAGTTCCGCAACGTCAGCTTCCGCTATCCGGGCAGCGCGCGGGATGTGCTGCGGGATATCTCCTTCACCATCAGCCCCGGCGAAACGCTGGCGCTGGTGGGCCTCAACGGCGCCGGAAAAACGACCCTGATCAAGCTCCTCACCCGCCTGTATGACCCCACCGACGGCTGCATCCTCCTGGATGGCCGCGACCTGCGGGACTATGACCTTTCCAGTCTCTATGGCGCTTTCGGCATCATTTTCCAGGACTTCGGCAAATATGCCGTCAGCGTGGAGGAGAACATCCGCTATGGCGACATTCACAAGCAGGCCGGGATGGACGAGGTCCATGCCGCAGCCGAGCAGAGTGCGGCAGGGGATTACATCAGCAAGCTGCCCGGCGGCTACGATACGCCGCTGATGCGCATCTTCGAGCCTACCGGCACGGAGCTCTCCATCGGCCAGTGGCAGAAGCTGGCCATCGCCCGCGCCTTCTATGCGGACTCGGAGATCCTCATCCTGGATGAACCTACCGCCTCCCTTGACCCCATTGCAGAGCAGGAGATCTTCAACCAGTTTGACGCCCTGCGCAACCACAAGACCACCATCTTCGTTTCCCACCGTCTTTCCAGCGCCACCATCGCCAATCAGATCATCGTGCTGGAGGATGGCCGCCTGATCGAGCAGGGCTCCCACCGGGAGCTGATGGCTCAGGAGGGTAAGTATTGGGAACTCTTCTCCACCCAGGCCAAGCGTTATCTGCCCCAGGAGGGCGAGGACGCGGAGGCCTGAGCAAGCAAAGCCCCCGGCCCGTGATGGGTCGGGGGTTCGCTTTTGTGGTTTAGCCCACGCCGACCTCCGCAAAGGGCCTGACCTCCGCCCAGGCGTCGCAGTAGTCCTCGCGGTTCTTGTCGATGAATCGCACGTACCAGCCGTTCTCCTCATCGCGCTCTGGATTGCGGATGTAGAACTCCCACTGGGTGACCTCCTTGCCGTAATCGCCCTCAAAGCGGGTGAGGGTGCAGCCGACGCGGTAATCGCCCAGCTCGTCCAGGGCCTCCTGCCCCTTGTGGGAGGTCAGCAGGGCAATGGCCAGCTTGGTGGCCTCCTCCTGGGTCAACTCGCCCTCCTGGGGTACGGTGAGGTTGCGGTTGGAGTAGAAGCTGAGCGCATATCGCACCTCTACCGGCCAGTACAGGGGACTTTTGCCGTAGAGGGCCTGGGCCTCCTCCTTGGTGACGGGAGGCTCGGGGGTGGAGGTCGGCGCGGTTTCGTCGGAGAACCACCGGCGGATGTCATACCCCTCCAGGATGTTATCGTACAGCTCAGGGTCGCCACCCAGGGCGCGCATCACAGCGTCCCGAACCAGCCCCATTTCGCCCACGTCCGCGCCCGCCCTGTGCATGCGGGCGATGGCCTTCTCCAGTTCGGTGTATGCCTCGTCGAAGGCGAGCAGATCTTCCGCCGTCCAGTCCGACCGGGCCAGCAGTTCGCCCTCGGTAACGAGCCACGGCCAGGCGTCTTCGCTGTTCTTTACATGTGTGATAGCTTTTACCTCGGTCGTGCCCGGCTCAAAGGACACCATGAACAGGCCCAGTTTCTTCACATAGCTGAACATCTGGTCGCAGTGGTCGTCGATCAGCCCTTCTTCCAGCCAGGCGAATTCCAGTTCAAAGTCGTAATGGATGCACACATCCTCCGTCCCCGTCTTCCATGATGGCACGGTGGCGACGTAAGCATACTTCTGCATCAGCCCGGCTTCCAGCCCGTAGGCGTTTTCGAGGGCCGCCCACGCGGCAGCCACCTGGGGCAGGCTGTTGTCTGCAATCTGCTCCACCGGCGTGAACTGCAGCGGGGTCGAGGCCCGCAGAAGCAGCGAGTGCAGCTTCTCGTCCTCGGGCACCACCTCGTAGCCATGCTTTTTCAGCATATCCCGCCAGTAGGTCTGCTGCGCGATGCTCTGCCCGTAGAAATCCGTCTGCTTGTACTGCCAGTACACCTCGTCATAACTCCCGCAGTCCCACACAGCCTGGGCGCGGCTCCAGAAGTCGTTGGTGTACCAGATGCAGGTGTCGATCTCCTTCGTTTCGGCGTTGATGCGCACCAGGTACTCGCCGGTGGGACCGTAGTCGGTGTGGTCGAGATCGAGCTCCACGTCCGTCCGGGAAGAGAAGAACACCTCCCAGTCCGAGGGGTAATCATCGGTCTTGCCGTCCCAGCCCCGGGCGGCGTAGGTGGGGTAAACGCCCATGGCGTCCAGCTCGGCTTCGGGGGTGCCGAATTTGCCGGTGATGGCGCTGCGGGCGATGGCGATAGCCTCCTCCATGGAGATCTCCGCCTGTGTTTCATCGGATAGGTTGCGGATCTCGCCCGTGGTGTTCATCCTGTCAAAGCTCTGCTTCCACATATCCTCCACGCTCATGCCGATGGCCAATGCCGTGGCGGAGATCAGCAGCAGCGCGATCACCAGGATCGCTGCAGTGGATAGCTTCTTTTTCACTTTCACGCTTTCCTTTCCGTTTGCCCGGGCAAGGATGCGCTGCGTCAGATACGGGGGCGCCTCGGCGATGGGGGTGTAGGCGTCCACTGCACAGTGGATCTGCTCGCGGAGCCGCTGTTCATCCATCATGCTGTGTCACCTCCAGTGCCTTGCGCAGCATTTCCTTTGCGCGGGCCAGTCGTTTTGCAATGGTGGAGGAAGCGGTCTTCAGCGCGAAGGCCGTTTCCTGCATGGTCATATCCTGATAGTAATACAGCAGGATCACGTCCCGGTACTTTTCGGGAAGACTTCTGATTGCCTGCATCAATGCCAGTGAATCTTCCTGCGAGGGGGCGGGGATGGGCAGTTCCTCCGGGGTGATGCGCTTCTCCGTGTGCCGGAACCAGGCGGATTTCCGCATGTCCCGGCAGGTGTTCACGGCAATGGAGGTCAGCCAGGTCTTCTCGCTGCACTGCCCGCGAAAATTGCCAAGCCCCCGGTATGCTTTCAGGAACGTATCCTGCGCAGCGTCCTCTGCCGAGGAACGATCCTGCAGGATCACATGGCACAGCCTTAATATGGGGGTATAATAAAGGGAGATCAATCTCTCCAGCGTTTGTTCGGGATTGCTGCCTGGGCCCATACCAGCATCCACCTGTCACGCACCTCCTTCCGCCGGGCAGGTACCATACCCGGCGCATCCGGCGGCCTCTCCGGCCCCCTTCACCATATCAGACGAGGCAGCCCCTGCGTCTGTTCACCAATTCTGCAAATTATTGCAAAAAAGTATTTGCGGTGCTTCCCAGCCGCTGCCCGATGTGTTATAATGACCGCAACATTGCTTGAGTCCAACTGAAAGGGTGAGCTGCCATTCAGCAGATTCCATACCGCTACCGCCACCTGCCCATCGGGGGCGGCGGCTACGTCACGGGCTTCATCTTCCACCCGACCGATCCAACGGTGATGTACTGCCGCACCGACATCGGAGGGGTCTACCGTTTCGATTATCCCAATCAGGAATGGGTGAGCCTCATCGACCACGTCGGCGAGGATGACCTGCGCGAAACCTGTCCGATCTCCGTGGCCCTTGACCCCGCGCGCCCCTCGCGGCTCTTCATCGCCAGCGGCCTGCGCGACCCGGACAGCCACGGCTGCCTCACCATCTCCGACGACTACGGCGCCACCTTCTTGAAGCGCGAGCTGCCCTTCTTCGTCCACGGCAACCTCCACGGCCGCGGCACCGGCGAGCGCCTCCTCTTTGACCCAGCCCCCCTCCCTGAGGGGGGAGGCTCCGCAGGAGCCGGGGGGAGCCGCCTGTGGATGGCCTCCCAGCTGGAAGGCCTCTGGCGCTCCGACGACCTGGGCGAAAGCTGGCAGCGCGTGGCGACCTTCCCCGAAACGGCCTGCACCTTCGTCAGCCGTATCGGCTCCTGCCTCCTCGTCGGCACGGAAGGCCTTGCCCGCCGCGAAGCTGACCGGCGCGGCCACAGCCTCTACTTCTCCCTGGACGACGGCGCCACCTGGCAGCCCGTCCCCCAACCGGCCTACGTCCCGGTGGAGGGCAGCAAGCTGCACGGCCTGGTCGCCCAGCGCTGCGCGACCGACGGCACGCACCTCTACGTCACCTTCTCCGCCAACGGCCCCCGCAGCCAGAATGTCGAGCGCGGCTACACCTGCGACAGCGGCGATTGCTCCTGCGGCCGCATCGCCCGCTACGCCCTCACGCCCACCGGCCCCGCCGACATGACGGATATCACCCCGGAGAAGGGCAACTGGGGCTTCTCGGCCATCAGCGCCGAGCACGGCCTGCTGGTGAGTGCGACAATTCATCGCCAACACTGTGTCGGCCATCACCGGGGACAAGCCCCGGCGCTGGCTACGCGCGGCGATTCCAAGGAATCGCTCGCGCTAGTCGGGCATGAGCCCGACCTCTGCGGCGGCGACGCCATCTACCTCTCCCGCGACCACGGCGCAACCTGGACGACCATCCTCCACGGCCTGCACACGGGCCGGATGGCCTTCCGCCTGTCCTACATGAAGCCGGAATACAACGGCGGCCGCAACCTGATCCACTGGCTGACGGGCCTGGCCATCGCCCCCCACCGCCCGGACGTGGCCTGGTTCAACACGGGCACGGGCGTCTTCCGCACGCAAAACCTGCAGGACGACACCGTCGTGTGGTCAGACCACTGCGACGGCATAGAAGAAACCGTCCACATCAACTGCCACGCCCCGGCCACGGGCCGCGTGCAGCTGCTGGACATGGTCGGCGACCTGGGCGGCTTCGCCTTCACCGACGTGAACGCCCACTGCGAGAATTCCTTCGCCAACGCCCGCGGCGACCGCTGGATCACCTGCCTGAGTTGCGACTGGCCGGACGCGGACCCTGCCCACATCGTCGTGACGGCCCGCGGCAACTGGACGGGCAAAACGCAGGGCGGCCTGATCGTCACCCGCGACGGCGCGCAAACCTGGCAGCGGCTGGATATGCCCTTCGGCCTGACGCAGGAATTGGACGCCCTCCTGTCGAAGATATCCGGTGTGAACACAAACGCCGGCTGGGTCGCCGTCTCCGCGGACGGCACGGCCTACGTCTGGGCCCTGGCCGACCGCATCTTCCTCCACGCGCGGAACGTCCTGGTCAGCCCCGACGCCGGGAAGACCTTCCGCCGCAGCCAGATCCTGGATGCGCAGGGCCAGCCCGCCCAGGGCATGATGAAGCCCATCGCCGACCGGTGCGCCCCGCGCCTTTTCTACGGCTTCGGCGACAGGGGAGAGCTCTACGTCTCCACCGACGGCGGCCTGACCTTCCGAGAGCGCCCCGCCCCCTTGGGCTGGCCCGCCGCCCACTTCGCCAAGGTGGACTGCGCCGACCAGACCGAAATCCGCGCCGCCTCCGGCCAAATGGGCGACCTCTACGTCGCCACCGGGCAGGAGTCCGGCGGCCAGGGAGGCTTGTGGAAGCTCCACTACGACGAGTCCGCCGACGCCTTCACCGGCCGCCCCCTGACCGCCCCCGGCGACCGGGTGCACTGCGTGGGCGTCGGATTGGGCCGTCCCGGCGGCGACTACTTCACCGAACCCAAAGCCCTCTACTTCGCCGGCCACGTCGGCGGCGAGTACGGTTTCTGGTGCACCTTCGACGAAGGCCGCACCATCCAGCGCCTCAATACACCCAATCAGATGTACGGCCGCATCCACTCCATCGACGGCGACAAGCGCGTCTTCGGCCGCTTCTACCTCGCCACCGGCTCCAGCGGATTATTGTACGGTGAACCGGCACAGTAACAGTGATTTGTCAAACCAAGTGCAACACATTATAAAGTTCAAGATCCCAAAGGAATTGAGGTGACTGGAAATTGAGCACCTTACGAGGCCTGGCGTTGATCAACGCCAGGTTTCGTTTTAGTGT
>JAFQEB010000106.1 GCA_017399225.1 Clostridia bacterium | reverse complement strand
GAGGAGAAAATGGAAGAAATTCGCATTGTAAACCGTGCGAAATGGCTGCTGATCAGCGAACTCAAATTCGATGAGCCCGGGGCGCACCGCTACATTGAGAAGCAGGCAATGGATCGCTGTGTGTCCAGGAAAGTTATTGCGCAAGAGATCATTACGACGTACTCGTGACCTGTCGATATTGGGCAAAGATGTTCTTGACGCCTTTGGTGAGGCGGAGCTCATCAGATAAAGGCTATCATCAGGAGTATGGACAAGCGTGCCGCTACAATTCAGGCAACTCAGCCGAGGCTGAAGCGGTACAACGAACTTACGCAGCAGATCAGGCAGAAGACCAAAGCTCGCAAGGCCTTGGTGGCGGAACAGAAGAACTCCTCCAAGCTGAATCTCATCAAGCAGCACGACCTGTCCCGGCAGATCACGACGCTCACAGAAGAAATCGAAGAGCTACGTTCCGAAAAAGAAAACCTTCCCCTGCCTGGACTTCATCCGCAAGATTGCTGTGATCGCTATTCCGGTTGCGTTGCAAAACCTTCTGACCACCACCGGCTCTATGGTGGAAACAATTATGATTGCCCCATTGGACGAAACGACCGTCGGCGCGGTCGGATTATGCGCACAGTTCACGTCCCTGATGTTCAGCTGTTACTGGGGCTTTGTGGGCAGCGGCATGCTGTTCTTCAGCCAGTACTGGGGCGCGAAGGACGATGAGGGCATCGACCGCTCCTACGGCATCACCATCAGCTTCATGCTGCTGGTGGCGATCACCTTTGCCTGTCTGGGCATGCTTGCGCCGGAATGGGTCATGGCGGTCTACACGGACAAGGCGAACATCCAGCGTATCGGCGTGGATTACCTGCGGGTGGTGGGCTTCGCGTATCCGATGCAGATCCTGTCCATGGGTATGAGCGCGCTGCTGCGCTCCACTGAGCGGGTGCGGATTCCCTTCTACGCCGCCATCGCTTTGGTGCTGACCAATATGTCGCTGAACTGGCTGCTGATCCACGGCCACTGGGGCTTCCCGGAAATGGGTGTGCAGGGCGCGGCGTTGGCCACGGTGATCGCTGCAGTGGTGAATGCGGGCGTGATCTTCCTGCTGGCGAAGGTGCAGAAGTACCCCTACCTGTTCCACTTCCGGCAGCACTTCCGCTGGAATATGGAGGCGGTAAAGCTGTATCTGCAGCGCTGCTTCCCGATCATCTGCAACGAAGCTTTCATCGGCGTGGCGCTGATGATCATCAACATGGTGCTGGGCCGTCAGAGCGAGGAGGCGATTGCCGCTACGGCGGTGTTCCGCACGCTGGAGGGCATTGTGACCGGTTTCTTTGCGGGCTTCTCCAATGCGGCGTCGGTGCTGGTGGGCAAATGCGTGGGCTCGGGCGAGCTGGACACGGCCTACGAGCGCGCAAAGCGGCTGGTGCTTCTGTGTGGCAGCTGCATCCTGCTGGTGTGTGTGACGTTGTTGGCAGTACACAGGCCGCTGCTGACCACCATGAGCCTCACTGGCGAAAGTCTGCGCATCGGTGCGGGTCTGCTGGCGATCTACTGCGTGGCGGCGGTCATCCGCATGTGCAACTGGACGATGAACGACACCTACCGCGCTGCGGGCGACGCGACCACCGGCACGGTGCTGGAGATCTCCTTCATGTACGCGGTGGTGCTGCCCTGTGTGTGTCTGAGCGGTCTGGTGTTCAAGGCGCCCTATCTGCTGATTTTCTCCTGTTGCTACATTGACGAGCCCATCCGCTTCATGCTGATGCAGCGGCACATGTATTCCGGCAGATGGGTACGCCCCGTGACCCCGGAGGGACAGGAAGCGCTGCCCGCCTTCCAGGAAAAGCGCAGGCAGCGGTAAGCATGATTGACTTACACAAAACAGCTCCCGGAAGATCATCAACGATCCTCCGGGAGCTTTCTGATATGATTGTCAGCACTCCAGCGCTTCCAGCGTGCAGGTTTTCGCGATGCTCTTACGGATCGCTGCGCGCAGCGGCAGCACGGCAGAGGGCGAAACGGACAGCTCATCGATCCCGATGGCCAGGAAGGTGGGCAGCATGCT
>JAFQEB010000105.1 GCA_017399225.1 Clostridia bacterium | reverse complement strand
CTGCTCCTGCGGCCGTTATCTGGAGATCTGGAATGACGTGTTCATGCAGTACAACAAGCAGAAGGACGGCACCTTCATCCCGCTGGAGAAGAAGAACGTCGATACCGGCATGGGCCTGGAGCGCACCATCTGCGTGCTGACCGGCAAGAAGACCGTCTACGAGACTGACGCCTTCACTGGCATCATCGCCAAGATCGCCGAGCTGTCCGGCAAGGGCTACGAGGACGACGAGAACACCACCCGCGCCTTCCGCGTTGTGGCGGATCACCTGCGTACCTCTACCTTCATCCTGGGCGATGACCGCGGCGTGTCTCCTTCCAACACCGATCAGGGCTACATCCTGCGCCGCCTGATCCGCCGTGCCGTCCGTTACGGCATGTCCCTGGGCATGGCCGAGGGCTTCACTGCCGAGATCGCTCAGGTCATCATTGACCAGTACAAGGCCGTGTATCCCGAGCTGGAGCGCAACGCCACCTTCGTCACCGAACAGCTGAAGCTGGAGGAAGGCCGTTTCGCCCGCACCCTCCGCCAGGGCGAGAAGGAGTTCGAGAAGGTGTACAACAACACCGTCAATACCAAGGCCCTGCTGGAGTCTATCCTGAATGCCGAGGACAGGATCGCCTTCGCCCAGGAAATGGCCAAGGTGAAGAAGCTGCGTCCCTCTCCCGACATGCTGCCCATCATCGAGGCCGCGAACGCCGGTGACGAAAATGCGCTGGTCGCCGCTGTCAACGCCCGCATGGCGAGCCTGAACGTCCTGGACGGCCGCAGCGCCTTCAAGCTCTACGATACCTATGGCTTCCCGATCGAGATGACCATCGAGCTGGCCACCGAAAAGGGGCTCACGGTGGACGAGGCCGACTTCGCCGAGCGCTTCAAGCAGCACCAGGAGAAGAGCCACCAGGGCGCTGAGCAGAAGTTCAAGGGCGGCCTGGCCGACCACAGCGAGCAGACTGCGAAGCTGCACACCGCCACCCACCTGCTGCACAGCGCGCTGCGCAAGGTGCTGGGTGACGAGGTTGCCCAGAAGGGCTCCAACATCACCGCCGAGCGTCTGCGCTTCGACTTCTCCTTCGGCCGCAAGATGACCCGCGAGGAGATCGACGAGGTCGAACGCCTGGTGAACGTGGCCATCGAGGCGAAGGTGCCTGTGGTGTGCGAGGAAATGACCGTGCCCGAGGCCAAGGCGAAGGGCGCGATCGGCCTGTTCGAGTCGAAGTACGGCGAAAAGGTCCGCACCTACAAGATGGGCGAGTACTCCTTCGAGATCTGCGGCGGCCCCCATGCCGAGAACACCGGCGACCTGGGCTCCTTCAAGATCCAGAAGGAAGAATCCTCTTCTGCCGGCGTGCGCCGCATCAAGGCGGTCATCAAGTAAGAAAAAGGGTCGAAGACCCCGCAAGCCCCTGTCCCGGTTTTCGGGGCAGGGGCATTTTGAAATTCCCCCTTGACTTGAACATCGTGTCGCACTTTACAATGACTTCAGGAAAGCGAGGTGCCTCCCATGACCACCATTACCGAAGTATCCCGCGCCCTGGGCGTGTCCACCAGGATGCTGCGCTACTACGAGCAGCAGGGGCTCATCCGCAGCGGCCGCCGCCCGGACTATGCCTACCGGGTCTACGATGAGGAGAATGTGAACCGGCTGCGTATCATCCTGGTGCTGCGCAGGCTGCGGGTGCCTTTGGCGGCCATCGCGCAGATCCTGACGGACTGCGACGCGCAGCAGGCCGTAGCTGTCCTCCGGGAGCGCGTGAGCGAGGTCGAGGGCGAAATGCGGTCGCTGACGGCTATCCGCGAGGCGCTGACGATGTTCATCAGCCGCATCGCCGGTGCGCAGGACGCGGCCAGGCGGATCGAGCTGCTGGGGGATGAGAGCCTGCTGGCGGCGGTCAGGGCGTTGTCGCTTTCGAATCCAACATTGAAGGAGAAGGTCATCATGAGCGAAATGAACCATGCAGAAGAGGAGCAGTGGAAGCGCCTGAACGTCCGCCTGATCCAGCTGCCGCCCATGGCCGTGGCGGCGTTCCACTACATCGGCCCTGACCCGGAGGATCACGCGCAGGCCATGGCGGCGGAGTTCATCCGTCAGAGCGGCCTGTATGCCGTCAAGCCCGACAGCCGCGTCTTCGGCTTCAATCACCCCAACCCCACCCGGGAGCAGCCCATCTATGGCTATGAGTACTGGGTGACGATCCCGGAGGACATGGAGGTGCCCGCGCCCGGCGTGAAGAAGCGCATGGCTGGCGGCCTCTATGCGGCCCACTGCATGGAATTCCCGAATTTCCACGAGTGGCAGTGGCTGAATGACTGGGCGGAGAACAACGGGGAATGGGAGGGCTGCTTCCAGGGCCCGGAGATCATGTTTGGTCTGCTGGAGGAGCACCTGAACTGGGTATATGCCATTGCCCATGACTGCATGGATAACGGTACGACCAGGAAGCTCGACCTGTTGCTGCCCATCCGGAAAAAGTGACAGAAAAAAAGGAGGCTGCCCGAAAGCAGTCTCCTTTATGTTTGCCTTGAATTACTTCGCAGCCTTGGCAGCCTCCAGGATGCCCTGCAGGTAGCCCAGCGTGTCAACCAGGGTGGCGCCGGTCACGGCGTCAACAGCAGCCTGCTTGTCGCCAGCGAAGCCAGCGATGATGGCTTCCAGCTCAGCAATGGTCTTGCCCTGGGCGAAGGCCTGAACGATGTCGTAGTTCACGTCCAGCGCGACGGTGGAGCCGGCAGCGGCCATGTTGGTGCTGTAAGCCTCGGCGTTGACGCGCTTGGAGTACAGAACCTTGCCATCGGCGAAGCCGCCGAAGCCGTTCTCAGAGTTCGGAACGCCGGTCATGTTGGCGCCGACCTGGTACTCGTCGATGTAAGCGATGGCGATGACGTCACCCTGCATCACGACGGTGATGACGGCGAAGCACTTGGTGCCGTGGGCAGCATACTGAACCTGGCCCAGCTTGAGGGCGGGAGCTTCCTCAGCGAAAACGCCGAAGGGAACGACCATGCACAGAACCAGCAGCAGAGCGATGATCTTCTTCATGGAAAGTACCAACCTTTCGATTGTATTTTTTCTGGATTTTCTCCATTGATTTTAATTATATTGAATTAAATCTGAATGTCAACACTAAAATTTACCGGTATTTGAATGGGGCGATCATTCCCAGGGGGAGGCGTCCAGCATGTCCAGGAAGGCTTCCATATAGGCGGGCTGCGGGGTGTATACGGCCGGGTCGATCTCGGGGTGCTGCCGGCCGAAGGCTGCGAGGAACTCCCGGAGGTTCGTGCCGGAGAGCGCATAGTCCGCGACAATGGCCTCCCGGGGCATACCGGCCCGGTGCTGCAGGAGCGCGGAGACCACACCTGTGCGATCCTTTCCGGCAGCGCAGAAGAACATCACGCCTGTCGCGGCGCTGTCGATGGCGTCCAGGATGCGGGCCATCCGGGCGTCCACCATGGCAGCATAGGAGCGGGGAACGTCCTGCGGGCTGTCCGGCATGGCGTTGCCGCCGGTGACGGGCAGGTGCAGGCAGGTGAAGCGGGGGTCATCAGCCAGCGGGCAGGGACGGCGCTGAACCTCTTTTTCCGAGCGCAGGTCGATCAGCGTCGTCACGCCATGGCGGAGGAGCCATTGCACATCCGCGTTGGTGGGGGCAACAAGAGCGTCGCTGCGGAGCAGGCGAAGAGAACCGGGAAGTACCGGGCGGGTATTGGCGGTGGATTCCAGCAGGCTGGACATATGCGGCTCCTTTCCAGGGGACTCCCTCAGTTATTGGCTTTGTCCGCTGACAGCTCCCTCGGGAGAGAGCCTTTTTGTGTGTGCCTTTGCGGCGGGCTGGGTGTTGCGGTGCAGCCTTCTCAGTCAGCCTTGCGGCTGCCAGAACTCCTTCCGTCATCGCGCCAGCGCGATGCCACCTGTTCCGGTCGCAATCATAGATTACTCCCCGCTTTGGCTGAAAACCTGCCACTGGCATGTTTTCTTAACGCGTCGCGCCTCGAGGAGGGAGGCTTTATGAGGAAGGAAGCTTACGCTCCCCCGAACGAATTTCCCGGAGGGAGAGCCCTTTGGCACACTCTTTGCGGCAGGTTATGCGTCGCGCCGCGCCCTCCGCGCGGCGGGACTCCTGCAAAGGAACCAACGCCGCGCGGGAGCGCCAAAACGGGACGAAGTCCCCCCCTTTAGGAGAGTTGGAGCTGGTAGAGCTTTTTGTAGATGCCGTTTTGTTCCAGGAGCTCCTGATGGGTGCCGGATTCGCGGATCTTGCCGTGGTGCATGACGATGATGCGGTCGCAGTGCTGGATGGTGGAGAGGCGGTGGGCGACCATGATGGAGGTGCGGCCCTCCATCAGATGCTTGACGGCTTCCTGGATCCACTGCTCGGTCTCGGTGTCGATGTTGGCGGTGGCCTCATCCAGGATCAGGATGGTCGGATCGTAGGCAAGGGTGCGGGCAAAGGACAGCAGCTGGCGCTGACCGGCGGAGAAGGTGGCGCCGCGCTCGGTGACCTTCTCGTGATACCCGTCGGGCAGGCGCTCGATGAAGCGGGAGGCGTTGGTGTGGATCGCGGCCTGGTGGATCGCCTCGTCGGTGATGCTCTCGTCCCGCAGGCGGATGTTGTGGGCCACGTCGCCGGTGAAGATGAACACGTCCTGCTGTACCTGTCCGATGGCGGAGCGGATCTGCTCGCGGGAAAGCTCGCGCACGTCCACGCCGTCGATACGGATGGCGCCCTTCTGAATGTCGTAGTAGCGGCCGATGAGGTTGAGGATGGAGGACTTGCCTGCGCCGGTCGCACCGACGAAGGCGACCTTCTGGCCGGGCTCAATGACGAAGGAAACGTCCCTGAGCACCCAGTGAGCCTTGTCCATGTTGGCCTCGGTGGGGGTTTCGCCGTCCACTGTCTCATAGGCAAACCAGACGTGATCGAACTCGATGCGGCCGCGGACGCCGGGGAGCTTCACGGGCTCCTCCTGCTCCTGCACGTCGGACTCCACGTCCAGCACGGTGAAGATCTTTTCAGCGGAGGCGATGGCGCTCTGCAGGGTCGTGAACATCTCCGCCAGCTCCTGGATGGGCTGGAAGAGCTGACCGATGTACTGGGTGAACATGTACAAAACGCCGATGGAGATGGCGCCCTCCAGCACCTGAGCGCTGCCGCCGCCCAGGATGATGGCGGTAGCGGAGATGGAGGAGAAGTAGATCAGCGGACGGAAGATGCCGAAGATCATCATCTCCCGGAAGCCGGCCTTGTACAGCTGCTGGTTCTTCTCGCCGAACTCGGCGCACTTCTCCTCCTCGCGGTTGAAGATCTGGATGATGCGCATTCCGGAAAGATGCTCGGAGAGGAAGGTGTTCAGCGCGGTGATGCGGGTGCGGACGATCTGGTAGCACTTGCGGCTGAGCCTGCGGAAGATGAAGGTCAGCACGGCCACCACAGGCACCATCACCAGGGACAGCAGGGCCATCTTGGGGTCGAGGGCGAACATCCAGAGGATCAGCGCGATGACCTTGACCACGTTGCGGAACAGACGGACGATGATGTTGGAATACAGGTCGTTGATGGATTCGGTATCGTTGGTGATACGGGTGACGATGCGGCCTACGGGGGTCGTATCGAAGTAGCGCATGGACAGGCTCTGCACATGGGCCATGATCTCCATGCGCAGGGTGTAGACGATCTTCTGGCCCATTTCCTGGATCATCAGGTACTGGGTGCGGTTGCAGAAGAAGGAGATGATCAGCACGCCCACATACAGCGCGGCGGTGATGAGGATGCCGTTGAAGCGCTGGTCGGGCGTCTGGGGTTCGGTCACGTTGGTCTGGGTGATGTAGCGGTCGATGGCGTTGCCGATCAGCTGGGGCCGGAACAGCTCCAGGGCGGTCAGCACAGCCACCAGCAGGCAGCAGATGACAACGGTCTTCCAGTAGGGGCGGATATAGCCCATCAGGCGCAGGAAGGCGTTGCCCTTGTACTGGATGTCATTGCCTTCGTTCTTGTTCAGGCCCTTGACGAACTCAGACATGTGCGGCGCCCTCCTTCCTTTTGGTGGAGTCGAAACCGGGTTCCACCTTATACTTGACGTTTTCCGCATCGATGTCCGGATGCTCCTCGCGCAGCTGCTTTTCCAGCTGCTGCTTGTCGAAGATGCTCTTGTACAGCCCGGCGCGGGCGATCAGCTCGTCATGGGTGCCGTATTCCGCCATGCGGCCGTCATCCAGCACGAGGATGTGATCCGCATCCTGGATGGTGGAGATGCGGTGGGCGATGATGATGGTGATGCGTTCGTTCTGCCCGTCCTGGCCGCCGCGCAGGGTGCGCAGGTTATCCAGGATCTGCCGCTCGGTGTCGGTATCCACGGCGGAGAGCGCGTCGTCCAGGATGAGGATGGGTGCGGCGACGATGGGATCGGTGGTCTTCATCAGCGCGCGGGCGATGGAGGAGCGCTGCTTCTGGCCGCCGGAGAGGGTCACGCCGCGCTCGCCCACCACGGTTTCATACTGCTCGGGGAAGACGGCGATGTTATCGTGGATACAGGCCAGCTGCGCGGCATGGATGACCGACTCGGCGGACTTTTCCCGCGCGCCGAAGGCGATGTTGTTATGCAGGGTATCGGAGAAAAGGAAGTTGTCCTGGGGCACGCAGGCGATGCCCTCGCGCAGCACGGCCAGGGGGATCTCCCGGATGTCCCGGCCGCCGATGGTGATCATCGCGGGCTGGTCGTCGCGTTCTGCCACGTCGTACAGGCGGGTCAGGAGGCTGGGGATGGTCGTCTTGCCGGAGCCGGTGCGACCGATGACTGCCAGCGTCTCGCCGGGCTGGATGGTGACGCTGATGTTCTGCAGCACCTGCACGTCCGGCTGGGAGGGATAGGCGAAGGTCAGGTCGTTCAGGGCGACGGGGCCGCTGAGGCGGGTAACGCTGTGATCCGTCCGGGGACCGTCGGTGATGTCGGGCTGCTCCAGGAAGATCTGATGGATGCGGCTGAGGGAAGCGGTGCCCTGGGAGATGGAGGTGATGCACTCGCCCACGGCCATCATGGGCCACACCAGCATACCGATGTAGGAGTTGAAGGCCACGAACTGGCCCACGGAGATCTCCCCGTGGATGGCCAGGTAGCCGCCGTAGATCAGCGTTGCCAGGCTGCTCAGGCCGATGATGATATCCATCAGAGGCATCATCAGGGCGTGGAGGCGCACCACGTTCAGGTTCTTCTCCTGGGCGGCAGCGGTGGTTTTGGCAAAGGCGTAGAGCTCCTTGCGCTCCTGCACGAAGGCCTTGATGACCCGGATGCCGCTGACGCTCTCCTGCACCTGATCCGTCAGGGCAGAGAAGGCGGCCTGCTTCTCCTGGAAGCGCTTGTGCATCACCTTGCCGTAGAAGAAGTCGCCCACGCAGATGACCAGCAGCGGCACGATGGCCACGGCGGTCAGCCGGGGATCGACGGTGGCGATCATCTGCCAGAGCACCAGGATCATCATGACCGAGGCATCAAAGGCGGTGATGACCGTCATGCCCAGCAGCTGGCGCACGGCCATCAGGTCATTGGTGAAGTGGGCCATCAGGTCGCCGGTCTTGTGCTGATTGAAGTAGCGCATACTCAGCGTGGAAAGGTGTCCGTACATGTCCTGACGGATCTCCTTTTCGATGGAGCGGGCTGCGCCGAAGATAAAGAAGCGCCAGCAGAAGCGGCCAATGGCGATGATGGCGCCCATGCCTAGGATCATCCACACGATGCGCATTGCGTCGTCCATGGTGAAGGTGGCATTGGTCAGGCCGTCGATGATGTTGCCGGTGTATTCCGGCACATAGACGTTCACCTGATCGACCACATACAGGGCGGCGATGCCCAGCAGGTACTGCCACCAGTGGCGCAGGACGTAGCGCCCTGCGAATTTCAGTGTCTTCATGGTATTCCTCCATGTGAAATATGCATGTCTGAATATTCTATCACAAAATGGCGGATTTGGGTAGCAAACAACGCTGTTTTTCTATAAAAGTGAGATGAAGGAGATAAACTTGAATTTGTGGAGGTTCTTTTTTCCTGCAAGGCTGGATTGTTTTGCCGCAGGGAGCCGCTTTCGCGCGTCGAAAGCGGCGCAAAGCCGCCGGGTGGAAAGCAAAATGGTGCTTTCCCCCCGGTCCCCCCTCTTTTCCCTATGAGTTGTCCGCTTTGCGGCTGCGGTGCTGGGCGGCTCGGGTTGCAGAGGGTTTCTCTGAATTTCCGCTTTCAGCGGAAGAAACCCTCTGCAAAT
>JAFQEB010000104.1 GCA_017399225.1 Clostridia bacterium | reverse complement strand
CCAGGATCGCCAGTACCGTGATGCCGAGACTGCCAACGGTGGTGATGATGCTGACCAGGAACGAGAGCCGCCACGAGATGGCCAGCAGGATGCCGCTGAGAATACTGATGACGATGCTGTAGGCGATACAAAGCAGCAGAAGCACAAGACCCTGATTGCTGTGATAACGGGCGAACTTTGAGCCCTTGGCCGCTAAGATGGGGATTAGCACCAGCGGGCCGAAATAGGCCAAAATGGCCATCACCTTGTTGCTCTGAATATCGTTGCTGTCATTGACGGCGCCGGGGGCTGGCTGTGCGCCGTCGGTGGCTGCGCCGCAGCTGGGGCAGAACTTCACACCGGGTTCATACTGCGTGCCGCACTTTCCGCAAAATGCCATAATCTTTCCTCCTTCTTAAAATTCTGTTTCTCTGTTAACCGAAATAGCTGCTCAGATCCGGCAGCTCCTTGGTGTGATCCACCGTCACGATGCCATCATAGTAGGACACACTCAGATACGTCTTGCCGTCATAGGCCCACCAGCCGTTCATACTCAGCATATCCTCCTCGGTCATACCGAAGTCATAGAAATCCTGAAAGGCAAAGCCATCCTTCTTCAGTTGGTCGATCCAGCCCATCATTTCCTCCAGCGTTGTGCCGGAAATCTCGGTGCGGTAGGAGGCAACGGCCTTTTCCGTGCCGCCGGGATACTTCCGCAGGGACTTGGGCCAGCCGTCGTTGGCGGCTTCGGCCTCCTTGTTGGCATCGATGGCGCCGTTGATCAGGTCGTCAAATCCGCCGCCATCCTCACCGGTCAGCGCGCCTAAACTGCCCAGCAGATCGCCCAGCGCCTCCAAATCTTCAATGTCCTCGTTGGTCGCGTCGCCGCCGCTGCTGCCGGTCAGACCGGCCAAACCGCCCAACAGGTCACCCAGACCACCGCTGCCGTTTGCTGCGTCGTCGTTACTGCCGCCGTCGGCAAACTCGGAGATATTGATGCCCGACTCCTGCTCAATGGCGTTGGATACATTTTTGAACAGTGCTCGTCCTGCGATGCCGATGATGAGGCTGATGACCAGTGTCACCACCGTCAGGATCAGCATGGCGCGGGAGAGATTACGCTTGGAGATCTTCTTGCACTTGCCGCAGGCCCACACGATCATAAAAATCAGTCCCACGATGGGGATGCACATTAGCAGGAAGATACCGATATAGCCCCATGTGGTGATGGGTGCGTACTTGCTGCCCTTTGCTGGAACAGGCTCAGTATATGCGGTCTGAGGCTGTGGCTGAGGCTGAGGCGGTGCCTGATACACAGGCTGGGGATGCGGGGGCGGAGGTGCTGCCTCCGGAGCAGGTGTGACCGCCGGTTCAGCAGGGGCAGCCACCGCCTCGGGCGGGGGAGAAGAAGCTTCGCTCAGGGCAGAACCGCAGGCGGTGCAGAATTTCTTCTCCTCTTCCATGGCCGCGCCGCAGTTGGTACAGAACTTTGCCATCTACTGCTCCTCCTTTCACTTCACACGGGAATACGTCCCGCCGTCAAAAATCAGCGTGTCGCCGTTAAGTTCATAGGGGATGATGGTGCTCTCTTTCCCAAGACCCATAAAGGCGCTGATGGTCACCTCCATCTCCGTGTCACTCTTGATTTTGTACTCAATGTTCATCAGCAGCTCCAGACCCTCCATAGCATCGGCCCAGTCGTCGCTGTCAGCCTCGCCGTCGGTGAGACCCAGCAGGACATCCTCGGTCAGACCGTAGCGCAGCTTGCCGTCTTTGGTGAACTCGAGACCCATACCGTATTCCGTCTGGGTCTCGGTATCCACGATCTGCCACATACCCACGATGTTCTTCTTGTTGCTGCCGCCGCCGCAGGCGGTGAGGGAGAGCAGCATCATGGCTGCCAGCAGGAATGCCAAAAATTTTTTCATGGTCATGGTGTTGTCCTCCTTTGTTATTTTAGTGTTGGTGTGGGATCATTCGGTTTCCACCGGCATAATACTGAGGCTGGCGGCGCCGAATACATCCAACAGCTGTACATTAACGCCATTGTAGGTGCGGTCAATGTAGCCGTACTGCTCGTATTTCTCCACACAGTCCTCACCGAACCCTGCATCCTGCAAAAGTTGGGCGTAGGTAAGACCCTGCTCCATACTCCACTTCAATTCGATGGCGAAGAGGGTGCCGATTTCACCGCTGGTCAGAACCTTGCCGCCACAGTCGGGAGCAGGCACCAGTTTCGTATAGTCGTTGTCGGGCCAGCCAATGGGAAGACCCGAGGTGGGCACTACCTCATCGTCGGCGGATTCTTCCCCATCCCCGTCGGGGGCAGGGGGATTCTCCGGCTCGGCGGTGTTGGCAATCTCCTCGCCGCCCTCTACGGGATTGGGTGTGTTCTGCTGCTCCTGCTGCACGTCGCCGCCGCTATCGGCGGGCGGGGTGGTGTCGCCGCCGCAGGCGGTGAGGGAGAGCAGCATCATCAACGCCAGTGTCAGTGCCAAAAACTTCT
>JAFQEB010000103.1 GCA_017399225.1 Clostridia bacterium | reverse complement strand
GCGGGATGGGCTCGCCCCAGTAGCGCTGGCGGTTGAAGGCCCAGTCCTTCATCTTGTACTGCACGCCGGCCTTGCCGCAGCCGCGCTTTTCGATCTCGACCAGCACCTTCTCGATGGATTCCTTCTTGTTGGTGCAGCCGTTGAGGAAGTCGGAGTTGACCATCTCGCCGTCGCCGGTGTAGGCTTCCTTGGTGATGTCGCCGCCCTTGATGACCTCGATGATGTCCACGCCGAACTTCTTTGCGAACTCCCAGTCACGCTGGTCGTGGGCGGGAACGGCCATGATCGCGCCGGTGCCGTAGCCCATCATGACGTAGTCGGAGATGAAGATCGGCACTTCCTTGCCGGTGAGCGGGTTCACGCCATTCAGGCCCTCGATGCGCAGGCCGGTCTTGTCCTTGACCAGCTGGGTGCGCTCGAACTCGGTCTTCTTGGCGCACTCCTCGCGGTAGCTGAGGATCGCGTCCATGTTGGCGATCTTATCGGCATACTTGTCGATCATGGGATGCTCGGGCGCCATGACCATGAACGTCACGCCGAAGAGGGTGTCGGGGCGGGTGGTGTAGATCTGAAGCTTTTCGTCAGTGCCCGTGACGGCGAAGTTCACGAACGCGCCGGTGGACTTGCCGATCCAGTTGACCTGCTGCTGGGCGATGTTCTCGGGGTACTCGACGGACTTGAGGCCCTCGAGCAGCTTATCGGCATACTGGGTGATGCGCAGGTACCACACGTCCTTGGGCAGCTGGACGACGTCGCCGTGGCAGATATCGCACTTGCCGCCCTGGCTGTCCTCGTTGGACAGGACGACCTTACAGGTGGGGCAGTAGTTGACCAGGGTCTTGTCGCGGAAGACCATGCCATGCTCAAAGAGCTTGAGGAAGATCCACTGGGTCCACTTGTAGTAGCCGGGATCGGTGGTATCCACCTCGCGGGTGTAGTCAAAGGAGAAGCCGATCTTCTTCAGCTGCTCGCGGAAATGGTCGACGTTCTGCTTGGTGACGATGGCGGGGTGGATGTTGTTCTTGATGGCGTAGTTCTCCGTGGGCAGGCCAAAGGCGTCCCAGCCGATGGGGAAGAGCACGTTGCAGCCCTCCGCGCGGCGCTTGCGGGAGATGATGTCCATGGCCGTGTTGGAGCGGGGATGGCCCACGTGCAGACCGTTGCCGCTGGGATAGGGGAACTCGATCAGGCCGTAGAACTTGGGCTTGGAGTAGTCGTTGGTAGCGGCGAAGGTCTGGTTGTCATCCCAGTACTTTTGCCATTTCGGCTCGATCTCTGCCGGGTTGTAGGGCTTGAATTCCATGGGTGGTTTCCTCCTTCATTGTGTTTCGGAAGCTATGAAGAGCTTTTGCAGGAAACAAAAAAACTCCGTCCCTGCAAAAACGCAAAGACGAAGTTGAAAAATCACTTCGCGGTACCACTCTGCTTGCCTGCACGAAGCAGGCCACTCTTGCGCGTAACGTGCGCCAATCGCCGGAAAACCGGTTTCACTCCCGGGCGAGCGGCTGTGACCACCTGTCTGCACTCACACCAGCCGTGCAGCTCTCTGAATCAGGTTGGGGACAGCGTTCCCGTTCCTTGCGAATACAGGGATTATAGCACGTTTGGTGGAGATTGTAAAGTAGGAAAATCGCAGCCGACGAACTCCCTCCGTCATCCGCTGAAGCGGATGCCACCTCCCTCGAGAGGGAGGCTCATCTACTGCAAAACAATTCTTACAGCTGGGCCGGATTCTTCGTCAAGCCCAGGATATAATCCACCGAAACGTTGTAAAACTTGGAGAGTTGAATTAAGCGCTCAGCAGTGATTTCGCATTTTCCACTTTCAATATTGCTGTATTGCTGCTGGGATATATGAAGGTACTTGGACAGTTCCGATTGACTGAGATCGTGATCTTCTCGCAAGTCTTTTATGCGGTACATATAGCTCGCCTCCTGATTTCACCTTTATTCTATTTTACAAATACTATTTGTATTGACTTTTACAAACAAAACTTGTAAAATGAGTATACAAATAAAATTTGTAAACAAATGAAGGGAGGCTTCCATATGCCCAACGACATCATTGACGAACAGGCCGCCAATCTCTGCCACAACATCGCCTGGCTGCGCCGCCATTACGGCCTGACCAAAAAAGAAATGGCCCTGACCCTCGGGCTGGGGGGCAGGGGCCTGTCCATGATCGAAAACGGGGTGATCCCCAAGAGCATGAGCGTGGTCCACCTGGACATCATCGCGCGATTGTCCGGCACAAGCATCCGGAGCCTGTTCGGCGAGCGGCTGGGGGAAGATTGAGCGGCTCAGCCCTTCCTCCGCACTGGCCAGATCTCCTTCCAGTACCGCTCGGCGTCGTGGTAGAAGTAGTACATCCGGCCCATGGTCGGGTCAAACTCGTAGTCCGTGGCGCTCCAGTCGAATTCGTCCCACGCCTTGTCGATGGCGAACTCCACCGAGCGGTTCTCCTGCTCGTAGTCGAAGGGGCCATGCTCGAAGACGATGTACTCCCCCTCCGGCACGTCGCGGATGCGCATCTGCTCCGGGACGGGGCCGTTGTAATCCGCGGGGAGGCGGCAGCCGTAGCACTCCCAGCGGGGCACCGGGTAGCAGTCGAACTTACCGCCGTCCTCCGCCGCCTCGTAGGCCATGATCTGCCCGGAACCGGAGGAAAAGTCCCCCGAGCCCATGTCGTCCAGCTTGCGGGGAATGGAGTCCAGCAGCCCGCAGACGGTGTGGCAGTCCTGGCCGGGGACTTTCTCATGGTGCTGCCAGAAATCCCAGTAGCCGTTGGACACATTGTTGCGGATGTACAGGAATTTGTGGGCAGGGATGGTGGTGAAATAAATGTTGATTTTGCCGTCAGATGAGATCATGCCGATTTCCTCCATGCCGAATGCGTAGCGGTCAAAGGTGTTGATGCGTGTACGGAGCTTGACGGCAACGGGCTTTTTGCGGTAGGCGGCGGGGGTGACGCCGTACTCCGCCTTGAAGGCACGGGTGAAGGCCTCGTGGGAGGAAAAGCCGTAGTCCAGGGCAATATCCAGCAATCGGCGATCCGTATCGCGCACGGCCATGAGGGCGAAGGCCAGGCGGCGCGCGCGCAGGTATTCCCTGAGGGAGAGCCCCGTGATCTCGCGGAACTTCTTCGTCATGTGGAAGTCAGAGTACCCCAGCTTCCGGGCGAGGCTGCTCAGGGTGAGGGCCTCGTCGTCCCTGCGGCGGATGGATGCGTCGATCTCGTCGATGATGACCTGGATTTGCCGGTGCCATTCGTACATGGTATTTCACCCCTTTGACTGCTCCGAAACAGCATAGCACACAGAGGAAACGCAGACTTGATATGAGTTGCGGAAGTGGTCGGTGGTCGGCCAGATGAAAAGCGGCCGCATCAAAGCCAGGCGAACGCCGCCTGATCGCTTCAACACAGCCGCATATGGCATTTAATTCAGGATTTCTGTTTCGATGATGCTGGACTTCCAGCCGCAGCAGTGCCGCGTGACCCAGTAGAGCGTTTTGCCATGCAGCACGCCGCGCACGCCGGTGATGGTGACAGAGTAGTTCTTCAGAAGTCTGCCGCAGTTGGCGCAGTAAGCGATCTCGTCGGCTGAGCAGCATACCGTGTCGCCAACGCTGTGGCCGCCGACGACCTGGTCCAGCTCGTCGTCGTTCAACTCGGCGGGGAAGTTCTTGTTGAGATTATTCATGGCGGGGCTCCTTTCCTGGACGTCGTCATCACTCATAGGTGTATTTCTTGCAGCCGCATATGGGGCAGGCGTCGAGGACGTCGGCATACACATGCGAGGGATCGTCCGCGCAGCGCTTGGAATGTATGATGCTCACGTTGAGCGTGTCCATCATGCCGCCCACAACCTCGACCAGCTGATCGTCGGTCAGGGCTTTGCTTTGTGCGCCTTCGGGGATTTTCTTGTTGTTGTCAGTCATGGCGGAGGCTCCTTTCCTGGTTGTCATCATCTGCTATGGGTGTATTCCCTGCAGCCGCATTCGGGGCAGGCGTCGAGGACGGCGGGATACACATGCGAGGGGTCGGCCGCGCAGTACTTGAAGCGCATCAGGTGCGCGCTGAGCGTGTCCATCATGCCGCCCACAACCTCGGCCAGCTGATCGTCGGACAGGGCATTGCTTTCTTCGGGGATTTTCTTCTTGCTTTCAGCCATTGCGGAGGCTCCTTTCGCATCTGTATTTCACTCTTTAATACGAGCAAAGCGGCAGATGGTATACTTTTTGCCGGATTATTTTTGCAGCTTCGATACGCCCTGGGCCTTGGCGCATTCCATGACGGCGCCCGCCACCGCAGGAGCGACCCGCTTGTCGAACGCACCGGGGATGATGTAATCCTCCTTCAACTCGTCGTCGGTGACGATGGCGGCGATGGCCCGGGCGGCGGCCAGCTTCATCTCCTCGGTGATGTCGGTGGCGCGGGCGTCCAGCGCACCGCGGAAGATGCCGGGGAAGACCAGCACGTTGTTGATCTGGTTGGGATAGTCGCTGCGGCCGGTGGCAATGACCCGCGCGCCGCCCTTTGCGGCTTCCTCGGGCATGATCTCCGGGGTGGGGTTGGCCATGGCAAAGACGATGGCGTCCTCCGCCATGGTGCTGACCATCTCTGCCGTGACGACCTTCGGGGCGCTCACGCCGATGAACACGTCCTTGCCCCGGATGACCTCCGAAAGCGGGCCGCGCTCGTTGTGCTTGTTGGTGACCTCCGCCATCTGGCGCTGGGCGGGATTGAGCCAGTCCTCATCCACACTGACCGCGCCCTGACGATCCACCAGCACAATGTTGCCCGCACCGAACTGCATCAGGAGCTTGGCGATGGAGATGCCTGCGCTGCCGGCGCCGTTGATAACGATGCTCACGTTCTCCATCTTCTTGCCCACCAGCTTGAGGGCGTTGAGCAGACCCGCGCTCACCACGATGGCGGTGCCGTGCTGGTCGTCGTGGAAGACGGGGATGTCGAGCTCCTCCTTCAGGCGCTTCTCGATCTCAAAGCAGCGGGGCGCGGAGATATCCTCCAGGTTCACGCCGCCGAAGGTGGGGGCCAGGTACTTCACCGTGCGGACGATCTCGTCCACATCCTTAGTGTCCAGGCAGATGGGGAAAGCGTCCACATCGGCGAACTCCTTGAACAGCAGCGCCTTGCCCTCCATCACGGGCATGGCGGCCTCCGGGCCGATGTCGCCCAGGCCCAGCACCGCCGTGCCGTCAGACACCACGGCCACGAGATTCCCTTTGGCGGTGTAGCGGTACACGTCGTCCCTGTTGGCGGCGATGCGGCGGCAGGGCTCGGCCACGCCGGGGGTATAAGCGGTGGACAGGTCATCGCGGTTTTCGACCCGCACCTTGGGCGCAACGGCGATCTTGCCGTGATGGTTCTCGTGCATTTCCAGGGCCAGCTGATTATAATCCATGAGGGAATGCCTCCTGTTTGCTGATATCGCCTGTATTCTACCACATTTTCCGCGTCGGTGAAAGGGCAGTACACAGGAAGGACAGCCCCGGCAGTGCAGAAAAGAGCGAAACGTATATTATTTTCCAGTTTGTGGCGTGGAAATACATTGACTTCCGTCCCGCACAATGCTACAATAATTATAACAAAACCCACATGCCGTCATCCTGTCCGTAACACAGCCTGCTCCCCGGCCCCTGCGGTCTTCCCTCCTTTCTTGCCGCAGCGGGCTTTTTTGTGTCCCGGCCGCCGCTTGACAGCGTTTCCTTCACGATGCTACAATGATGCCCCGACCAACGCAAAGGAGGCGATCCCCGTGGAGCTTTGGGATCTGTATGACATCGACCGGCGCAAGACCGGCCAGACCCATGTGCGGGGCGAGTGGATCCCCGAGGGCCGCTATCACATGGTGGTGCATGTGGTCATCTTCAACAGCCGGGGCGAGATGCTCATCCAGCAGCGGCAGCCCTTCAAGGAAGGCTGGCCCAATATGTGGGACGTGACCGTCGGCGGCAGCGCCGTCCAGGGGGATGACTCCCGCACCGCCGCCCAGCGCGAGGTGATGGAGGAGATCGGCCTGGCCATCGACCTCACCGGCGAGACGCCCCGGCTGACCATCCCCTTCAGCTGCGGCTTTGACGACATCTACACCCTGATCAGGGACGTCGACCTGGACACCCTCACCCTGCAAGAGAGCGAAGTGCAGGCAGTGAAGTGGGCCACGGAGGCGGAGATCCAGCAGATGATCGCGGACGGGCGGTTCATCCCCTACCATACAGCCCTCATTTCCCTGCTCTTTGCCCTGCGGCACAAGCGGGGGACGATTGCGCGGGAGAATGGATGACCGTATTTCGGCAGAGAAAATCTGCCGATTTTTTCTTTTTTGTGAAAGGTTTTCCGGCCTGAAGCGTCTGTATAGGTGACAGAACGTTCTGAAAATGACGAAGGGAGGCGCAAGCCATGGTGCAGGACAGTCAGTGGCAGGAGACCGCCAAAGTGTGTCTGCCCCTGCTGTACAAGGTGGCGCATGAGGTGCTGCACAATCCTGCGGACGCACAGGATGCGGTGCAGCAGGCCCTGATGCGCACATGGGAGAAGCGCAGCCGCATCCAGCCGGAAAGCCTGCGGGCCTATCTGACCCGGGCGACGCTCAACGAAAGCCGCACGATGCTGCGCAGGCAGCGGTACGCTATCCCCGTGGAGACGGTGCCGGAGCGTATCGCCCCGGAGCGGGCGGATCTGCGGCCGGTGATGGAGGCCATCGCCGCGCTGCCGGAGCAGCTGAAGTGGCCGGTGTGGCTGAAGTATCTGGAGGATATGTCGGAGAAGGAGGCTGCCGCGGCGCTGGGGCTGAGCCTCGCGGCCTTCCGCAGCCGGCTGCACCGTGCCCGGAAGCTCCTGCGCCATGTGCTGGAAGAGGAGGTGACGGTATGACCCCTGAGATGAAATTGAGGGAGGCTGTCCGTGCCGGCGCAGCGCCTGTTCCCGAGGATTTCCTGTGGAACACGGAGCAGATGATCGACCGTCTGCCCGGGAAAGAGAGGCCTGTGATGAAAAGAAAGCTGTCCTTCGCGCTGGTGCTGGCCCTGCTGCTATGCCTGCTGGCCGTCGGCGCGGTGGCCGCCGTGCTGCTCAGCAGCCAGGAGCTGGTGGAGCGCGAGGTGCTGCCCATGGCGCTGGAGAACGACCGGAGCGCGGCGCCACTGTTGTTTACGAACGAGGAGCTGCAGCGCATTGCCGCGCTGGCCCAGGAGCATGGCGTCACGCTGGGGGAAAATACCCTGCTGTCGCTGGAAAATGGTCTGGAGCTGCCGGAACGCGAGGTTGTCCGGGAGCTGGCATACGAAAGCTTTGGCCCGGAGCCCATGTTCTGGACGCTGGAGGAGCAATACTGGTTCCATCAAGTGATGGTGGAGATGAAGGTGCTCAAGACCAATGATTGCTTGCTGCCCGGCGAAGGGGACCTGACCGAGGCAGAGGCCACAGCGAGGGCGATCGCGGAGCTGAAGCAGCGTGCGGACAGTAACGTGTCCTTTCTGGATCACCCGGAGGAATATGCTGCGGCGCGTAGCTATCAGCTGGCCTACGACGCTGATGGCAACGCGACCGAACGCCTCTGGCTCATTGGTTTTCTGCACCAAAAGACGGGCCGCTTTTATCAGGTGATGCTGACGCAGGCGGGCGAGTATGTCGGCAGCAGAATGACGGAGCAGACCGCGCACAACGATACCTTCTCCAATGCAGAGCTGGCGCGCATCGTCGCCCTGGCGGAGGAGAACAATATCAGGCTGTCCGACAGCATCCTGCGCGCACTGGAGAAGGGCGAGGGGTACTGGGAGGAAGAGGTGATCATCAGCTTGGCCAAGAGCCAGTTCGGCCCGTATCCGGCCCAGTGGACGATTGAGGAGCAATACTGGTTCGGGGAGATGTGCGCAGCCATCGGATATCAGGACAGCAGCAGCTACCACCTACCCGGCGAGAACGAGATGTCCTATGGGGAAGCCTACGCCAAAGCCAGGGAACACGTTGCGGCCCAGGGTTACGACGTTTCTCTGCTGGATGACCGCACGAAATACGCCTTGTCACGCAGCTGCATTGCTGACAAGAACAAAAACGGCGACATCCTGTGCGTGACCTGGAACTTCTGTTTCGAGCCGCTGGAGGTGGATCTGCCCTCCTTTGAAATGCAGATGAATGCCGACGGCAGCCTGGCGATGTTCAACCACAGGGCTGGCCTGTCGGAAAAGCTGACCACCGGTACGCTGAAGAGCCACGAGGTGCAGGACTATTTCTCCGACATGTACGGCAATCAGAACAAGTGGACGCCGGAGATTTTTGTGGAGTACGTCACCGTGCTGCGCCAGACCGATCTGACCAATGCCAGCCGTGGCCTTCGCGCCTACGCGGCGACGCAGTTCTGCCTGCCGCCGGAGGGCGCGCTGACCGCAGAGGAAGCCATCGCGCTGGCAAAGGAAGCGATGCCCCTGGAGAACCCGATCGTCCGTGGCGCCTACTGCTTCAAGGTGGACGGACGCGTCTGCTGGAAGGTGTCCTTGCGCCCGGAGGAGGAGTTCACGACCCACATGTCGGAAATGGACGCCATGACCGGTGAAATCCTGCTGACCTACGAGGCCGACCGCGGGCATGCAGCCCAGTATTTCGTCCCCCTCTCCGTATGGGAAGCCACCCCCGAGCCGGAGCCTGACGGCCTCGGCTGACACAACAGCAGCACCCCATCCCGCAAGGGACAGGGTGCTGTTTTTGATCATACCGGCATGTTTTCCAGAATGTAGGGCAGCATCCGCATGTTCACGTCGAACACGTTTTTGAACTTGCTGCTGCCCACGAAGGCCGCCAGGCACAGCACCTCGTTGCCAAGGAGCATCGTCGGCACAGCGGCACGCTCCGCATCCGTCAGCGGGGATACGCTGTCGTAGCCCGCCAGCACAGCCCCGGCGAACACGGGCCAGTTCTCCGCCCAGGGGAGGTCGTCATGCTCAAAGACCTCCGAGAGCACCGCCGTGATGGTGTAGCAGGGGTCGAAGATCCGCACGAACCGGCGGCTCAGGTCAAAGTCGATGAAGCCGACGCCAGCCGGGCCGTCGATCAGGTTCGACGGGTTCGGGTCCCGGTGGATCAGTGCCGTGGGCAGCGTCCGCAGGGCCTCCAGCTGCTGCGCATAATCCGCCGGGAATGCAGCGGGCAGTACCTCCCCTGCCCGGGGCAGCGCCCAGTTCAGGACATGGTCGGCATAGGGCTCGTCATCCACGCAGGGGTAATCATCCAGCGCTGCGGTGGCCTTGTGCAGCCCCGCCAGCGCCGCCCCGATGCGCTTGCCCTCCTCCGGGCAGCGGATCAGCTCCGACGCACGCAGGGGGCTGCCGGGAATGCGGCGGCACAGGGTCATCCACAGGCCGCCGGCCATGGGCAGGGTCCTGCCGCCCTCCGGCAGCGCAATAGCGCAGGCTGCAGGGATCCCCTGCCCGGCCAGCGCATCCGCCAGCGCGATGGCCAGGCGGCAAGCGCCTTCATCCCGGTATGCTTTCAGGAGATAGTCATCTCCGGCATAGCAGGCAGTCTCGCTGGTCTGCCCATCACTGGGGTAAGTTACGGGAATAATCGGGAGCGCCGCATATTCAGCGCCCCACTGGATCAGTGCCTCGCGGAATTTCTCGCGGGTCAGCATTTTGAAGTTCTCCTCCTTCAGCACAGGGACGCTGGGCGCAGGGGCCCGATGGGTGCGCAGCCAGGCCGTGGGCGACATGCCGTACTCCCTGCGGAAGGCCCGGAAGAAGCCCGAATGGGTATCGAAGCCCCAGCGGAGCGCCGCCGCCGTGACAGGCATCCCCCGGCTGATGTGCCAGATGGCATGGGCGATCCGGCGACGGGTGCGGTAGCGCGCCAGGGGCATCCCCACCTCCTGCGTGAACAGGTGCAGAAAATGCCACAGGGAGTAGCCGGATCTTTCCGCCAGCTCCGCAGGGGTTATGTCGGCGTCCAGGGTCTCTTCGATCAGGTCAAGAATGCGCTGCAAGTACGTCCCTCCTTTTCCCGGCGGCGGTCGGCCGTTTCCTCCGCGCGGGTCATGCTGAGTTTAGCACACGCCGCGCCCGGACAGCTTTCCGCCCTTGCGGCAGGATGCAAAAAGCCCTCCGGGTCTCCGGAGGGCATGAAATCATTTCCCGTATGCTGCGAGGGCGGGGCATCCCGTTTCCAGGATATCCACCAGATGCAGCGTGGCCTCCCAGACGATCAGCGCCGCATCCTCCCGATGGAAGATCAGATCCATGGAGGCCGTGACGGTGTTGTCCGATTCATCCGCATGGAAGCGGACATACCGATACTCGCTGTTCAGCGTATTCAGGGCGCGCAGCACCTCGGCCCGCTTCGCCGCGTCGAAGGTGATGAGGTTCCACACCCGCAGGGCGCAGCGCTCATCCCCCGGCTCAAAGAAATAGCTGATATCGTAGGTGTTGCCGCCGGCGTCCGTGTTGCGGATCACGACCTTTTCCCGCGCCTCGCCATCAAGCCCGTCAAGGGTATAGGTCATGTCCTTTGCGTCCATCAGCGCGAGGAAGGCGCCGGTGCTTTCATAGGCCGCCGGGCTCTCCGCAGCCGCGCAGCAGGCAGCGCACAGCAGTATCGCAGCGCACAGGGCTGCAAGCCATTTTTTCATTTTCTCCATCCTCCTTGGCATATGCCGCCTTCAGCCCCAGGCGCTTACCGCCCCACGGCCTTATCCATGCTCAGGAAAGCGATGCCTCCCTTGTACTGGACGATATACCACCTGCCCGATACGCCCAGGCATTTGTAAACATCCCCCCGGAAGGAGGTATAGACATAGCTGCCGTTGGCCGCCGGCGCGCCGCGCAGGATGGCCGTGTGGGCCGCGACGATCACCTCTTCCGGCACGGCGGACTGGGCAATGGTGACCCGCGGCTTATCGCCTGCCGCAGCCTGCGAAGCGCCGGGCTTGGCGATCACGCTGGCCGAGGGCACGACGATGGGGTCGTCCGGAAAGGTCAGGGCATTCTCCAGCACCGTATGGGCCTGCGTGACGGTGCCCATCATGTCCAGCACCGCCTGGCGGGTCACGCCGCCGGCATTCTCCGGCGTGAAGAGCAGATCCATCGAGGCGGTGACGGTATTGTCGCTCTCATCTGCAAAGAAGCAGACCTGGCGGCTGGCGGCGTTCAGGATGCTGCAGGCCTCCAGCACCCGGGGCAGCTGCGCATCCTCATAGGAGGCCAGATACCACACAAAGGCGGAAACGTCCCTGCCGTTGACGGAGAAGAACAGCTCGATCGTATAGCTGTAGCCCATGCCGGTGCATTCAATGCTGACGGACTCGTCGCCGTCCTCATCCACGCCGCCCAGGGTGCAGCTTAGGCCCTCACGCTGCCAGGCCTCCACAAAGGCCGCGGTGCTGGCATACTCCGGCCCCTGTGCAAGGGCCGGGCACAGGGCCGTCAGCCACAGCGCCCCCAGCAGCAGGGCGATCAGCAATTTTCTCATCGGCAAGTTCTCCTTTCGGCGCAGGGCTGCGCCACCAAACGGTCAATTCTGTTGGGGTATTCTCTGCGCAGGGGCAAAACTCCTGCCGGGGATGCAAAAACGCCCGCCCGGTCAAACCGGTGCGGACGCATTCAGATCATTCCTGCGATTCGTTTTCATCCTCCGCAGCCTTCTGCGCTTCCTCATTCCTGCGGCGCATCACGAACACGCCCAGGATCGCCGCAGCCAGCAGGAAGGTCACACCACTGATGCTCAGCAGCAACTCGTGCATACCGGGGATGAAGCCGCTGATGCACATGCAGATGATGCTCACGGCCATGAAAAACAGGCCGGCACAGGCCCAGATACGCTTTGCGTTCACGGCAATACCTCCAAAGAGAATTCAGAATTGAGTTGGTGTGAAGAAAATCCCCTGCCTTGGAGGACAGGGGATATAAGCAATTACTTCGCGGGGTCTTCGACCCTTTTCCGATCCGCGATCTTACTTCGCGTATTCCATGCTGCGAGTCTCGCGGATCACGTTCACGCGGATCTGGCCCGGGTACTCCATTTCCTTCTCGATGCGCTTGGCGATCTCCTTCGCCAGCACCTTGGTGCCCTCGTCGGTCACGTCGTCGGGCTTGACCATGATGCGCACCTCGCGGCCGGACTGGATCGCGTAGCACTTCTCAACGCCGGCGAAGGACATGGAGATCTCCTCCAGCTTGGTCAGGCGCTTGATGTAGTTTTCGAGGGACTCGCGGCGGGCGCCGGGACGGGCAGCGCTGATCGCGTCAGCAGCCTGCACCAGCACAGCCTCGACCGTCTGGGGCTCCACGTCGTTGTGGTGCGCCAGGATGGCGTGGATCACGTCATTGCTCTCGTGATACTTGCGGGCCAGCTCGCCGCCCAGGGTCACGTGGGTGCCCTCGGCCTCGTGGTCAACGGCCTTGCCGATATCGTGGAGCAGACCGGCGCGCTTGGCCAGCTGGACGTCCGCGCCCAGCTCGGCGGCCATCAGGCCTGCCAGGTGGCTGACCTCGATGGCGTGCTTGAGCACGTTCTGGCCGTAGGAGGTGCGGTACTTCAACCGGCCCAGGAGCTTGACCAGCTCGTGGTGGATGCCGTGCTGATTGGTCTCGAAGACAGCGGATTCGCCGGCCTCGCGGATCTGGTTCTCGACTTCCTTGCGGGCCTTCTCGACCGTCTCCTCGATGCGGGCGGGGTGGATGCGGCCGTCGTTGATGAGCTTCTCAACGGTCAGGCGGGCGATCTCGCGGCGCACGGGGTCAAAGGCGGACACGATGACGGCTTCCGGGGTATCGTCGATGATCAGATCGACGCCGGTAGCAGTCTCCAGGGCGCGGATGTTGCGGCCCTCGCGGCCGATGATGCGGCCCTTCATGTCGTCATTGGGCAGGGCGATGACGCTCACGGTGCTTTCGGCCACGTGGTCGGCAGCGCACTTCTGGATCGCCAGGGCGATGATGTTGCGGGCCTTCTTCTCGGCCTCCTCCTTGGCGCGGGACTCGATGTCACGCACCTGAGCGGCGGCATCGTGGAAGGCTTCCTTCTGCACGCGCTCGATGATGATCTGCTTGGCCTCGTCCTGGGTCATGGCAGCGATGCGCTCCAGCTCCGCGGTCTGCTTCTGGTGGAGAGCCTCGGCCTCCTCCTGCAGGCGGTCAACCTCTTCCTCCTTGCGGTCGAGGTTGTCCGAGCGCTTCTTCAGGTCGCTTTCACGGTTATCCAGGCTGTCGGAACGCTTGTCCAGAGAGGCTTCGCGCTGCATCAGACGGTTCTCGCTCCGCTGCACCTCAGCGCGGCGGTCACGGATCTCCCGCTCGGCAGAGGCCTTCTCCGCATCCATGGAGGCGCGGGACTTCAGGATCTCTTCCTTCGCCTCCAGGACCTTTTCCTTCTTGTAGTCATCGGCCTTGCGCACGGCCTCGTCGTAAAGGCGGCGGGCAGTTTCTTCGCTGCGGTCGATCTTCTTTTCGATCATGCTCTTGCGGTACATATAGCCGCCGAAGCAGGCAATGACGGCGCAGACGATGATCGCAATGATCCACAAAATGGTATCCACGGTCTGTTTTCCCTCCTTTTCAAAATTTGTGTTCTTGCTGTATGTTTTTGTGCTGCAGTAGACGGCGGCTGCACGCAAAAAGCCGCACGGGATCGCTCCCATACGGCTGTGACTGTTTCGATATTGGGCTGCACGGCAAAAAGGCCATGGGGAATCCACTTCCCCCGGGCAGACTCCCTGCGTCAATTCCACAGGCAAAAAAGCCTGCCGCTCCTGTGGCTACAGGTGCGTCACGGATGCAGGGTCCATATCCGGCAGACGGTATGAATACCAGAATTTTACCGGCAGACGGGCAAAAGCCGGTCTGCGCCTCACAAAAACGGCAAGGATCACGCCGCTGGCGGCGGCAGATCAGAAGGGAGCGAAAAAAAGGCCCCTCCATATGCGCTTTCTATGCAGCCGACTGCCCGCAGACAGCCGCCGAAAATTGACGTGCAGCGGACAAAAAAGCGTCATGCACGGGTTTCAGGTAAACAGGGACTGTATCGAAAAACAGCATGGGCAGCGGGGATACGCCCCGGCCCAACAGCCGATCAGTACATATTGTAATGGTTTTTATCCATTCTGTCAAGATACATTCCCAAAGCCGTGGGGAGAAATTGGCCCGCATATGTAAAAAACCTTTGGGGCCCGGCGCATCGGCTGGACAAAGGCTCCCCAAGGGAGTATAATTGTAGGGAATGACCCACAGCCCAGTAAGTGGCTGCAAAAGTTACCTCAAGGAGAGACGAAGCATGATGAAAAAGCTGCTGGCCCTGCTGCTGGCCCTTTTGTGTCTGACCGGATCTGCCCTGGCGGAGGAGGCCGCGGCGCCCGCCCCGGACGCCCCCGCTTATGAACCCCTGCCCCTGGGCGGGCCCGCCCCCTACACCGCCGTACCCGGCGCCCTTGCGGAGGACGGCATGAGCTATGACGACGGCTCCCTCTCCGTGCGCATCGAAACGGGCACGGCGGACGAGGTGACGGTGTATTATGTGTACGTCACCGTTCAGGACGCCTCCCAGCTGCGCACGGGCACGGCGGGCAATCCCCGCTCCAAGACGACCCTGCCCGTCTATGCCATGGCCGCACAGCACAACGCCGTGCTGGCCTTCAACGGCGACTTCTACAATTACCGCGACGTGGGCGTGGTGTACCGCAGCGGCGAGAAGATCCGCTACAACATCCGTCAGGGCATGGACATGCTGATCGTGGATGAAAACGGCGATCTGGTCATCATCGAATCCCCGACGAAGACGAAGGTCGAGAATTACCTCAAGGAACACGCCATCGTGGAGGCCTTCTCCTTCGGCCCGGCGCTGATCAAGGACGGCGAGCGCCTCCAGTTCAAGTATGCCGAAAAGAACTCCTGCGGATACCCCACCCCCGACGAAAGGCTCATCATCTGCCAGCTGCCGGACGAGGCCGGGCGGAACCAGTACCTGTTCATCGCCTGTGACGACCCGGGCCTGAGCGTCCGCCGCATGACCGACCTGGCTGAGGAAAAGGGCGCGGTGACGGCCTATAACCTGGACGGCGGCCACTCCACCTCCGTGTACCTGTGCGGCACGCGCATCAACAAGATCCCCAAGGATCGCGCGGTGGGCGATATCATCTATTTTGCCACCCTGGTTCCCCCCACGGAAGAATGACGACAAACGAGGCGAAACGAACATGAAGAAGCTCCTGATGCTGCTGACCGTGCTGCTCCTGCTGCCCGCCGCCGCCCTGGCGGACGAGGTGGATCTGCAGTGGAAAAAGGGCAGCACGAAGGTCGATATGACCCTGCTGACCGACGGCAGCGACGAAACCGCCTACAAGTTCCCCAAGGCCAAAACAGCCGAGCTGACCTGCGACCTGCCTGAGGGCGCCTCCGTCCGCGCGGCTTATGCACGCATGGACAGCATCCCCGCAAAGGTCGAATTGCAGTTCCTCAACGCCAATCGCAAGTGGGAGACCGCCGCCGTGGTGGAAAACCCCGGCCCTGAGTGCATCCTCATCGCGGAAAACGACCTCACCGGCCGGCTGCGCTTCCTGGTGACCTATGCCGCCAACAGCGCGACGGCCCTGACCGAGCTGCGCACCTTCTCCGGCGCCGACCTCCCCGCAGAGCTGCACCAATGGACCTGGGGCGGCCAGGCGGACGTGCTCGTGACCGTGGATACCCTCACCGGCTTTGACGCCTCCCTCCTGGGCGCATGGACGCAGCAGGGCCGCAGCGTGGCCGTGGCCAGCCTGAGCGCACCTGCCTCCGGCATCCTGCCCTTGACCGACGCGCTGTGGGAGGCAGGCCTGCGCATCATGCCCGCCTTCGGCGGATATGCCGAAAGCGCCAAGGCTCCCGCACAGGCCCTGAAGACCTGGAACGAAAAGAAGGTCGTGCAGACCATGACCACCTGGCTGCGGGCGTATCAGCCCATGCTGCTGGTGGACGGCGGCGAAGTGACCGCCCTGGTGCTGGAGAAAGCCTCCGCCAACGCCCTGAACCCGGATTACCTGCTGGACGACGCTACTGCCGAGGGCGGCATGTGGGCCGTGCCCAACCAGCTCCGCACGGACGGCGATGTGCTCAGCGCCATCCTGAGCATGGGCGAGCGGGACGACAGCCTGCTGCGCGACGCCTGCCGCAAGGCCTTTGAAAGCGCAGTTTCCAGCGACAAGGCCCTCATCCCCTACCCGGACGGCCGGGACGAGGAGGGCTACCTCACCCAGGGCGAGTTCGTTCACGAGGATCCGGAAAAGGGCCTCTGGGCCTATCTCTCCCCCACCCTGCAAGTGGAGATCATCCAGTACGACATGGAGGATCCCTGCCAGCGCTACTTCGTGGCCGAGGTCAAGTTCAAGCCCGAATACGAGACCTTCAAGCAGCACACCTGGGTCAACGCGGTGTACAAGAACCATCAGATCTACCCCCAGACCCTGGCCCAGACCTCCCGCCTGGTGTTTGCCGTCAACGGCGATTACTACCCCTACCGCGTGGACAAGAAGAACACCGTGGGCAACATCATCCGCAACTATGAAGTGCTGTACAACATGGATATGAAGAAGAACCCCGGCTTCCCGCCGCTGGACACCCTGGCCCTGCACGATGACGGCAGCATTTCCGTCTACGGGGCCAAGGAGATCACCGCGGACGAGCTGGCTGCCCGGGGCGACGTGCACGACGCACTGTCCTTCGGCCCCTACATGGCCCGCGACGGCGTGCTGCGGGTGTACAGCGGCAAGAACGCAGCCCTGCAGGAGCCCCGCTGCGCCATCGGCATGGTGGAGCCCGGCCACTACTTCATCGTGGACTGCGAGGGCCGCGTGCCCAAGGGCCCCAAGGGCATGACCACCAACCAGATCGGTATGCTGCTCTACGCCAACGGCTGCAACGAATCCTTCCTTCTGGACGGCGGCAGCACCTCCGTCATGATCTTCATGGGCGAGAAGCTCAACCGCACCGGCAAGGACACCTCTATCGGCTCCCCCCGCAACCAGCACGAGCTCTTCGGCATCGGCCACAGCGAGCTGGTGCACACCGATTGGTTCGACGGCAAGCCAAAGAAATAAACCCGAAATGAAGGACGGAAAGAAGATATGCGCATTCTGGTGACTGGCGGCACGGTGTTTGTCAGCCGGGCGGCGGCGGAGTACTTCGCGGCGGCCGGGCATGAGGTGACCGTACTCAACCGGGGCAGCCGGGAGCAAATCCCCGGCGTGCGGCACATCTGCCGCGACCGGCATGACCCGGCCCTGAACCTGCGGGGCGAGGGCTTCGACGCCGTGCTGGACGTGACGGCATACAACGCCCGGGACATCGACGCCCTGCTGGATGCGGTGGGCGATGTGGCGCACTACATCTTCATTTCCTCTTCGGCTGTGTATCCCGAAACCCTACCCCAGCCTTTCCGGGAGGATATGCCCGTGGGGCCCAATGCCCACTGGGGCGCTTACGGCACGGACAAGATCGCCGCCGAGCAGCGGCTGCTGGCCCGCGTGCCCCAGGCGTACGTCCTGCGCCCACCCTACCTCTACGGCCCCGGGAACGAGGTATACCGGGAGTCCTTTGTGTTCGAGTGTGCGGAGAACGACCGTCCCTTTTACCTGCCCGGGGAGGGTGCGATGCCCCTGCAGTTCTTCCATGTGCGCGACCTATGCCGCCTGATGGAGCGCATCCTGCTCGACCCGCCAGCACGGCACGTCCTCAACACCGGCAATCCGCAGGACGTGAGCGTCCGCGAGTGGGTGGAAATGTGCTACGCGGCCGCAGGAAAAACGCCGCGATTTGTCGAGGTGGACGCCTCCGTGCCCCAGCGTAGCTATTTTCCCTTCCTGAACTACGCCTACCACCTGGACACGGCGGCGCAGGAAACCCTCCTGCCTGACCTGATCCCGCTGGAGACGGGCATTGCGGAATCCCTCGCCTGGTACCGGGCGAACCGCAGTTTCATCCGCCGCAAGCCCCTGATCGACTATATTGACGAAAACCTCCGAAAGGAATGATCCGCCATGCGCAAGCTGCTGATTCTGCTGACGCTGCTGCTCCTGCTGCCCCTGACTGCCTCCGCCGATGTGCTGGGGGTGGAAGTCGGCCCGGAGGACGCCCGCGTCGATCTGACAGGTATCAAGGATATGGCCAAGAAGGTCAATACGCTGATCCGCGACCTGGAAGCCAATCCGCAGGTCACCGAGGTCGATCTGATGAACGTGAAGCTTGACGTGAAGTACATGGGACAGCTGGTGAAGGCCTGCCCCAATGTTCACTTCCACTGGAAGGTGAAGGTCGCGGACGGCTACTTCACCTGCGAGAATCAGGTGATGGATCTGGACGCGCTGCATGACACCGCCAAGCTCAGCCAGATCGCCGCAGCGCTGGACGCGCTGCCGAATATCCAGGAGGTGCTGATGTACAAATACCGCCCCAGCCTGAACGGGATGCGGGATTACCTCCTCAGCAAATACCCCGACGTCCGCTTCGGCTGGACGCTGGACTGGATCATCTGCGACGGCCGCCGGGTGCGCCTGCGCTCGGACGCCACGGCCTTCTCCACCGCCAAGGGCCGGCAGGATCCCCGCTACACCGCCCAGCAGATCTGGGATCGCCTGCAGTTCTTCCCCGAGCTTCTGGCCATCGACGTGGGCCACAACAATGTGACCGACCTCAGCTTCCTGACCAACTTCCCGGGCCTGAAACGGCTGATCTGCATTGACTCCAAGGTACCGGTCACCGATCTTACCCCCCTGACAGAGCTGTACGAGCTGGAGTACATTGAGCTGTTCATGCAGGACATCACCGATATTTCACCCCTGGCGAACCATGAAAAGCTGCTGGATCTGAACCTGTGCCACAACAACATCACCGACCTGAGCCCCCTGTATTCCTGCACCAGCCTGGAGCGGCTGTGGATCTCCTATAACCCGAACCTCAAGCAGGAGGAGATCGATAAGCTGCAGGCAGCGCTGCCCAACTGTCACATCGAGGCAGAAACCTATCAGTCCACCGGCGCAGGCTGGCGCGAGCATGAGCGGTACGATATCATGTACTACTCCTTCCAGGACAACACCTACTATCCCTTTGGCGAGCCCCTGCCGGAAAAGTAAGGTTCCGGTTGAGACAAGTTCCCTTCCCCAGCACCACAAACGAGAGGAGCGCCCATCATGAGCACCGCCCGCGGAGAGAAGTTCACCCCTGCCTGGCTGGCTGATCCGGAGATCACGCTGGTCAACGTCCTGCCCCCCTGCTCTGACCACGATTTCTACGCCACCCTGCAGGAAGCGGAGAGCGGCGTCTCCTCCCTGGTTCGTTCGCTGGACGGCGCCTGGAAGGCCCATTTCGCCATGAACCCCGCCGACGCCCCCAACGAGCTGCTCAAGGGCTCCTCCCTGGACGCCACGCTCCGGGAGATCAGCATCCCCTGCGAGTTCCAGCTCGTCGCCCCGGAATGGGATCCGCCCCAGTATGTCAATGTCCAGTACCCCTGGGACGGCCATGAGGCTTTGACGCCCCCGGAGGTGTCCAGCGAATACAACCCCACCGTCACCTGCGTGAAGCCCTTCACCCTGTCGCTGAAGGACATGCAGCACCGGATCGTGCTGCACCTGGCGGGCGCGGAGGCGGCGGTGCTGGTGTATGTCAACGGGCATGAGGTCGGCTACTGCGAGGATTCCTTCACCGCCCACGCCTTCAACATCACCCCCTTTGTGCGGGTGGGCGAAAACCGCCTGGCCCTGCGGATCTTCAAGCGCTGCTCCGGCTCCTGGCTGGAGGATCAGGACTTCTGGCGCTATTCTGGCATCCACCGCAGCGTATCGCTGCACTTCTGGCCCGAGAGCCATCTGGCGGATATCCGCGTCCGCACGCCCCTGACGGACAATTATACCACCGCGCATCTGGATGCGCTGCTCACCGTGGCCGGCCGCGCCGGTCAGGCCCGCGTGACGCTCACCGACCGCGAGGGCAAGGTGCTCTACGAGGAGACCCGGCCCGTCACCGGGCAGATGCAGGTGCAGTTTGACGCCGTCATCCCCGGCGTGAAGCTCTGGAGCGCCGAAACGCCCAACCTCTATCCCCTCACCGTGACCCTCACCAACGCCATGGGCCAGGTGACCGAGGTCAGCCGTACCTGGGTGGGCTTCCGCCAGTTTGAGATGATCGACAAGATCATGTGCCTCAACGGCAAGCGCATCGTCTTCCACGGCGTGAACCGCCACGAGTTCGACTGCGACCACGGCCGCGTGGTCAGCCGGGAGACGCTGCTGAAGGACATTCAGATCTGCAAGAGCCTGAATATCAACGCCATCCGCACCAGCCATTACCCCAACATGACGGCCTTCTACCGGGCCTGCGACGAGTACGGCCTGTACGTCATCGACGAAACCAATATCGAGACCCACGGCTCCTGGGCCCCCTGGCACGACTGGGTGGTGCCCGGCGACAAGCCCGAATGGCACGAGGCCGTCCTCAACCGCGGCCGCTACATGCTGGAGCGGGACAAGAACCACGCCTGCGTGCTGATGTGGAGCTGCGGCAACGAGGCCTGGGGCGGCTGCAACCTTTTCGACCTCTCCGAGTACTTCCGCAAGACCGACCCCACCCGCCTGGTACACTACGAGAGCTGCGTGCATGACGAGCGCTACCGGCACACCTCCGATATGCTCTCCCACATGTACCTGAAGGCGGCGGACATCGAGCGCTACCTCAAAAACGATCCCCAGCGCCCCTTCATCAACTGCGAGTACATGCACGCCATGGGTAACTCCCTGGGCGGCATGAGCGAGTACACCGCGCTGGAGGACAAGTACCCCATGTACCAGGGCGGCTTCATCTGGGATTACATCGACCAGGGCCTGCGCACCGTGGCACCCAACGGGCAGGAGCGCTTTGCCTACGGCGGTGATTTCGGTGACAAGCCCTGCGACTGGCAGTTCATCGGCAACGGCATCGTGCTGGCGGACCGCACCCCCTCCGCCAAGACGCAGGACGTGCGCTACCTCTACCGCGATGTGTTCCTCAAGCCCGGCAAGACCGGCGTCACCGTCTGGAACCGCAAGCTCTTTGCGCCCCTGACCGGCTATGCCGTCCGCTGGACGGTGGAATGCGACATGAAGCCCGTCAAGGCCGGCGAGATCATGCTGCCGGAGATCGCCCCCGGCGAATCGAAGCATATCAGCCTGCCCTACGGCAAGCTCCCCACGGAGGGTCAGGTCGTGCTGACCTGCTACCTCGTCCTGCGGGAGGATACGGGCATTCTGCCGGCGGGCACGATCCTCAGCCACGGCCAGACCATCTACGGCGAGCCGGAGGCCCCTGTCTTCCACAACGACGGCCCCAGGCCCGTGCTGAGCGACGGCAATGTGGGCCTTCGCAGCGACAAAATGGGCGTGCTCTTTGAGCGCGGCAAGGGGCTGATCTCCTTCCGCGACCGCGCCGGCCGCGAGACCCTCCTGTGCGCGCCCCAGCTGAGCCTGTTCCGCGCATCCACCGACAACGACGACGGCAACGGCTACAGCGTCCGCCAGGGCGTGTACCACCTCATCAGCCGCTACAATCACCGCAGCTATGCCCATGTGGAGACGGAGGACGGCTGCACCCGCCTGACCTACCGCTACACCACGCCCATGCTCAAGGATTTTGAGATGTCCGTGGTATATACCGTCCGCTCCCAGGACGCAGTGGAGGTCACGGTGAACTGGCCCGGCGTTCCGGATCTGCCGGACATGCCCGCCCTGGGCCTGAGCTTCCAGCTGGATCCCCGGCTGGATACGGTCAACTACTACGGCTACGGCCCGGCGGAGAACTACGTCGACCGCCGCGAGGGCGCGTACCTGGGCTGGCACCTCTACCGGGTCAAGGACGGCATGAGCCCCTACCTCAACCCCCAGGAAAGCGGCAATCGCGGCGGTGTGCAGTCCCTGTCCGTGACGGACAAGGATCAGCACGGCGTCCTGGTGATGGGCGACAACCTCGAGATCAGCGTGCAGCCCTGGCTCCCCGAGCAGCTCTCCGCCGCCCGCCACTGCTCCGACCTCATGGGCCCGGTCAAGACCGTCCTGGACGTGGCCATGTTCCGCAAGGGCGTCGGCGGCGACGACTCCTGGGGCGCCCCCACCCTCCCCAAGTACTGCTACCCGGCTGACAAGCCTTATTCGTTCACCTTTACCCTTAGGGCGCTGTAAAGGAGGATATACTGTGCCACTTGTTCTTGCCAAATGCCCAAACTGTGGCGCGACGTTGCAAGTTGACAATACAAAGGATGCTGCTATTTGTCAGCATTGTTCGTCGGCCTATGTTGTGGAAAAAGCGATCAATCACTACACGGTTACGAATCACATTGTTGCTGAATCTGTGAACGTGTTCAATCAAAAAGAGGATTTTTCCATTCGTGCAGGCACACTTGAAAAATACAATGGTGCAGCTACTGATGTTACCATCCCGGAGGGGGTACGCATCATTGGTAACGGTGCATTCAGAGACTGTTTTGGAATGACCGCTGTAAAAATTGGCGAGGGTGTGACAGAGATCCTGGCTGGCGCGTTTGCAAATTGTCACAATCTTGAGAAAGTCCAGCTGCCGAATACGCTGCGCCGATTGGAGGCTCCATTTGAGGGATGCCGTTCCTTGCATGAATTGGTGATTCCTCCGGCGGTTCAGTATGTGGCGCTGCCCCAAACGACGGGACTGAAGAAGGTCACCTTGCCTGAGGGGCTAACTTTCCTACCGGCTCATGCGTTCTATCATTGCGATAATCTCGAAGAGATTACGCTGCCAAGAAGTGTTGAGTCGGTGGGGGAGTCTGCGTTTGAATGGTGCACGAAACTTCGGAAACTGACGATTCTGGGAAAAGGCACGCGGTTCTTTATTGATGCCGATGCTATTCCGTTTTTCCGCTGCAGCAATTTAACGGAGATCATTGCAGCTGATACGGGGATGCTCAAGTCGCAGGAACGTGCCTTTGATGGTTCTGCGTGGTACTATCGCAGGATGAAACGTTGTGATTGCGGGGGCTATTTCGAAGGATTGCTTCGGCCGAAGTGCAACCTGTGCGGAAAACCAAAAAAAAATAATATATAGTCGCTTGACGCATTTCACTTTTTATCGCGTGTTCCCCTTGCAAACTTACGTTCGCTATGTTAAGATGATAGCATCCCCGATAGAATTGACGGCATCGTCCGTTTGTGAAAGGAAGTCATATCAATGGCCGCAAAGAAGACCACCAAGCCCGAGAAGAACGCGCCCGTTTCCGGCGCGCAGGAAGAGAAGCTCAAGGCGCTGGAGCACGCGCTGAACACCCTGGACAAGCAGTTCGGCAAGGGCAGCGTCATGAAGCTGGGCGAGCGCACCGAGCAGAACGTGCAGGTCATCCCCACCGGCTGCCTGACGCTGGACGCAGCCCTGGGCGTGGGCGGCATTCCCCGCGGCCGTATCGTCGAGATCTACGGCCCCGAATCCTCCGGTAAGACCACCGTGGCGCTGCACATCGTCGCCGAGGCCCAGAAGGCCGGCGGCATCGCTGCCTTCGTGGACGCGGAGCACGCCCTGGATCCCGTGTACGCCAAGAAGCTGGGCGTGAATATCGACGAGCTGTACGTCTCCCAGCCCGATACCGGCGAGCAGGCCCTTGAGATCGTCGAGGCCCTGGTGCGCTCCGGCGCGCTGGACGTCATCGTCATCGACTCCGTGGCGGCCCTGGTGCCCAAGGCGGAGATCGACGGCGAGATGGGCGACTCCTTCGTGGGTCTGCAGGCCCGCCTGATGTCCCAGGCCCTGCGCAAGCTGGCCGGCATCATCAACAAGACCGGCTGCGTGGCCGTGTTCATCAACCAGCTGCGCGAGAAGGTCGGCGTGATGTACGGCAACCCCGAAACCACCCCCGGCGGCCGTGCGCTGAAGTTCTACTCCTCCGTGCGCCTGGACGTGCGCCGCGGCGAGCAGCTCAAGAACGGCAGCGAGGTCGTGGGCAACCACACCAAGGTCAAGGTCGTGAAGAACAAGGTGGCCCCGCCCTTCCGCGTGGCCGAGTTCGACATCGTCTACGGCGAGGGCATCAGCAAGGAAGGCACCCTGCTGGACATGGCCGTGGAGCGCGACATCATCCACAAGTCCGGCGCCTGGTTCTCCTACAAGGATCAGCGTATCGGTCAGGGCCGCGAGAACACCCGCCTGTTCCTGCGGGACAACCCTGAGATCACCGCTGAGATCGACGCCGTCATCCGCGCGGAGATCTTCGCCAACCCCACCGTTATCGAGCCCGACGAGCCCGGCGTGATGCCCGAGGAGGACGAGGACGATCTCCTCACCCTGCTCGAAACCGACCTGGGCGACGAGTAAGGCGCTCACCTCCCCTGCCGCGCGCAGTGTGTTACACATGACGCATGCAAACGGCCGGGAGGAGCGAGGCGCGTGCGCCGACCAGTGGGAGCAAATGCTTGCATTTGCCGAACGAACCGACTCCACAGTGTGGAGTTGCTACGCAGGCGCAAAGGTTCCGTAGCGAAGCGAAGGTGTATGCCAGCGCTGAGCTCGCTCAATGATGGCCGATCGATCAGTATACGAGTGCAAAACTTCGAAATAGTGCATAAGCAGTATTTCGACGCATAGAGCGCGCCCGGATTCCGAAATGGAATCCGGGCGCGCGTTTGTTTGCGGATCATTATGTATAAGAATAGTTGATGCCATGCTCCTGGGCATAGCGCTCGGCCTCGGAGCCCTCCTGCACGTGGAACATCATGTCCGTGCAGCCGTCAAAGGCGTCCGGGGAGATATAGCGGGTGCCTGCGGTCACATACACATCCCGCAGCGCCTTGCAGTCTGCAAAGGCACGGGAGCCGATCTCCTCCACCAGCATGGGGATCACGATCTTCTCCAGCTTCCGGCACCTCTCCAGCAGGTTGGCCGGGAGCTGCTTCATGTGGGTGGGCAGCTGCACATGGGTCAGCTTGCCGCAGCGGGCAAACAGGCCCTCGGAAAGCATCTCCACCCCCACCGGCACGATGACCGTGTGGAACTTGCGCTTCCTGGCAAATCCGCCCCGCACCTCGGTGATCTTCATCCCCCGGTAGGCGTCAGGAATGCGGACGCGGCGCTTCCTCGTCTTCACATCGAGCAGCACGCAGGCCTCGCCGTAGGACTCCGTCACCAGCTCCTCTTCCTTCAGCATCTTGAGCCGATTGCGGACGATTTTGGCGATCCACAGCACCGGCAGCGATAGCAGCCAGAGCATCACCGATATAGCGACGCCTGTCTCTTCACCCTCCATTCCGAACAGGCAGACAAACACGACCGCCGCGGCGGTATTGATGCCGAGCCACACCCAGATGGCGCCGTCCTTCACGCCTTTTGCGCCCTTGCGGACCGGCAGCATCTGCCAGGCCCTGGGTCTGAGCACCGCATCCGCAGGCCGCTTGGTGGACAGCTCCGCCGTGCCTACGGGAACGGCGTATTTTGTGGATGTATCCATTTCAGACATCCGCAGTACCTCCTGTGATCCGGCGAGCCCGGATCCTGTATCCTTACTTTCTTCTATGATACACCATCCGGCCGATGCTGACAAGCATTATTCGCCCCGGTAGCGGAAGTTTTTGAAGCTTGCCTGCGCGCCCGGGCCGCTGACGAAGCAGCCCACATAAGCGCCCACGAAGCCACCGGCGGTCTCGCTGCCCAGGAACCCGCCGTCGGCGACCGCCACGGCCTGGCCGTTGACGATCAGGCGGTGCTCCTGGCCCCTGGCTGCAATGCCGAGGGTCACCTCGTCCGCCGTATCGCCGCCCTGCCACAGCACCGTCACCTCCCGGGGGTACTCCCGGGGATTGAGGTAATCCGGCTTGCCGCACTTTTCACTGCGGACGGCCTGCACCCTGACGCCTTCAGCCGTGCGGGCGACGCTCACCCGCAGGTGGTTGAAGCCGTTCTGCAGCAGCATCAGGCCCGCCTCGCCCCTTTCCGGCACGCGGACGGTCACCTCTGCCGTGAAGGTCATGTGCTGCTGCCGCCGGGCGTAGAATCCGGGGCAACCGTTGGGGGCCGCCTCACGGGGCAGATCGTCGGGCACGAGCCAGTCCCGGGGGCTGCGCAGGGTCAGCACGCCGCCGTCAACGGTATATGTATCCGCCCCAGGGGTGCCCAGGGTATTCCAGCACAGGGCGCGGAAGTCGTCGCTGTCCGGCTGCGGAAAGGGATGCGCCGGCAGATCGGGCGCGGGGTACGTCCATTCCACGCGGCCCGTGCCGGGGCTGACCACCGGCCACTCCCCCGACCAGTCCACCGGGGCAATGAAGGTCTCCCGGCCCATATTCTTGTGATAGCCGCCGTAGAGGCGGGAGGCCAGCGCCACCATGTACCAGGAGCCATCCTGCAGCTGCACCAGGTCGCCGTGGCCCACATTGCAGATGGGATAATCCAGCCCCAGGTGGCGGTGGGTCAGGATCGGGTTGCCCGGATACCCTTCGTAGGGGCCCAGGATCTCCCGGCTTCGGGCGATGGTCACGGCATGGTAATCCTCCGTACCGCCCTCGGCGATCATCAGGTAGTACCAGCCGTCCTTTTTGTATATATGAGGCGCTTCGGGCGACCAGGCATTCACCAGTGCCCCCTGCCAGACCAGCGTCCGCTCCCCCTGGATGCAGCCGGCATCCAGGTCAAGCCGGGCGATCCACACGCCGGGCCGCTGCTCCTGCCAGTCGGTGGTAGCCGTCATCCAAACCGTTCCGTCGTCATCCCAGAAGATGGTGGGGTCGATGCCCGGCGCCCCCTTGATGTAGACCGGGGCGCTCCACGGGCCCGCAGAATCCGCCGCCGTGACGAAGAAGTTGCCGCCATGGCTGACGTTGGTGGTGACCATATAGAACAGCCCGTCGTGCCAACGGATGGTGGGGGCATAGACACCGCCGGAGATATACTGCCAGTCCAGGGGCAGCTGCTCCGGACGATCCAGGCAGTGGCCGATCTGCTCCCAGCTGACCAGGTCGCGGCTGTGGAACACCGGTACCCCCGGAAAGTAGCTGAAGCTGGAGGTGACCATGTAGAAGTCATCGCCCACCCGGCAGATGGACGGATCGGGATAGAATCCCGGCAGGATCGGGTTTTGGAGCATCATATGCCGCGCCTCCGTATGCGTGATGTGTTCCCTGCCATTATACCACATCCCGTCCGGCGCGCAACCACAAAAGCAAACGCCGCCCTTACAGGGCCTGTGCGCCCCGCCGCTCCGCCAGCAGGTAATCCGCCAGCAGCGCGATGAATTCGCTGTTGGTGGGGCGATCGGCAACGATGCTGCCCATGCGGCCCAGCAGCCGGCGGTATTCCTCCCCGCCGCCGCGCACCCAGGTCTGCGCAATGGCATGGCGGATGGCCCTTTCGACGCTCCGGGCCGTGACCCCGTGGCGCTGCGCCACCTCCGGATAGAGCGTCCGCATCAGGCCCCGCTTCATTTCCGGATGGGCCGTTACCAGCGCCAGGGCCGTGCAGAGATAGGCATGTCCCAGCAGATTGACTGGCACCCCCAGGGCCGTCAGCAGCCTTGCCGCACGGGAGGGCGTCTCCTCCCGCTGCCTGCGCCTGTCCGGGAAAGGCGGGCAGCCCGGCGAAAGGGTGCCCAGCACGCGGCAGGGCAGCGCATTCTCCGGCAGCCCGGGCCGCTCTCCCCCGGCAGCGTCCACCGCCACCAACAGCAGGGTCTCCCCCGTCCCCAGCCCCTGCTCTCCGGGCCACCAAAGCTGATACTCCACCATGATCCTTCGCTCCCTCCGCAGCATCCGACAGGGGCTGCGCTTTTTTGTGCCGCAACGCCAGTATAGCACGTCGCATCCGGCCGTGAAAGGGAAAAGACTGTCGAAGGCGAACTACCTTTGTCGAAAAACGCCGCTTCCTTGCGCAGGAAAGCGGGGCCTGTCAGAGGCCGTCGCAACCCGGCAGGAAAGTCGGCGCGCCCTGCGGACGGCTTCCTGCGGCTCAACTTGTCTGACAACAAAAACAAACAAGCACCCAGCGTTTTTCCGGATGCTTGTTTGCTGCTGCGGCCCCGCAAGGGCAATGCACGGACGCCGTGCGGGACATTGTGCCCTGCTCTGATCGTGGGGGAATGGAGGGGCGTTTAGTCGATAAATTGAGGGTTGTGAAGCAGGCTTATTCTGCCGCAGAGAGCCGCTTTCGCGCGTCGAAAGCGGCGCAAAGCCGCCGGGGGGAAAGCAAAATGGTGCTTTCCCCCCGGTCCCCCCTCTTTTCCCTATGAGTTGTCCGCTTTGCGGCTGCGGTGCTGGGCGGCTCGGGTTGCAGAGGGTTTCTCTGAATTTCCGCTTTCAGCGGAAGAAACCCTCTGCAAAT